>SXIE01000416.1 GCA_005772945.1 Pseudomonadota bacterium
AGATGCCCTTCGCTTCCGCGACGGCACCGAACTGTTCGAACGCCTGCTTGAGACCGGCATCGGTGGTCACCCAATTGAGCCCACCGACAAAAAGTTTCTTCGACATGACCCTCAACCCTGACTAGGCGAGCACCGTCCGGGTGCGCGCGCGCGATTGGCACCATCCAGGCCCGAGAAACCGACAATGTCCGGCGCGATCGGCCACCCCGTCGACCGCGCCCGCCCGTGGCCGGCCGCGCTCTGGTGGGAGCCTGCTCTCCTCGGAAGAGCAGGCGAACGCTCGATTCCGTAGCATAGGGTCCGAGCGCCGCCTAGGTGGGGGCCGCCGGTTTCGACATCTTTGTCTGCCGGGTGGCGCGAGCGGGACTTTAGTGCTGTAGGTACGACGACAACTTCTGTTACGCGATACTTGCCACGAATTAGAGGTTTATCTACTAGCGACAGAGAGATCATGGCCGGGTTGCCGTCGCGCCGCGATTCGGTTCTCATGCCTCCGTGCACCCCTCGCGCCGCGCCGTTCTCATCGTTGCCGCTGCGACCGTCTTGGCGGTCGTGCCGGTGCTGATCGCGCCGGCGCTGTGGGCGCTCTGGCTCGCGTGCTGGGCGGGGCTGGTGCTGGGTCTGGTCGCCGATCTCTTCTTCACGGCGCACCCGAGTGCGCTCGAGTTGCAGGTGGCCACGCCGGAGGTGCTCTACGTCGGCCATGCGGCGACGCTCGAGGTGCGCCTGCGTTGGGCCCATGGCTGGCAGGCCGCGATCCATGCCTGGGTGCGGCCGGATCTGTCGCCGACGCTCGTCGCCGCCGAGCGGCAGCGGGCCGAGATCCGTCGTGGCGATCGGCAGACGGTCCTTCACTTCGATCTGCGCGCGCGGCGCCGCGGCGAGGCGCATATCGAGCGCGTGTGGCTGAGCTGGCGCGGGCCGCTCGGGCTCTTGCAGCGCACGCTCGTCGTGGTCGTCGACCGCCGCGTCGAGGCCGTGCCGAACATCTCGGCCGTGCGCCAGCTGGCGCTCAAGTTCGCGGCGCGCGAGCACAGGAGCGGGCTGCGCATCGAGCGCTACCTCGGGGACGGCACCGAGTTCGACTCGCTGCGCGACTTCATGCCCGGCCTCGACCGGCGCAGCATCGATTGGAAGGCGTCGGCGCGACACACGCATCTGCTCGCGCGCCACTTCCGCGCCGAGCGCAATCGGCAGGTCATCGTCGCGCTCGACACCGGGCACCTCATGGCCGAGCCGCTGGGCGGCGTGCCGCGCGTCGACCACGCCATCCACGCGGCGCTGCTCCTGGCGTTCGTGTCAGTGCGCTCGGGTGATCGGGTCGGGCTCTTCGCGTTCGACGAAAAGCCGGGCACGTTCACGGAGCCGCGCGCCGGGATGGGCGCCTTCCGAAACATGCTCGCGGTCTCGGGCGGGCTCGCGTACAGCGATTCCGAGACGAACTTCACGCTGGGCCTGACGGCGCTGCTTCAGCGCCTCCATCGGCGTTCGCTGGTCGTCGTGATGACCGACTTCGTGGACGCCACGACCGCCGAGCTGATGGTCGAGAACCTCCAGCGACTGGCCGCGCGGCACCTGGTCGTCTTCGTGTCGCTGCGCGATCCGCTGCTCGAGCGCGTGTCCGCGGCGGCGCCGGCAGACCTCATCGCCCTGCAACGATCGGTGGTGGCCGACGCCGCGGTGCGCGAGCGCGAGGTCGTTTTGTCGCGACTCCGGCGCCGCGGGGTGCTGTGTCTGGACTCGGATCCGACGCACGTCGACACGCGCCTCCTGAATCAGTACCTCGAGATCAAACGCCGTGAGCTCGTCTGATGAGCGACTTCCGCCTCAAGTCCTATGAGTTCCGCCGCGAGCGCGAAAAGAGCTGGCACGAGCTCGGCGAGCTGGTGACGCGCGTCGAGCGGCGCGGGCTCCATAAGCTCACGGCCGAGGAGCTGCAGCGCTTGCCGCAGCTCTATCGCGGGGTCCTCTCGTCGCTGTCGGTGGCGCGCGCGATCTCGCTGGACAAGAACGTCATCGCGTTTCTCGACGGCCTGGCGACGCGCGCCTACTTCGCGATCTACGCGCGGCGGCGCGGGTTCTTGCGGGCGATCGGGACGTTCTTCGCCGAGACATTTCCGGTGGCGGTACGGCGGATCCGCTGGGCCTTCGCGCTGTCGCTCGTCGTGATGCTGCTCGGGGTGCTGACCGGGTACGCGCTGACCGATCAGGATCCGGATCGCTACTACGCGTTCGTGCCGGAGGCGCAGGCCCAAGGGCGGACGCCCGAGTCGAGCGCGGAGGACCTCGAGGCGATCCTGTATCAAGACGTCGACGAGGGCGGCGCGCTCGCGCACCTGGCGGCGTTCCTCTTCACGAACAATGCGCGCATCGGGATTTTGTGCTTCGCGCTCGGCTTCGCGGCGGGCGTCCCGGTCCTGTTGCTCCTCTTCACGAACGGGGCGGCGCTCGGGGCGATGTGGGCGCTCTATGCGTCCAAGGGGCTCGGGCTCGACTTCTTTGCGTGGGTCATGCCGCATGGCGTGACCGAGCTCCTGGCGATCGTTTTGTGCGGCGCGGCGGGACTCTCGATCGGCTATGGCGTCGTCTTCCCAGGGCGCTATCGACGGCTCGACAACGTGGCTATCCGCGGGCGACAGGCCGCCGCGATCGCGATGGGGGCAGTCGCGATGCTGTTCGTCGCGGCGCTCATCGAGGGCATCCTGCGACAGGTCGTGCAGGCGATCGACTTCCGCATCGCCGTGTTGTCGGTCACGGCGATCGGCTGGACCGCGTATTTCGTGCTCGCGGGCCGGCGGCGCGAGCGCGCCGAGGCGGAGGCCATGCAGGCGCTCGCTCTCGAAGCGAGCCCACCGTGACCGGACGCCGGCTCCTGCTCCCGACCCCGGACGAGGTGCCGCTGGTCTTCACCGTCGCGCCGGCGTCGTCGCGCCTGCTCGCGTACCTCTTGGACCTCACGGTGTTCAGCGCGCTGTCGGCGATCTGCGGTTCGCTGGTGCTGTGGATCGCCGACGACCTCGCGCCGCACGAGCTGTTCGCGCTCGTGACGATCCCGATCTTCAACATCTACTTCATCGGGTCGGAGCTGCGTTGGCAGGGTCGGACGCTTGGCAAGCGGGTCCTCGGGATCCGGGTCGTCGCGCGCGACGGCGGACCGCTGACGTCGGATCTGGTCTTCGCGCGCAACCTGACGCGGATGTTCGAGACGTTTCTGCCGGTCTTCGCGCTGCTCGAGCCGCGCATGATCGGGCTCGAGTCGAACGGGTGGATCGTGATCGGCTGGCTGTGGCTCGGGATCATCCACCTGCTTCCGCTGCTCAATCGGTACCAGGCGCGGGTTGGCGATCTGGTGGCCGGGACGATCGTCGTGGAGTCGCCGACCGAGGCGCTGCTCCAGGATCTGGTGGCGAGCGGCGAGGGGCCGGTGGTGGCACGGCCCGGGGTCGGGGCGAGTCCGCCGCGCTACGCGTTCACCAAGGAACAGCTCGATACCTATGGGATCCACGAGCTGCAGATCCTCGAAGATGTCCTAAGGCGCTATCCGAAGAGCGTCGAGGACGAGCTGCTGGTGACCATCGCCGATCGCATCCAAGCCAAGCTGAAATGGCGCCCGGCGGAAGGTCAGGACGTCGACACGCACGCGTTCCTGATGGCGTTCTATGCGGCGCAGCGGGCGCGCCTCGAGCAGGAGCTCTTGTTCGGCAAGCGGCGCGAGCGCAAGCGCCGCTGAGACACGCACAGCTGGCGGGTGAGCGCACGTTCGCGGTCGGTCAAAACTTTGGCCTCACGATCGGCGGACGAAGTGCCGAGCGCAGATCCGAGTAGGGGTTCTAGTCTCCGGGGTCGAGAGGCGACCGGCGCGAGGCTTGGCCGCGGCGTGGCCAAGGAGTTCCGCGATGAAACACGTGCTGGAGCAAAGCGACGGCACGGCGTCGGGGGCGAAGCCGTCGAAGGAGCGCGCGGAGCGCTTGACCGCCGGGGGTGAGCAGGCGACGGGGCAGACGCGGCGCTATCAACGCGCGCGCAAGGCGCTCGCGACAACGCTCGCACAGGAGGCGACGCAGAGCTTCGAGGCGCCCTCCAATCGCGGCGTGCGGACGCGCGTCAAGACGAACACCGACACGCAGAGTGGCGCGCCGCGGCCCGGGATGTTGCCCGCGGGGATTCGGCCGGGGGCCGAGCTGAAGTCGAATGAGATGGGGGGGATCGCGGCGGGCGACGCGCCGCGCGCGCTGCGGGAACCGGACGAGATGCGGGCGCGCGGGCCCCGGGTCAGCGCGGCAATGGCGGACCCGGCGGCCAGGGCGAGTATTCGGCGCGAGGCGGAGGTCGCGCGCGAGGACCGCCAGCCGCTGGGGCGCGACGCGCTATCGCGTGTTCCACTCAGGCGCGATCCGCTTCGGGTCGAGACGCGCTATCTCGGTCGGCCGAAGGACGCTCCGGGCGCGGGGCGAGCGGGCGCGGGCGCAGGCGTCGGCGAGGCGAGAGAGGAGGGACACGGGGGTTGGATCGCGGCGATGGTGCTGGCGATCGTGGCGTTGGGCGCGTCGATCTACGTCGCGTTTGGGCGCTGACCGCTTGCGGCGCTCGCGTGGTCAGGCGGCCGAGCGCGCGCCGGGTCGAGGTTTCGCGCCGAACATCACGCGCGCGACGAGCCAGTCGACCAGCGGCGTCGGCAGGAGGTTGAGCGACGCGAGCATGAGCCGGGAGCTGGCGGGCGCGACATAGCGCGCGCGCGGTCGGCGCGCTTCGATCGCGTCGGTGATCGCCTTCGAAATGACGATCGGATCGCCGACGAAGCGATGGCTCAGGTCGAGCATCTTGTCGCCACGTGCGAGGAGGTCGGCATACGGCGAGTTCGGATCGCGATAGGCGTCGGCCGCGTCATTGGCGCGCGCGCCGAACTCGGACTTGATCGGCCCGGGCTCGATGACGGCGACGCCGACGCCGAAGCTGAGCAGCTCGCGGCGCAGCGTGTCGGAGAGCGCTTCCACCGCGAATTTGGTCGCGTGATAGGCGCCGCCGAGCGGGAATACGAAGCGACCGCCGACCGAGCTGACATTCACGATGCGGCCCGCGCGACGCTCGCGCATCGCCGGAAGAAACGCGCGCGTCACCGCGAGCAGACCGAAGACGTTCGTATCGAACTGCTTGCGCAGGTCGACATCGGTCAGGGCTTCGAGCGGCGCGAATTGACCGAAGCCGGCGTTGTTGACGAGCGCGTCCAGGCCGTGTCCGTCCGTGAGCGTGTCCACGGCGCGGGCGGCGGCGGCGATCGACGCGGCGCTCGTGACGTCGAGGACGAGCGTGTCGAGCCGCAGCGTCTCGGCGGCGGCTTCGTCGCGCAGCGTCGCGAGCTGTGCTTCGCGACGGCCGGTGGCGATGACGTGATGGCGGCGCCGGGCCAGGTGCAGGGCGGCGTGGCGACCGATACCGGCGGTGGCGCCGGTGATCAGAATGACGTGGGATGGGGCCATGATGATTCTCCAGAGTCGGGCGTGGACGGCGCGAGTGGGTCGAAAGCAGCCGCTTCGCGCCCCTCGCGAACAGGTCAGGCGGCGAGCTTGGATGGAGGTGCGCCGGCTGCGGCAGGCGCGACGGCGACGCGGCGCGCGCGACCGGGACGCTTGATTTGGAACATCACGCGCGCGACCAGCCAGTCGAACGCGGGGGTCGGCAGGACGCGCAGGAAGCGGAGCAACAGCCACGAGCTGAACGGCCGAACGTAGCGCGCGCGCGGACGGCGGGCTTCGATCGCGTGCGCGATGGCTTTGGAGACGGTCATCGGATCGGCGGCGAAGCGCTCGTTGAGACCGATGATCTGATCACCGCGCGCCAACATCGCGGCATACGGCGACGCGGGGTCGCGGTAAGCAGCGACGCTGCTGATCGCGCGATCGGCGAACGCGCTGCGGATCGGCCCGGGCTCGATGATCGACACGCCGACGCCGAAGCCGCGCATCTCCAAGCGCAGCGAATCGGAGAACGCTTCGACCGCGTACTTGGTCGCATGGTAGGCGCCGCACAGCGGGAACGAGAGCTGGCCGCCGACCGAGCTGACGTTGACGATGCGGCCCGCGCCGCGCTCGCGCATCGCCGGCGCGAAGGCGCGCGTGAGCGCGAGCAGGCCAAAGACGTTCGTCTCGAACTGCTTGCGGACGTCGGCGTCGGTGAGCTCCTC
The DNA here is from genome assembly GCA_005772945.1 of Pseudomonadota bacterium. The sequence continues at coordinate 6,182 of SXIE01000416.1, forward strand.
GACGGTGCCGAATTGGCCGTAGCCGGCGTTGTTGACGAGGGCATCGAGGCCGCGACCCGCGGTCAGCGCGTCGACGCTACGCACCGATGCCGCAATCGAGATCGCGCTCGTCACGTCGAGGACGAGCGTCTCGATCGCGAGGCGCTCGCCCGCCGCTTGGTCACGCAGGCTCGCGAGCGCGTCTTCGCGGCGGCCGGTCGCGATGACGCGATGGCCGCGGCGGGCTAGGTGCAAGGCGGCGTGGCGGCCGATGCCGGTGGTGGCGCCGGTGATGCGGATGGTCTTCGGGGTCTTCTTGGGGGTCTTGTCCATGTCGGTTCTCCTGAACTGCGTCGCGCCGTGGAATGAAAGTTCATTCCCAATTTCGGGCAAAAGAAAGCCCGCGCAGGCAGATGCCTGGCGAGCGAAAAATCAGAGGCGAATGGCCTCCCAGATGCACTGCTCGCTGTCGGCGATGACGTCGTCGGTGAGCTTCAAGCGCCCTTCCCAAAACGCCTTCATCACGCCCGTGAAGCCACCCCAGACGAGCGCCATGATGAGCGCCGAGGACACCTTCTTGGTGACGCCCAGGCGCGCGGTCTTTTCGAAGAGGCCCGTCGCGAGGACCTCCATCTGCGCCGAGCGCTTCTTGCTCTCGACGTCCAGATAGTTCGCGTGATGGTGAAGCTCGAGGAAACGCACGACCTGCGGGTGCTTCTTCGCGAACGCGATGACGCGGGTCCAGAAGGCGTGAAACTGGTCGCGCGGCGCTTTGTCGAATGGAAAATCCTTGAGCAAGGACTCACCGACAGCGCCCTTGTGGGTCTGGTAGAGCGCGTTGACGAGCGCTTCTTTGCTCTCGAAGTAGCGATAGATGGTGCCGGCACCGACCTCGGCCTTGGCGGCGACCTCCGGGACCGAAACGCCGTGAAACCCACGCTCGGCAAACAAAGCCAGGGCGGCCGCCATGATGGCGTCGCGCTTGGGGCCGGACTTGGGGCCAGACTCGGAACCTGGGGGCGGCATCGACGGGCGTCTCCGTGCGGAACGAACATTCATTCCTTAGCGACCTGGCGTGAGCCGGTCAACCACAAAATGCACGGGCACGGTCTTGTCTCTGGGACACACGCCCGGCGCTGCCCGGTGCTTGGCGTGCTTGCAAGGGCGTCCCTCGCGGCATAGCGTCCGCGCGTGGAACTCGGAGCCCTCGAACAGAGCCTGAAGAAGGATGGCGTGGCGCCCGTGTGGGTCGTCATGGGCGAGGAGTCGTGGCTGGTCGAGGCCGCGATCGCGCGGATCCTGGCGGCGGCGGTGCCGCGTGCGGACGACCCGATGGCGGTCACGCGCGTGGATCTGGCCGAGGGAAAGCGCGGCGCCAAAGACGTGGTCGCGGCGTGTCGGTCGATCGGTCTCTTTGCGAGCCGCGTGGCGATCGTGGTGCGGGCGGCGGAGCTGCTCGACAAGCGGGCCGAGGATCGCGAGGAGATCGGGCGCTACTGCGAGGCGCCGGTGCGCGAGGCGACGCTCATTTTGAAGGCGACGGAGCTCGACGGGCGGAGCGCGCTCATGAAGCGCGTGAAGAAGAACGGGCGCATCCTGAGCTACCCGCTCATGAAGCCGCGCGATGCCCAGAAGTGGCTCACGGAGCGGGCGCGCGCGACCGGACAGCCGCTCGACTACGACGCTGCTGGGCGGATGGTCGAGCTGGTCGGGTCGTCGCTGCTGATGCTCGACACGGTGCTGACGCAGCTGTCGCTGTTCGTCGGGCCGGGGAAAGCGATCAGCGCGCTCGATGTGGAGGAGGCGCTGGCGGCGACGCGGGCGCATTCGGTGTTCGAGCTGGTCGATGCAATCGGCGCGCAGAGCGCGCGGGATGCGATCGGGCACCTGTCGGCGATGCTCGAGCAGCGCGAGAGTCCGCTCGGGATCCTGGCGATGATCGTCCGGCACTTCCGGCAGTTGGTCGAGGCGCAGGCGGTCGTCGCGCGCGGTGGTGGGCCCGACGAGGTGCAGTCGCGGCTCAAGCTGTCGCATCCGTTCATCGCGCAGAAGCTCGCGCAACAGGTCGAGCGCTTCGACCAGACGATGCTGCGGACGGCCTTCGAGGCGTTCTTCCGGACCGAGCTCGAGCTGAAGTCGTCGCGCGTGGATCCGGTGCTGCGGCTCGAGGGGCTCATCTTTCGGCTCGCGGAGCCGCGTGCGCGGCCCGGACGTGGGGGGGGTCGGCGGCCGCCGGACCCGAGGGCGCGCAGCTCATGACATCGCCTTCGCACGAGATGACCTCCGTCGAGGTTCGCGGCGCGCTGCAGCTGATTCGCAGGAGCATGCGCTGGCGGATCGCCATCACGATCATCAATGGCTTTCTGGCCGGGTTCTTCGCGGCGGCGCGCGGATCGGACGCGTCGTGGATTGCGGCCGCGGCGATCGTCGTGTCGCTGGGCGCGTGGGTCGCGGCGGACCTGTTCGAGTGGCGCGCGCTGCGGGTCTTGCGGCGGGCGGCGTTGCTCGCTGGGCTCCGGGGGGCCGTGGTGGCCGAGCGGGCGGCTCTGGCCGTGTTGGCACTCGCGGTCGCCGCGGGACTCGCGGGCATCGTGAAGCTGGTGGGTCTCGAGGTGGCGCTGCCGCCGGCGGCGATCGCGGGTGTTTCGGGCGCGCTCACGCTCGCGCTGTTGGTGCGACGCGCGGCGTTTCTGGGGGCGATCGGGAAGTTGGTCGCGCGCTCGCTCATTCGCAGCGATCTGGTGTCGGCGGCGCGGACCGATCAGGTCCTCTGGACGGTATGGTACGCGGGCGCGCTCGCGCCGGTGATAGCGCTCGCGGCCGGGCTCGAGATGGGGACGGTGTTGGTCGTGTTGGCGCTGCTGACGGCGACGGCGGGGCTGGTGGCGCTCGCGGAGGGCATGCTCGTCATCGATGATGTGACGGACGCGCTGTTCGAGCGCTTCGGATGAGCGCGCCGGGTCAGCGCTCGAGCTCGGCGCCGATTTCGAAGCGATAGCCGACGCCGCGTAGGGCCACGATGCGCCAGGGCGCGGACGGGGACCAGGCGAGCTTCTTCTTGAGGGCCGAGACGAAGTTGTCGACGGTGCGCGGATCGACGAGCACGTCGGCGCCCCAGGCGGCATCGAGCAGCTGATCGCGGGTGCGGACGAGCCCGGGGTGGGCGACGAAGGCGGCGAGGAGATCGAACTCGGTCTTGGTGAGGACGATGGGGGTGCCGTCGGCGGCGAGGAGCTCGCGGGCGTCGAGATCGAGCGTGAAGCCGGCGAAGGTGGCGAGGCGGCGCTCGGGCGCTTGGGGAGCGGGCGCGCGGCGCACGAGCGCGTGGACGCGGGCCATCAACTCGCGCAGGCGATAGGGCTTGACGACGTAGTCGTCGGCGCCGGCGTCGAAGCCCTGCACGATGTCGTCTTCGAGGGAGCGCGCCGTGAGGAGGAGGATGCGCGTCGCGAGGCGTTGGCGCCGGATCTCGGCTGCGAGCGCGTGGCCGCTGCCGTCGGGCAACATCACGTCGAGGACGATGAGATCATAGGGTGCGAGCGCGACGGCGCGGCGGGCCTCGGCGAGCGTCGCGGCGCTCGTGACGGCGTAGCCGGCGGTCTCGAGGTTGTCGGCGAGGACGAGGCGCAGGCTCTCGTCGTCCTCGACGACCAGGATGCGATGAGGGTCCATGAATCACCTCGGGCGGCTCGGGAAGGTGGCTTCGAAGGTCGTGCCGTCGGGGCCGGTCGTGTGGAGCTGGAGCTGGCCGCGGTGAAGGCGCATGATCTGGCGCGCGATCGCGAGGCCGAGGCCGTGCCCCGCGAGGCCGCCTGGAGGGCCCGCGGAGCCGCTGGCGGGGCCGCCGCGCGTGTAGGGATCGAAGAGGGTCTTGCGGGCGCCGTCAGGGATGCCGGGGCCGTCGTCACGAACGCGGAGGGTGACGCGGGCGTCGTCGGAGCGGGCTGAGAGAGTGACAGTGACCGTGTCGCGGGTGGCATATTTGATGGCATTATCGACGACATTCGAGAGCAGGATCTTGACGAGATCGAGGTCGGCGACGAGGTGGAGTCCGTCCTCGATGAGCGCCTGGAATGAGACCGTGCGGCCCGGTCGCTGCATGAGCGAGGCGTCGTTGGCGATCCAGGCTGCGAGCTCTGCGACATCGAAGCGCGTCTTGCGGGGACGCCAGGCGCCGCGATCGAGGCGGCTCCAGGAGAGGACGTTGGCGACGAGCCAGGTCAGGCGGTCGGCAGCCGAGACGATGCGGGTCGGGTAGTCGCGGGCGCGCGGGTCCTCGGCGAGGCGGGCCTCGAGGGTCTCGGCGAGTGCGCGGATGGAGGCGATCGGGGTCTTGATCTCGTGCGACACGGCGGAGAGGAGCTGACTGCGTGCCTCGATGGCGCGCGCGCGACGGCGGAGGTACCCAAGCCCGAGGAGCGCGGACGCCAAGGTCGCCGCGCCGAGGCCGACGAGGAGCCCGAGCTTGGTCGCGTAGCGGGCGTCGGCGAGCGCATCGGAGGCGCTCCAGCGCTCGCTCGTGAGAATCGGCGCGAGGGCGTCGAGCGGCACCGGATCGCTCGGGGCGGCGAGTGTCACGTCGATGTCCGGGCCCACGACGACGCGGGCGACGAGGGACGCGCGCGCGACGCGGCGGCCGACAATGCTCGCGGGATCGGCGGGGCTCGGAACGAGGACCCAGTCGCGCCAGAGGCTCGGCGCGACGATGCGCGGAAGGGTGAGCGGAGCGTCGGGCGGAGCGGCCGCAGCCGCGAGGAGGAAGTCGTCGACCCGAACGCCGGCGCGCCGCGCGAGCGCCGCGACCCGCGGTACGAGCAGCGCGAGATCGTTGGTACTCAAATGATCGCCGAGGCGCAGGACGTCGCGCTCGAGGCCGGCAACGGTGGCGCCGCCATCGACACGGATGCCGTCGCGCAGGAACCGACGTGCCTCGTCGGCGCTGAGTGCCGAGGCCGACACCAGCGCCTCGAGCGCGACGATCGTGGACGCGAGCTCGCAATCGGCGCGCAGCACGTGGTGGGCCCGGTGGGCGAGCCAGCGCGCGCGCAGCTCGGGATCCCGGGGTGCCGCCGCAAGGGCACGGACGAGCGCGAGTCGCTCCGACGCCGGGTCGTCGTCGGGAGTCGGCGCGTTGGGGTCCGCGAGTCGGGCCAGGATCGCGCCGACGTCACTCGGGCGGGGCGGCACGGGCATGCGCGGCCAGCGGCGCTCGGGGCCCTCGAACCAGAGGACATCGGGCGCGGCAAGGAGCGGATCCGCCAGGGCGGCGCGCGCCTCGACGTCCGCGCCCGCGGCGGCCTCGCTCAGGAGATCGCGTAGCAGGCGCGCGGTCCAGCGCTGGAGCGCCGCGCGCTCGGCAAGGACTGCCGCGTGGGCTTCCTTGCGCTCGGCTGCAAATGTTCCGCCGAGCGCGACGAGGCCGCCGGTGATCACCGCGACGCCGATGACGGCGAGTGCGGCGCTCGGAAGCCAGCGCGGGGGGCGGCGGTCGGGGGTCATCGGGTCGGAAGGGGAAATGGGCTCGAGACGGGCCGTTCGAGGCCGGCACCCGTGGCGTGGGCGTCGAGGGCCGCCGCCCGTTCGACAAGCGCCGCCAGGGGACCGGCGCGCGTGGCATCGATGAGGCTTGGCCAGGACACGCGCTGGGCCCAATAGCTGCCGCGGAGCTTCTCGGCAAAGATCGCCGCCGCGTAGAGGCGCGTGGCGTCGGCGAGCTCGCGGATCGTGGCCGGCTGGACCCCGAGCTCGAGCTGGCCGACCACGTTTCCGCCGTCGTACAAGGTCGCGCTTCCAACGCGTGCGCGGTCTTCGAGGCGCTTCAATTCGATGAAGACCGTGGTCGTGGTTCCGGCGGCGAGCGCACGGCCCGGTGGCCGCTCGGGGCCGCGCGGGACGAGGTTCTCGTGGCCGACCAAGCGCCAACGCGCGACGACGCCAGGGTCCAGATCGATCGAGAGCCACGCGGCCTCGAGGGCGCGCTCGAAGCTACGGGCCAACCCCTCGGCGAGCGCGTCGTGGGCAAGCGCTCCGCGCGGATCGTCGAGGACGTAAGTGCCTCCGCCGGCCTGCGCGAGCGCGCGCAAGAACGCGTCGTCGTACCCGGAGCCGAGCACGCCGACGACCGTGACGTGGAGGTTCGGGCGCGCCGCCGCGACGGCGTCGAGCAGCACGCGCTGCGCCTCTGGGCCGCCGAGGCCTGCGCCGTCCGAGATGATGACGAGCTCTTGCCCGGGTGCGGCGCTGGCGAGTGCCGCGCGAAGGGATGGGACGACATCGCGGCGCTCGCGCGCGAACGGCACGCCCGGTGTCCGTGCCTGCAACGCACGCGCGATCGATTCGACGAGCGGCCCGGTCGCGGTGCCATCGACGTGCGGATCCACGATGACGCGCACATCCGTCGGGGCCCGCACGCCGGCGCCCACCGGGGTCGTGACACGGGTCGCGAGCACGTCCCAACCAGGCCGAAACGGGCTCGCGAAGACCGTCGAAGCCAAGACAACCGTGGCCGTCGGCATTGCCGGAGGCACGGCCAGCGCGTTGCAGAAGTCCTCGGGCCGCACGGCCCCTGGCGGCGGCCATTGCCCGCCCTCCAGCCAACGGCGCGCGAGCCCGAAGCTCGCCGTGTCGCGCGCGAGGCCGACGCGCACGACATGCTCCTCTTCGGCGTCGACCACGGGATGCGTGCCCGCGAATGCAAACGTCGCATACGGCGCGGGCGACTGCACGGCATACGGAACCTGCGGCGACGCCGCGCAACCGGCGATGAGCGCGGTCAGCGCGAGGGGCACCAGAGGCGCGCCCGGAGCGGGTCGGACGGGCACGCCGCCGGTCCGGCGATAGACTGAAAGCCGTCGCACCATGGCCGCGAGCCTAACAGAGCGGTCCGCAGAAAGTCGTGACCGATCGACCATCATCGTGTCATCGTTCGGTCATGACGAGCGTGTGGATCGCCGAGACCTTCGCGTCGGTCCAGGGCGAAGGGGTCTTGGCCGGGGTCCCGTCGTTCTTCGTCCGCACGAGTGGGTGCAACCTGCGCTGTCACTTCTGCGACACGCCGTATGCGTCGTGGGATCCGGAGGGCGAGCACCTGGCGGTGGCGGCGATCGTCCGGCGCGCGGCCGAATACGCGGCGATCCGGCATGTCGTCGTGACGGGCGGCGAGCCGCTGGTGGCCAAGGGGATCGAGGCGCTGGTCGCCGCGTTCGTCGCGGGCGGGTATCACGTCACGATCGAGACGGCCGCGACGGTGTTCGTGCCGCTGCCGGGGGTCGCGCTGTGGTCGATCTCGCCAAAGCTCGCGGGCTCGACGCCGGCGGCCGACCGGGTTCCGGAGTGGGCGGCCCGCCACGCAGCGACGCGCCGACGGGATGACGTGGTGCGGGCGATGATGGCCGCGGGGGGCGCGTATCAGCTGAAGTTCGTGGTGTCGGCGCCCGCCGATCTGGACGAGGTCGACGAGCTGGTCGCCAGCTACGGTGCGCCTCCCGAGCACGTCCTGCTCATGCCCGAAGGCACGTCGGCGGCGGCGGTCGATCGGATCGCGGCGTGGCTCGTGCCCGTCTGCATCGCGCGCGGGTTTCGCTTCGCGGATCGGCTCCAGGTGCGCCTTTTCGGCCACACGCGCGGCACGTAGACCCATTCGCGGAACGTTGCGTCTCTGCCCACGGACCGCCGCTCGCGCGGCACGTTGCAGAGGAGAGATCCATGCGTCGCTTCGTCGTTCGTTGCTTGCTGACCGCCCTTGGCCCGAGTGCCGCATTGCCCGCGGCCGTGGTGCGCGCCGAGGTCCCTCGTTCCCACGCCAGCTACACGCAGGTCCTGACCGACACGGTCCAGATGGTGTCGGACTCCGAGGCCCAGCGGCTCGCGCTCGCGCGGGGTCTGAACATCCTCAATGTGACCTGGGAGGACACGGGCCGCTACAAGGGCTCGTCGGTCGGCTCGAACATCAGTGACATGACCATTCAGGTGCAGGCGAAGGACCCGGCTTCGGGGCAGCTCCGCATGTTCCTGATGCCGGTCATCCGCTTCCCGAACTTCGAGGACAAGTCGGGCGACGTCTCGCTCGATCGTTTCTCGTTGCTGGTCGGCAACGAGGAAGGCAACTCCCTCCGCCGCGTCTCGCTGCGCGAATTCCTGGGGAACATTCGCGAGTTTCTGCATGACCCGCGCTCGTGGAAGGGCAACACCAAATCGCTGCTCGCGCCGCGCGATACCCACGCTCTCGTGTCGGCCCAGGCGGCGTTCCTGCCGATCCCCAAGAGCGGTGAAGCGCAGTTCAACCCGGTGCTCTTCAACTACCAATCGGGCCCCAAGAACCCGGCGGTACTGACGATTCTCGCCACGCGCGAAGGCACCAGCGTCACCATCATCGACAACCAGCGCGACGGCTTCGAGGCCGGCGGCGTCTGGGGGCAGCGCCTCTTCTTCAACGACGACGGCAAGCGCGCCAGCCTCACCGGCACGCGCCTCTCGGACGTCAAGCTCGCGCCCGGCCCGAGCGGCTCGAACAGCCCGTCGGCGGCCGGCGAAGAGGGCCTCAACATGGTCCTGCTCATTCAGGTGCCGCTCAAGCACACGGCCAACGCTCGCAGTGGGATGTACGACGCCGAGATGGCACCGGCCCCGTCGATGGCGGGCGCCAAGTCGGAGGGCCGGCGCGCGAGCGACGTCGAGAACGCCGTCATCGGCCACGGCGCGCTCGAAGGGCCGTTCACCGAGATCGACGACCTGCCGATCGAGCGCGACGCGAACTACCCCGTGCGCGTCACGGTCCAGTTCTACAAGGCGACCTCGAACGGCGTCGTGTCGGCGACCGACCTCGATCAGATCAAGGCACAGATCGACCGCGTCTACCGCGACGCCGAGTACGTCGGCAGCCTGGTGACCGGCGGCGAGACCGGGCGCCCCACCGAGTTCACCGGCAACAAGCACGAGCCGGCCGGGTGGTGGGACGACTTCTGGACCCGCAACTACCGGAACACGGGGCTCACGCGCGAGCAGGTGATCTGGGCGCTCAACACGCTCTACATCCCCGGGTGGGTCGCGCGCCCGGGGCCAGGCGATGGGCCGTGGGACGACGACGATCGGCGCATCCATCCGATCGAGCCCCCCCTCGATCCGATCGTCTACGAGGAGTAGCGGCGCGGGGGCCGGGCCCACGCGACCGGCTGGACCGGCGGGTGGCGCTCGACGACGGGGCGCTCCCTGTTCTAAAGGTAGGCCGGGTCGTGCGCGCGTTCATGCGCGAGCCTCGCGACCCGGCCGAGGCCCCCGTGACCACCACATCGCTCGCGTCGCTCTATCGCCCGTCGCTCGGACTCCTGACGGACCTCTACCAGCTCACGATGGTCTACGGCTATTGGCGCTCGGGGCTCGCCGAGCGCGAGGCCTGCTTCCAGCTCTTCTTCCGCAAGACCCCGTTCGGCGGCGGCTATGCGGTCGCGGCGGGGCTCGAGCCGGCGCTCGATTTTCTGACGGATCTGCGCTTCGACGCCTCCGATCTCGCCTACCTCGCGACGCTCCGCGGCAACGACGACAAGGCCCTCTTCCCGGCAGAATTCCTCGATGCGCTGGGCGCCCTGCACTTCACGTGTGACGTCGACGCGATCCCCGAGGGGACGCTCGCGTTCCCGCAGGAGCCGCTCCTGCGCGTGACCGGTCCGCTGCTTCAGGCGCAGCTCGTCGAGACGGCGCTGCTCACGATCTTGAACTTCCAGACCCTCATCGCGACCAAGGCCGCGCGCGTCGTCGAGGCGGCCGGCGACGGGCCGGTCCTAGAATTCGGACTGCGCCGCGCGCAGGGGATCGACGGCGGCCTCGCGGCCAGTCGCGCCGCCTATCTGGGCGGGTGCGCGGCCACATCGAATGTGCTCGCCGGCAAGCTCCATGGGATCCCGGTGCGCGGCACGCACGCCCACGCGTGGGTCATGAGCTTCGAGAGCGAGCGCGAGTCGTTCGTCGCCTACGCGCGCGCGATGCCGAATAATTGCGTTTTTTTGGTCGACACGTTCGACACGGTCCAGGGCGTGAAGCACGCGATCGAGGTGGGCCACGAGCTCCGCGCGAACGGCCACGAGATGGCCGGGATCCGCCTCGATTCGGGCGATCTGGCCGATCTCTCGCAGCGCGCGCGGACGCTCCTCGACGCCGCCGGGTTCCCGAAAGCGGCGGTCGTGGCGTCGAACGATCTCGACGAGACGCTCATCGAATCGCTCCGGCATCAGGGCGCCAAAATCGACGTCTGGGGGGTCGGGACCAAGCTCGTGACCGCCTACGATCAGCCTGCGCTGGGTGGGGTCTACAAGCTGGCGGCGCTGCGCGATCCCGATGGCGCCTGGAACTACAAGATCAAATTGAGCGAGACGCCGGCGAAGGTGTCGACCCCGGGGATCCTGCAGGTGCGGCGCTACGAGAGCGATGCCGGATTCGTCGGCGATCTGATCTACGACGAGGCCCTCGGTGTCCCGACGGCGCCGTGCCTCGTGGACCCGCTCGACAGCACGTATCGCCGAACCTTCGACGCGGGTCAGATCGGCGTGGACCTTCTGAAACCCGCCTTGCGTAGGGGCGTGCGCGTGCTGCCGCCGGTGCCGCTGGCGACCCTGCGCGCGCACGCGCGGCACGAGCTGGCGCGCCTGCCGGCCGGCGTTCGGCGCTTCCTCAACCCGCATCGCTATCCGGTCGGGCTCGAGGAACGTCTCTTCCAGCGGCGCCAGGATCTGGTCCTCGCCGCGCGCACGCGCGAGAGCCACCCGTGATGAGGACAAGGCAAATTCCATGAAGAACGTCCGCGTCGCCGCTGCCGTCCTGAACCTGACGCCGCTCGCCTGGGACACCAACAAGGCGCTCATCGTGGCCGCCATCCGTGCGGCGAAGGCGCGTGGGGTCAGTGTTTTGTGCCTGCCCGAGCTGTGTATCCCGGCCTACGGATGTCAGGACGCGTTTCACTCGCCGAGCGTGCATCGCATGGCGTGGACCGTGCTCGTCGAGGACATCCTGCCCGAGACGCACGGCATCGCCGTGAGCGTCGGCCTGCCCGTCGTTTATCGCAACGCGATCTTCAATGCCGTCGCGCTCTGCGCCAATGGGCGCGTCGCGGGCCTGGTCGCGAAGCGCTTCCTCGCGGGCGACGGCGTGCATTACGAGCCACGGTGGTTCAAGCCATGGCCGTCCGAGGTCGTCGGGACGTTCGAGCCGCCGGAGGTCGGGCTGACACCGGCCGCGCGCGAAGGGGCTCCAGGCGCACTTGGCGAGGTCGTCGCGGGCAAGCGCTCCGCGCTCTTCGCGAACGACATCCCTATCGGCGACCTCTATTTCGACGTCGGCGGAGTGAGGATCGGATTCGAGATCTGCGAGGACGCATGGGTCGCACAGCGGCCTGGATCGGTCCTCTCCGGGCACGGCGTCGACATCATCTTGAACCCGTCGGCGAGCCACTTTGCCTTCGGTAAGCTCGAGGTCCGCAAGCGCTTCGTCATCGAGGGCTCGCGCGCCTTCGGCGTGACGTACGTCTACTCGAACCTGCTCGGCTGCGAAGAGGGGCGCACGATCTATGACGGCGGCGCGATGATCGCGACGCAGGGGCGGCTCGTGGCGGTCGGCGAGCGCTTCGCCTTCGCCGATTGGCAGCTCACCGAGGCGGTCGTCGACATCGAGCAGACCCGCATGATCCAAGGCTGGACGAGCAGCTTCCGGCCGCGCTTCGACGAGCGCGTCGGCGCATGCGTGCAGGTCCCATTCGCGTGGCCGGACATCGCGCCGGAGGCGGAGCACGTGACGCCGGTCGCGGCCTGGGAGTCGTCGCCGCACCGCAAAGAGGAAGAGTTCTGGCGCGCGCTCAGCCTCGCCCTGTTCGACTACATGCGGCGGAGCGCCTCCCGTGGGTTTGTCGTCAGCCTCTCGGGGGGCGCGGACTCGGCCGTCTGCGCGGCGCTCGTGAACCTGATGGCGCTGCGCGCCGAGCGCGAGCTGGGGCTCGCGGGGCTCAAGGCCAGGCTCGCGTACGATGCGCGGCTCGGGCCCGCGGAGAACGTGGCCGCGCTGATGCCGCTCCTGCTCGTGACGGCCTATCAGGCGACCGAGAACAGCTCCGAGGTGACACGCAACGCGGCGCGCGTGGTCGCCGCCGCGGTCGGGGCCGACCACCACGAGCTCGACGTCGACGCGCTCGGCAAGGGCTACGTCCGTATGATCGAGGGCGCGATCGGGCGGCCGCTGACGTGGGCCACCGACGATGTGACGCTGCAGAACATCCAGGCGCGCGTCCGCGCTCCGAGCGTGTGGATGTTCGCGAACCTGCGCGGGGCCCTGCTCATTGCAACCTCGAATCGGTCCGAGGCGGCCGTGGGCTATACGACCATGGACGGCGACTGCGCCGGCGGGCTCGCGCCGATCGCCGGGGTCGACAAGGCGTTCATCCGGCGCTGGCTGCGCTGGCTCGAGACGACCGGGCCCGATGGGTTCGGGCCCATGCCGGCCATGCGCGCGATCAACGTGCAGCAGCCGACGGCCGAGCTGCGACCAGCCGCCGCGAGCCAGACCGACGAGGCCGATCTGATGCCCTACGACCTCCTCGATGCGGTCGAGCGCGCGGCGATTCGCGACAAGCAGGATCCACTCGAAACGTACCGGCTGATGCGCGTGCAATTCCCGCAGTATGCGCCGGCGGATTTGGTGGTCTGGGTCGAGCGCTTCTTCAAGCTCTGGTGCCGCAACCAGTGGAAGCGCGAGCGCTACGCGCCGTCCTTCCACCTCGACGACGAGAACCTGGATCCCAAGACGTGGTGCCGCTTTCCCATCCTCTCGGGCGGCTTTACGCGCGAGCTGCGCGAGCTCCGCGCCTGGGTCGCCGCCCACGAGCCACAGCCTTCCTAGATAGTTGGTGTACAAATGAATTCGGAACCGCTCGCCCACCCGGATCCCATCGCCGACCACCGCCGCGCGACTACCGAGGACGTACCCGCGATCCTGCGCATGATGGAGGTCTTCAACCACGAGGAGCTCATCGCCTTCACGCCCGACAAGCTCGCGCGCGGACTCGCGGCGCTCCTGGCGCACCCGGAGTATGGCTTCGTGCTCATCGCCGAGATCGGCGGGGTCCCGGCCGGCTACGCCGTGCTCGCCTACAGCTTCGACATCGAATACGGCGGGCGCGATGTCTTTCTCAACGAGCTCTTCGTCGTCCCGCGCCATCGCTCGCGCGGCGTCGGCAACGAGCTCCTCCGAGCCGCCACGGCGGCCGTCCAGGCCGAGGGCTGCCACGCCATGCACCTCATCGTGCGACCCGAGAACCCGGGCGCGCAGCGGCTCTATCGGCGCGACGGCTTCCGCTTCGATCCACGCCTCTTCATGACGAAGCACCTGGGCGAGGTCTAAGCAACGGACGCGTGCTGGAGCGCAGCGACGGCACAGCGTCGGAGGCGAAGCCTCCGAAGGAGCGTGCGGAGCACGTCAGCTAGAAACAAGAGAGCCCAGCCGAAGCCGGGCTCTCCTCGCTCAGACCTGCGCCTTCGCTAGGACCTCGTCGCGGGCAAGCGCGGTGCGCACTTCGCGAGCGACGTCACTCCCACTTCACGTCCGGGCACAGCTGCGCCATGCCCTGCTTCGAGGCGTTCAGCGCCTCCTTGCAGCCGGTCGCCAGTGCGCCCTTGGCCGCGTCGCCCGTGGCGGCCGCCTTCACCCACGCATCGACCACCTCTTTCATCGCGGTCTGCGCCGCGCCCCGCCCGGCCTCGGGCATCTTGTCGACGCACGCCGTCATCGCCTTGACGTAGGCATCGCACTCCGCGACCCCGATCGCCGCACCGGTCGGTGCCTCCGGAGGCTTCTCGGCCGCGCCGCCGAGGAGCCCGAGCTGCGCGAAGGCCTCCAGCTGATTCGCATACGAGTGGTAGCTCTTCATCTTGCCACCGGCGAACTGCGCGAAGCCGAGCGCATGCACCGTCACCTTGACCGGCGCCGCATCGGGCTTGCCCGGGACCTTCACCGAGAGCGTGTTGACCTCGCGCGTCACGACCCAATCTCCGACCGAGATCGCCTCCTCCGCCTTGGTCTCGAAGTCGGGTGACTCCGTGAGCATCGCCTTCAGGTATCCAACCGCAGCCTCGACGCCCGTCTGCTTCTCGTCCGAATTCGGGTCGTACATGACGAAGTCATCGGCAAACGCCGCCTTGGCAGCCGCCTCGACCTGGTCGAGCTTCATCTTGGCGGTGAAGGCCGCCACCGCGTCGAGGTTCGCCTGGACCGCCTCGCCCTTGACGACTTCGCTCGTCTCGGGCCACGCCGCATAGGCGATCGGCGCGGCCGGATCCTGGCCCGGGAGCTTGCCGAGCTGGGTCAGCTCGAGCGCGTTGTCGAGGAAGTGCAGCGCCTCGTGGATCTTGCCGTCGTCGCCAAAGCGCAGGACGAACCCGGCCGCGACACTGCGCTTCTTGCCCTTGGCGGCCTCGTCACCCTCGCCATTGTGCGTGCCCTGCGACACGACCTCGGCCACGACGGTGTTGCCCGACACCAGGACCCGCGCGGCCTTGTACTTCATGTCCGGGAACTGCGTGAGCGACTTGCGCAGCGCGTCGACGAGCGCCTGGCGCCCGTTGAGCACGATGTCGCCGGGGACGCCGACGGGCACGAACTTCACGTCGTCGGCGAAGATGGCGAGCGCCTCTTCGATCTTGCCGAGGCTGGCAGCCTCGAAGATCGCCTGCACCGCCGCACCCTTGTCGGCATTGACCGGGTTATCGGGTGGCTTGGTGGCGTCGGCTGTGTTGTCGACGGCCCCACCCGCATCGGCCTCGGGCGGCGTGGTCTCGGGGGGCTTGGTCTCGGGCGGGGCTCCGGCGTCGGGAGCGGCGGCGGTCGGCGCGGCGGTCGAGACGACAGCGGTGCCCGCGTCGGCACCGGCAGGACCCTTCTTCCCGCACGCCCCGAGCGACAGCCCCAATGCCACCAGCGCGAATGAAATCAAACGCATGCTCTTCCTCCAGAAGATGGGTCTCGATCCTGATGAGCGCGAGCGCCCCGTTGCCCACGAGGCAACCGGCAAAGCCGCAGCACAGGCCGCGGGGGGACGCTCGGCGACGACCCGTGGGTCGTGAAGGCGACCTCTACGCGGGGTCGATCGGGATGGCAAGAAGACTGTGAAAATGTTTTCACACCACGTTGATCACCCGCATAACATGCGGACCATGAGCGCCACCCTGACTACACACCGGATGATCCCCCTCTCTCGAGAGGGACCGGTCCTCGGTGCGCGACGGGGTCAGATCTGCCAGCGCCGCGCCTTGGCCAGCGCGTCGTGGATCATCTGGTGCCGGATCCGCTCGTCGCGCCACGCCTCGCGCATGTGCGGCGAGAGCTCGGCGAGCGGATCGAAGTAGGTGAAGAGGCGCCCCTCTTTGACCGCCGGCGCCGAGTACACGGAGATCCCGCTCTCTTGATCGTAGTGCTCGAAGCTGTGTGCGTCGCGCTTGCCGCCGCCGCCGAGCGCGTCGACGACGAAGGTCGGCGTGTTGAAGCCGGCCTGGGCACCGCGCAGGCGCTTCTCGAGTTTGACCGCGGTCGCGACGGTCGTGCGCAGCGTCTCGACGCCCTTCACCAGGTCGTGGACGTACACGTAATAAGGATGGACGTTCATGGCGCTGAGGCGGCGCGCGAGCAGGATCTGGGCGTCCGCGGTGTCGTTGACGCCGCGCTGCAAGACGCTCTGGTTGCGGACGTAGATGCCGCGGTCGAACAGCACGCGCGCCGCGTCCTCGGAGAATCCGGTCGCCTCGTTGGCGTGGTTGAAGTGGGTGTGGACGACGACGTCCTTGCCGAGCTTCTTGGCGCGCGCGTGGACCTGCGTCAGCGCCTCGAGCCACGGGTCGCCGGCCTTGATGCGCATGGGCAAGACCGCCAAGCCCTTGGTCGCGAAGCGGAAGCGCCGGATGTGCGGGATGTCGATGAGGGCGTTGCCGATCTCCAAGAGCTGCTGCGGTTTGAGGCGGTACGCGTCGCCACCGGAGACGACGACGTCCTCGAGCTCGACGCGCTCGCGCATGTACTGGAAGGCGCGCTGCCAGCGGTCGTCGTCGGCGCGCAGGTGGACTTTTTCGACGCTGTCGGTGTCGAGTCCGACCGCGTAACTGCGCGTGCAGAAACGGCAATAGACCGGGCACGTGTCGAGCGCCAGGAACAGCGCCTTGTCGGGGTAGCGATGGGTCAGGCCGGGGACGGGCGCGTCGCCCTGCTCGTGCAGCGAGTCGAGCGTCAGCATCGGATGGTCGGGCTCGACCTCGGATCCGAGCGGCAGGAACTGGCGCCGGATGGGGTCGCTGAAGGGGTCGTTCCAGTCGATGAGCGACATCAGATAGGGGCTGATGCGGACGGCCATCGGCGCCATCGCGAAGCCCGCCTCGATGTCGGCGACGAACGCGTCGGAGACCAGCTCGCGCACGGTCTGGACGAGCTTCTTGGTGCTCGTGATGGCGTTCTTTTCCTGCCAGTTGTAGTCGCCGAACTCGGCGGCGTCGACCTCAGCCCAGGCGGGGATCTTGCGCCAGTACTCGTCGCGCCGGAACTCGCGGTGCTTGAGGCTGGCGGGGTCGACCTTGGGCTTGAGGTGCACGATCGGCTGGCCAGCGGCGGGCGGATTCGGGGAGTCGAGGCTCATGAATTCACTCCTCGCGCGAGCGCGGTGCGCGGGCGCGGAATCGGGGTTCGGGGTGTGGTTCGAGGCGGGTCGCCGCTCGGAGGCTCATCGCGAAGGCCCGGCCGGGCCCTTAGGGCCGTTGCCGGGCTGCCCGCGAGACTGCAGCACGAGGCCGGTCACGGGCAGGTCAGCGGACCGGACAGTCGGGTTGGTGCAAGACGGCGATGCCAAACCACATAGCGGGCGGATTGTCGGCGCGACGCGAGCGAAAAGCAAGGTTCGCGCGTGCCTCGTGCCTCGAGGCGGGTAATGGGGTTGGGGCCCCATGGTCCTCGCGAAGCGAGTCTCGCGAAGCGAGGCGGGTAATGGGGTTGGGGCCCCATGGTCCTCGCGAAGCGAGTCTCGTGCCTCGAGGCGGGTAATGGGGTTGGGGCCCCATGGTCCTCGCGCAGCGAGTCTCGCGAAGCGAGGCGGGTAATGGGGTTGGGGCCCCATGGTCCTCGCGAAGCGAGTCTCGCCCCTCCCCAAGCGCGCGCGAATCTGACATGGTTCCCGCCCGGAGGAGACAATGGCCGAGCAGCGAGACTCACAGCCCGTCGTGGTCGAGGCGAACGTCCAGGGCGTCGCGACGCTGACGATCCACAGCAAGACGATGACGCCCGAGATCTTCGAGGCCTTCGAGGCGGCCATGGTCGCGCTCGAGAACAACCTCGAGGTGCGCGCGGTCGTCATTCGCGCCGAGGATCCCAAGGCGTTCTCGTACGGCCTCGATCTGCCCAAGGCCTTCGCGAAGTGGGGCAACATCTTCCAGGGCGGGCTGGTGACCGAGCGCAGGAAGCTCCACCGCGTCATCAAGCAGCTGCAGCGCCCGCTCGATCTCCTCTTTTCGCTGCGCGTACCGACCATCGCGGCACTGCACGGGCACTGCATCGGCGGCGGTCTCGACCTCGCGGCGGCGTGCGATCTGCGCCTGGCGTCGAGCGACCTCAACCTTTCCTTGCGCGAGACGCGCATCGCCATCGTCGCGGATCTGGGCTCGCTGCAGCGCTTGCCGTCGATCATCGGCCAAGGACGGACGCGCGAGCTGGCGTTCACCGGGCGCGACGTGAGCGCGGCCGAGGCGCTGCAGATGGGGCTTGTGAACGCCGTTCACACTGACAAGGCCGCGCTCGATGTCGCTGCGCAGGCGCTCGCCGCGACGATCGCCGCCAACGCACCGCGCACCGTCGAGGGCGTCAAGGTCGTCCTCAACCGCGCCATCGAGGCGGAGATCCGCGACGGGCTCGACCACGTCGCGGCGTGGAACACGGCGTTTCTGCCGTCCGAGGATCTGGGCGAAGCGGTCGCGGCGTTCGCGACGCGGCGCGCCCCGCAATGGAAGGGACGCTGATGCCATCCGAGCCGCGCCCCCAGGACCCCAACGCCCCGACGCCCGAGAAGTACCCGAGGCTCTTCTCGCCGCGCGAGGCGGACAAGCTGGTGCCGTACCTCGATCAGATCTTCGGCGAGATCGACGGGCTGCGCGTGGCCCTCGCGGCCGCGCTCACCGGGCTCGAGAAGTATGGCATCGACCTCGACAAGCCGCTGCCGGAGAACCTCGCTCACGATCCCGAGGTGACGACGGTCGTCGACAACGCGCTCGCCGCACACACGGGGCTGCGGGATGCGCTGATCGCGCTCGAGGATCTGGGCGTCGAGGTCAAGGCGCTCGACGGGCTGGTCGACGTGCCGAGCCGCTTCGAGGGCCGCATCGTCTTTCTGTGCTGGAAGCGGGGCGATACGCGCTTCGCGCATTGGCACGAGACCGACCAGGGATACGCGGCACGCGTGGCGATCGCGAACCGGCGGGCGTTCGAGGGGTCGCTCCTTCATTAGATTAGATAGGCGGCTCGGCGTCGCGGTTGCTTGGCGGGTCGGGCGGCGACTGGTACCCTACGCGCATGAAGCAGACGTTGGTGTCCGTCGCTCTCGGGTTCGTCGCTCTCACGCTCTCCGGCGCCGCGCGCGCAGAGACGCCGCGCTGCGAGCACCGCGCGGTCGTGCGCTGGGCGGCGCAGTTTCCGGGTAGCGGGCGCATCATGGTCGAGCGTGGCGCCGAGCTGACGCGTTGGCGCGATGCACGCTCCGGCGAGGTGCTGCTGGAGGCGCGTTGCGATGGGCTCGAGGTCCCGTTCGCGCGCGTCACGAAGGGCGACGGCCCGGCGCGCGTTCGTCCCGAGGTCGCAGGCGATGCGGTCGTCACCCTCGCCCGCACGGGGCGCGATGCCGTATCGCTGGACATCGCCGCGGGCGGGCTCGGGCGCGTCGCGGTGCACGTCCTCACGTTCGATGACGGCTCCTTCAGCGTGGCCGACAGTCGCGGCAAGGCGCTCTATACCGCGCGCGTCGGCAGCGAGGGCGCGCTCGTGGTGACCGAAACGGCGGCCGTCGGATGCGGCTGCGAGCGCACGACGACGCCCGAGGGACGCGTGTCGGAGCGCAAACTCCCGCGCTGAGGCGCTCGCCGCGAGGGGCCGGCGCACCCGGTCCCCTACCCAGCCCGGGCGGCGCCTGCTAGGCTCGGCGCGGCCGACGCAAGCGCCTCGGCCGGATGAGGGGGACGCGATGAGCGACGTCGAGACGAGTGCGCGTGCCTGGATGGCGGCGGCGGCCGATGCGGATCCGGAGACGCAGGCCGAGCTGGCCGCGCTCCTGGCGGCGGGGACGCCGGCGGCGGCGGCCGAGCTGGCCGAGCGTTTCGCGGCGCCGATGGAGTTCGGCACCGCGGGCCTGCGCGGCCTCATCGGGGCGGGTCCGGCGCGCATGAACCAGGTGACGGTGATGCAGGCGGCGGCCGCGGTCGCGCGGCAGATCCTCGAAGACGTCCCGGACGCGGCCGCGCGCGGCGTCGTCATCGGGCGCGATGCGCGACGGGGATCGGACCTCTTTGCGCGCGTGACGGCCGAGGTCATCACGGGCCACGGCGTGCGCGTCCATTGGATTGCGGCGCCGGCGCCGACCCCTGTGGCGGCCTTTCTCGGCAAGCACCTCGGAGCCGCGGCCGTGTGCATCGTGACGGCCTCGCACAACCCGCCCGAGTACAACGGCTTCAAGGTCTACGGGCCATCGGCGTCGCAGATCGTGCCGCCGCAGGACACGCGTATCCGCGCGCACCGCGACCAGATCGCGGCGGCCGGTCGTCTCGACGACGTGCCGCGCGTGTCCTTCACGGAGGCGGTCCAGCGCGGGCTCGTCACGCACGTCACGCGCAAGGACCTTTGCGCCTTCGAGCAAGCGATCGACGCGCAGTGCCTCGGGCCGGTGCCGCCGCCGGCGCAGGTCATCGCGGTGACGACCGCGCTGCATGGGGTCGGGCACGTTTGGGTCATGGATGCGCTCACGCGGCGCGGGCATCGGCGCGTGTATTCGGTCTTGTCGCAGGCCGTTCCCGATGGTCGGTTTCCGACGGTGCGCTTTCCGAATCCGGAGGAAAAAGGCGCGCTCGATCTGGCGATGACGCTCGCGAAGCAGCGCGGCGCGGACCTGGTGTTGGCGAATGATCCGGACACCGATCGGCTGTGCGTGGCCGTGCGCTCGCCGCGCGAGACGCGCGTGTTGTCCGGCAACGAGGTCGGCCTCTTGCTCGCCGATTGGGTGCTGAGCGAGGGCCCGCGACGTGCCGCGGCGTGGCCGAAGAAGCCACTCGTGGCGTGCTCGCTCGTGTCGACGATGATGCTCGAGCCGCTCGCCGAGGCGCACGGCGCGACGTACGGCGAGGTGCTGACCGGCTTCAAGTGGATCTGGGATCTGGCGCTCGAGGAGGCTGCGAAACCCGATGGGGCAACGTTCGTCTTCGGGTTCGAGGAGGCGCTTGGGTATTGCGTGGGGCCGGCGGTGCGCGACAAGGACGGCATCGGGGCGGCCGAGGCGGTGATGGAGCTCGCGGCGCACGAGAAGGCGGCGGGGCGGACGCTGTTCGATCGGCTGGATGGGATCGCGCGGCGGATCGGCTGCTCGCACACCGATCAGTTGACGGTCGTCCTGCCGGGATTGGACGGGATGGCGCGCATGGCGCGGATCATGGCGAGCTGGCGGCAGGCGCCGGTGACGGCGATCGCCGGCGTGGCGGTCGTGCGGTCGCGCGATCTGGCCGGGCCGGACGCGGAGACGGCGGGGTTGCCGCGCGGGGATGTCCTGACGTGGTGGCTCGCGGACGGCAGCCGCGTCATCGCGCGGCCGAGCGGGACCGAGCCGAAGCTGAAGATCTACATCGAGGCGCGGGCCGAGGTGGCGGTCGAGGCGAATCCGCTGGACGCGGCGCGGGGGCGGGCGAAGACGCGGGTGGCGGCCGCCAAGGCCGCCTTGGCCGAGTGGGTGAACGCGGTGAGTTGAGAGCCGAGAGAGGCGCCCACGGGGCGCACGGGAGGAGCCATGGTGCAGGAGTTGGAAGAGGGCTATCGGCTCGAGATGGCCGAGTACCTCAAGATGGAGCAGGAGCTGAACGCGAAGCTCGCGATCCTCGTGGAGCGATTGAAGGTCCCGGAGGAGCGGCTCGAGAAGGCCAAGCAGATCCTCCTGAAGGCCAAGGCCGCCTGCGAGCAGATCCTCGAGGAGATACGGCCACTTCGGTCGGACAAGACGCTCATCGAGGGCGAGCTCCAGCTGCTCGGCGAGAAGAAGGCGACGCTCAAGCACGACGCGCTCATGGCGCGGGGCGGGGCCGGGATGCGCGTCGGGACGACGGCGTTCGTCGAGCAGATGAACCAGCTCGCGGGGGATCCGGCCGAGGCCTCGATGAAGAAGGAGGTCGCGCAGGCGGACGCGGCGGCGGCGCTGGCCGAGCTGAAGAAGCGCATGGGGAAGGGATGAGCGCTGCCTTGGCGGTGGCGCACGTCGCGGCCAATGCCCTCGACTTCGAGGCGATGGTGGCGCCGCATATCCGCAAGCTGCGCGCCTACGAGGCCGGCAAGCCGATCGAGGAGGTTCAGCGCGAGCTGGGGCTCAGCGACATCGTCAAGCTGGCCTCGAACGAGAACCCGTTCGGCCCGTCGCCGCGCGTCTTGGAGGCGCTGGCAGCCGCCGTTCAGAAACCCGAGCGGCTCTTTCTCTATCCCGATGCGGCGGTCGCCGAGACGCGAAACGCCATCGCGAGATTTCTCGGGATCGATGATCCCAGTTGGGTCGTCGTCGGCAACGGCTCGAACGAGATCCTCGCGCTCGTCGTGCGCACATTCTTGCAGCCAGGCGAAAATGTCGTCACGAGCGTCGGGACGTTCCCGGCCTACGGGATCCTCGCGCGCGCGCACGGCGCGGAGTTGCGCGAGGCCCCGCTGGGACCCGGGTTCGCGTACGACCTCCAGGCGGTGGCGCATTTCGTCGACCGGCAGACGCGCGTGGTCTTCCTCGCGAATCCGAACAACCCGACCGGCACCGCGTTCGGGCATGCCGAGCTGACGGCGTTTCTCGCGGCGATCGACGCCCAGGCCGATCCGGCGCGGCCTCCAATCGTGGTCCTCGACGAGGCGTACTTCGAGTACCTGGACCGCGATGCGTATGGCGGCGACACGCTCGCGCTGGTGCGGACGCGGCCGACGACGATCGTGGCGCGCACGTTCTCGAAGGCGTTCGCGCTGGCGGGTCTGCGCATCGGCTACGGCGTGATGCACCCGACCCTCGCGGGCTTCGTGAACCGCGTGCGCGAGCCGTTCAACGTGAACGCGCTGGCGCAGGTGGCGGCACGGGCGGCGCTGCAGGATCTGGCGTGGACCCACGCGCACGTCGCGATCTGCCGCGGTGAGCGCGCGCGCGTCCTCGGCGAGCTGCGGGCGCTCGGGCTCGCGGCCGTCCCGAGCGAGGCGAACTTCGTCTTCATCGATCTCGGCCGACCGGGGGTCCCGTTCTTCCAGGCGCTCTTACGGCGCGGGGTCATCACGCGGCCGACTGCGGCGGGTGGATTGCCGGATGGGCTGCGCGTGACGATCGGGCGGCCGGAGGAAAACACGCGTTTCCTGGAGGCCCTCGCGGCGGTCCTTCACGAGGAAGGCATCTGAAGCCGGCTGCCCGCGAATATTCGGAGATTCTTTTCGGATCCCTCACCCCAACGTGTCGAGACGCTGAGACGCCCGCGGGGGGCACTTCTCAGCCAGGAGACGACGGGGTATGCGGAAGCTCAAAGTGACGGCGGCGGTGGGTGGCGCGGTGATGTGTACGTTCGCGGCGTGTGGTGACGGCGGTCAAGCGCCGGCCTCGCGCCAAGCGAGCTTCAGCGAGGCCGAGCAAGCGGCCTGCCTCGAGGGCTGGCAGAAGTGCATCGATGGCGGCGGCGACGAGAGCGCGTGCAAGGCCGGGTATCAGCAGTGCGCGGAGCAGGGCGGCGCGGTCCCCGGCGATGACACAACCGAGCCTCCCAAGGAAGAGCCGGGCCCGGGCGACACGGGCGACACGGGCAGCGGGCCGGTGGCGAACGACTGCCAGGCGGCGCTCGACGCGTGCTTCGCGGCGGGTGAGTCGAGCGAAGTCTGCAAGGGCAAGTACGAATTCTGCGCAGCCGCGACGCCGACCGACCCCGGCACGAACCCCGACCCCACGACGGTCAACCCGGGCTGCCCCGATTTCGACTACAGCGTGTGCGTGAGCTCGGGCGGAACGCCCGAGGAGTGCAAGGCCAAGCTCGAAATCTGCCAGAACCTGACCCCGGTCGAGCCGAACCCCGAAGAGCTCCCGCCCGCCCCGTCGGCCGAAGAGGAGTGCCAGAAGCTGACCGCGGCGTGCTTCGAGACGGCCGAGGATCCGAGCGTTTGCAAGGAGAAGTACGAGGCGTGCGTCGCCGGGTTCTACCCGGAGGTCATCCCCGAGCCGGTCGCCAACGACTGCGCCGCGGCGGCCCAGGCGTGCTTCGATGCGGGCGAGGACCCCGAAGTCTGCAAGAAGAAGCAGGAGCTCTGCCTGGGTTACGAGCCGCCGCCGGCCGCCGACCTCTGCCAGGACGCATTCGCCGCGTGTGTCGCGGGTGGGGTTGACGAAGTCACGTGCAAAGAGAAACTGATGGCCTGCGAGGGCTGGTTCGTGGAGCCCCCGACGGACCCCGGCACGGGGTCGGACGACAAGGGCAATGCATGCCTCGCGGGGCTCGACGCCTGCCTGGGCGTGGCCGGCAGCGAGACCCAGGTCGATGCCTGCTACAATGGATTCCAGGCGTGTGATTGGTCGGTGCGACAGGCGGAAGGTGGTGCTGAGTTCTGATGGGTGAGCCGCAGCCGAAGGACGGGATGGACATCGCTGCGCTGTACAAGCGCTACGGTCCTCTCGTCCTTCGGCGCGGACGCCGCTTCCTCGGCGACTCGGAAGCCGAGGAAATCGTTCATGAAGTCTTCCTGCGTGCCATCGAGCACGCGCACGAGTTCCGCGGCGAGGCCTCCCCCTCGACGTGGCTCTTCCGGGTCACGACCCACCTCTGCTTGAACCGACTTCGGGACCGTCGGCGGCAGGGCGAGCTTCTGACACAGCACGGTCCCACGGTCTGGGCGCAGACCGATTCGGGGCAGGGTCCCGAGGCACACGCACTGCTCAATCAGCTCTGGCGCTCGTTGAGCGAGGAGCTCGTCATGATCGGCATCTACTACTACATCGATGGGCTGACGACCGCGGAGATCGGGCGGATGCTCGGGGTCAGCGACCGCACGATCGCGAACCGGCTGAAGGACATCGCCAAGCACGCCGAGGGCGTCGGAGACGCGGCATGAGCGCGCTCGACCGCGGAGGACACCTGTCGGAGCTCGCGCTCGATCGGTACCGCTTCGACCTGGCGGAAGCAGCACCCGAGCTGCGGCGCGAGGTCGAGACCCATCTCGCCGCATGCGCCGAGTGCCGCGGGGTGATGGCGGCGCTCGAGACCGAGGATGCGGGTTTCGCGCTGGTGCCACCTTTGCAGATTGGTGCAAGCGTGAACGCTCCGGCGAGCGACGCGGGACACGGCACGGAGGCCAAGGTCATCTCGCTGGCCGAGCGCCGCGCGCAGCGCCGGGCCGCCTGGACGACGGGGATCGTGGTGGTGCTCGCGGCGGCGGCGGCCGTCTTGCTGTTGGCGCGCTCGGACCTGATGGGGGATCCGAATGGTCCCGAGAGCCCCGACCGAATCACCTTGCGCGGCGGCGCGATCGACTTCGAGATCATCGTCGACGACGGGCACGCGTCGCGGCTCGTGGCCGACGGCGCGACGGTCCACCCGGGCGAGCGGATGGCGTTTCGGATCAAGGCGCGCACCGACGGCTTCCTCGCCATTGTGGGCCGCGATGACACGGGCGTCGCCTACGCGTGCTATCCTCCGGGCGCCGAGCTCGGGGCCGTGCAGGCCGTCGCGGTGACGCATGCCGTGGAGCCCGAGGATCTGCCCGTGGCCCTTCGTTTCGACAGCGTGGTCGGCACCGAGCGCATCAGCGCCGTCTTCTGCACGACGCCGTTCACGGCCGCCGAGGCCGCGACGCTGGCCGCCGACGGCGCCGCCCCGCGCGAGGGATGTCACGTCCGCACGCTGTCTCTGCAAAAGCGGCCGACCGGCCCGGACGGGACGGGCACGAGCGGCACCCCTGGGGCGCCTCGATGAGCCCGAAATGTGGCTGGCTCGCACTACTCCTGGTCGCGATGGGCATGGGCCAAACCGCCCACGCGGCCGATCGTTATGCGATCATCGTCGGCTCGAACGCCGGCGACCGCGACGAGCCGCGCCTCTCGTACGCCGAGCACGACGCGCAGCGCCTCGCCGAGGTGCTGACGCGCATCGGCGGCGTGGCGCCCGAAAACTTGGTGCTGCTCCTCGCGCCCGATGCGGGTGCGGTCGAGCGCGCGCTGACCTCGCTCGCCGGGCGCATTCCCGCCGGTCCGCCCAAGACCGGCCCGGTCCTCTTCATCTATTATAGTGGGCATGCCGACGCGCAGTCGCTGCACCTGCGCGGGACGCATCTCGCCTTCGGCGATCTGAAGAAGGCGGTGCGCGCGATCCCGGCCGAGATCTCGGTCTTCATCGTCGACGCGTGCCGCTCGGGCGGCCTCGTCCGCACCAAGGGCGCGGTCCCGACCGAGCGCTTCGACATCAAGCTCCAAGACGACCTGAAGAGCGAAGGCCTGGCGATCCTGACGAGCTCCTCGGCCAGCGAAGACTCGCAGGAATCCGAGCGCCTCGGCGGCGGCGTCTTCACGCATCACCTGGTCACGGGTCTCCTCGGCGCCGCCGATTCGTCGCGCGATCAGCGCGTCTCGCTGACCGAGGCCTATCGCTACGCGTACCAGCAGACGCTGGCCGCGACGAGCGTCACCGACTTCGTGCAGCACCCGACCTTCGCCTTCGAAATCAAAGGCGAACGCGAGCTCATCATCACGCACACCGAGGGCAACGCGGGCTTTGGGCGCCTGCACCTCGCCGCCCCCGGGCACTATCTCGTCTTCGAGCGCTTCGGCGCGCGCGAGCTCGCCGCCGAGCTCGATGCCGGCCAGAATACGGAGCTGCTTCTGCCGCCCGGGCCCTACCTCGTGCGGCGCCGCGAAACGGCCGTCGTCTACGAGCGCGAGGTCCGCCTGATCGCCAACGAACGCGCCACCATCGCGGCCGCCGATCTCGCGCAGGTCCCCTATCGTCACGCGGTCCGCAAAGGCTACGGCCAGGTCCGCCGCTCGGCCTTCTCGCTCGGCGGCGACGTCGAAGTGATCGGCCCCATCGTCGCCGAATCCGGCGCCATCGGCACCGTCGCCATCGCCGCCCAGCTCGACCTCCAAGACCTGGCGCTCCGGGCGCGCGTCCGCTTCGGGCACGGCTTCACCGAGGCTGGCGGCGCCAACAAATCCGAGCTGCTCGTGGGCGCCGACCTCGGCATCTACAAGCTCTTCGATCTCGGGCCGCACGGCTTCGGCTTCGGCGTTCGGCTCGGTGCCGATTGGATCCGCCAGGCCTTCGATTCCCGCGGCAACGCGCCCGCCCGCAACCAATTCGCCGGCCGCGGCGGGCCCTTCCTGCGCGCCGAGTTCGCGCTCGCGCCGACGGTCGCGCTGACCCTCGACGGCGGCGTCGACGCCTACCTCATCGACGCCGCGCAGCCCGACGGCGGCTCCGCGCTCGAAGCGCGCGTCGTGCCGGTCGGCACCATCGGTTTCGGTATCATGCTGCCCTAGCCAGGAAGGAGTCCGCATGAATCCGCATACGCGCCTTTTCTTGGCCGCAACGACCGCCGCCGCTGCCGCCGCTTGCGGCGACCCGCTCGTCGACGGGACCTACCCCGGCGAGGCGCTCTTCACCATCTCGGGCTGGGTCAACCTCACGACCGCCCCCGAGAACATCAGCAAAGATCCCGACGGCGGCGCTCTGCGCGTCGCGGTGTTCTGGGCGCCCGCCAAAGACGCCACGCAGTACAGCCTACCGGCGGCGGTCGAGCAGACCGTCGGGGCCGACGGCACGTTCCCGGCGCGCTTCAAGCTGTCGCTCTACGAGCCGCCCTCGGACTCGGTGCTGCGCGCGGAGTCGGACGGCAGCGGTCAATTCGCGGTCGCGCTCATCGTGGCGTACCTCGATGCGAACGGAAACCGCCGCTGGGATCAAGGCTCCGAGAACCTCATCGGCGGCGCCGAGCAGCGCGTCCTCATGTACACGCCCGACGGCGTGACGGGCGCCCTCTTCGGCCAGTTGCCGGCGGGATTCCACCGCGTCATTCCGACGGCCGGCTGCGACGTCGTGGCCAGCGGCGTGCGCTACGAGGCGGACCTGGATCCGGACCTCGACCTCGCCGTCTCGGGCGACTTCCCCAGCGACATCGTCTTCGACTTCGACTGCGACGGGAAGATCGACGAGTGGACGGGCGTGTGCCCGACGCTCGAGTCGATCCGCTTCAACTGCCGCGACGTCGAGGTTCCGAGCGATCCGAAGATGTGCTCGCTCTGTGAATCGACCCTGTGGGCGATCGGCTCGGACGCGCTCGGATGCGATGCCTGGGCCAACAAGTACTTCGATCTCCTGCCGTCCAAGGAGGTCGTCAACGACTGGATCCAGTGCCGCACGAAAGCGGGCGCCGAGCTCGAGTGGAGTTGTCCGAGCTGCGCCTGCGAGTCGATCTACGGCCAGTGCAAGCTGTCGGGACTCGACCCGTCGTTCGAGAGCTGCGTCAAGCACAGGTCCGCGTGCGAGAGCGGCTTCAACTGAGCGACTGAGCCGGATTCAGGCACGGGCGGCGCGCGCCCGCTATCGCTCAGCACCCGCCGCCGTAAGTGCAGATACTCTCGACGCATTTGCCCGTCACGCAGCTCGCGCGGCTGGTGCATTCCGAGTCGTCGTCACACGGGCGCGGGATGCAGCTCGACAGGATCCGCACGTCGTCGATCGACACGCCGTTCCCGGTGTTGGCGACCCCGTCGACGGTGTCGAAATCCAGGCGCACCTGGACGAACTGCCCGGCCGCCCACGACACGTCGACCACAACCTCCTGCCAGCTGCCGACGGTCAGCTCCGATTTGTCGACGAGCTTCACGGTCTCGCTGCCGTTGGCCCCGACGACCAGCGAGGCCTGGAACTTGTCGCGACTCGCGTCGCCCTCGACCGCGAGCGACACCCAGAAGACGAGCTGCAGCGAGACCCCGTCGGGCAGGCGTACACGCGGGCTCGTGGCGCTGCCCTGATTGCGACCGCCCGACTCGTAGAAGCCCAGGGTCGGATGGCCGTAATAGAGGACCGACGTCCCGCTCTTGGCACTTGCATTTGCATGCAAGCGCCAGCCGATGTTGTTCATCGCCGGGCTCAACGTCCAGGGCAGCGTGCCGCTGTCGAAGTGCTCGGTCTGCACGTCCGGGATGCAGCAGCCGGGCGCGAACGAGAACGCGTTGGTGCACAGCCCACCGGCCTGGCATGCGTCTATGGTGCAGTCCTGGGCGTCGTCGCAGTCGGCGTCGACCGCGCAGCAGGCGTAGGCGTAGCGGCACTGCCCCGCGCTGCAGGTGCCGGCCGTGCACGCGTCGCCGTCGTCGCAATCGGCGTTCTCCACGCAGCAGATCGGCGCGTTCTTGCAGTGTTGGTCGGCGCAGACGTCCTCGGTGCACGCGTTCGCGTCGTTGCAGTCCGCGGCGCTCGTGCAGCACCCGGCGCGGGCCGTGTGTGCGCAGGCCTCCCCCGGCAGCGGGCATACATCGTCGGTGCATGCGTCCCCGTCGTCGCATTCGAACGCCGTCTGGCAGCACTCGGCACGCGCGGCGAACGTGCAGCTCCCGTCTGCACCACAGGCATCGTCGGTGCAGGCGAGCCCGTCGTCGCAGCCGCGCGCGCTGTCGGCGCCGTCGCAGCACGCCATGAAGACGTGGACATCGTCGAGGTAGAAGCCCTCGAACTGGTTGATGCGCTCGTCGCCCGTGTCGGCCTCGAAGGCGATGCGCGCGCCGGCCGGCAGGTCGCTGCCGAGCGGCACCGCGATCGGGACGAAGACCCCGCGCGTGTCGCCGAGGATCGCGTCCGAGGTCCATAATTCGCGGCTCTGAGCCCCCTCGCCCGCGCCCCACACGAGCAGCACGCGCAGGCGGTCGAAGCCCAGCGTCTGCTCGGTCTCGGCCCACAGCCAGAACGTCAAGACCCCCGGATACCCCGGCGCGACCTCCAGCGGCGCGGTCGTCGCGGTCGCGGCGGCACGCTCGCCGACCTCGTAGCTCCCGCTCGCCGCGTCGCCGAAGTAGAGACTGCTCGCCCCGCGCCCCGCGCGCCGCGTCGAAATGGACCACGTCGCGAGACTCGGCGTGACCTTCTGTACCTCGAGCTGCACGCTCGTTCCGGCCTCGAAACCGGCCGCGAACGTGTCGGCCCCGAAGCCGCCGACCTCGATATCGGGGTTGCATTGGAAGCACGCGTGGGCCGGATCGGCCGCCCCTATGGCGACGCACGTCGGCGCCGTGCCCGGTGCGTCGATCACGCAGCCGGTCGCCTCGGGCGCCGGCCCCGCCCAGGTGCACGTGCCGCCCGCGCAGCGCCCGGCGGCACACGCGAGCACGCAGTCGCCGTCGTCCGTGCAGGCGCGCGGAACCACCGAATCCGGCACGTCGGTCACGTCGGACGCCTCGCTCTGGGTCTCGACCGCCGTCGGAACCGCGGTATCGACGACCGCGTCGATGGCGCTGTCGCTCGCGGCGTCGGCCGCGTCGACGCCGTGCGCATCGCCCGCACCCTCGTCGCCACCGCACGCGACTGCCACAAGGCCGAGGACCGCGACCGCGACGAACCGCCTCACGCCGACCCCGGCCAGAACAGACACGCCACCAGCCCGCTCGCCGCGGGATCGGGCAGCCCCTCGAGCCACGCGCAGGCTCCGTGTCGGTCGGCGATCTTCTTGACCAACGCGAGTCCCATCCCCGTCCCGGGCGGGGCCTCGGGGTCGTGTGCGTGCTTGTCGAACATGCCGAAGACGCGCTCGCGCACCGCCTCCGGAACGCCCGGCCCATCATCGCGGAAGCGGACGAGCCAGCCGCTCGGACGCGCTTCGCCCGCCGCGGTCGCCTCACGCGGGTCGCGCGCGGCCTCGATGCTGATCTCGCACCTCGGCGGTTCCCGCGGGTTCCAGCGGATCGCGTTATCGAGGATATGCCGGAACGTCGCGGCGAGCGCCCGCGCATCGGCCGGTACGCGCGCCGCGCTCCCGGCCTCGGGGGTCACGACCACCGTGATGTTCGGACGCCGCTTGAACCATTGCGTGCGCGCCTCGGCCGCGGCCTCGTCTGCGAGCGCGACCAGATCCACGACCGCCGTTTCGAGCGGCCGCGTGGCGACAACGATCCAGTCCGAGAGGTGGTCGATGAGGCGCGTCAGGCGGTGCCCCGCGGCCGTGATGCGACGCAGCCAATCGAGGCTCTCGTCGTCGGGCGCGCGCCGCGATTCCTCGATGTCGAGCAGCAGCGTCGACAGCCCGACCACGCCCTGCAGATGCCCGCGCAGCTCGTGACGCAGGCCCGACTTGAGCGTCACCATGTCGCGCTCGAGCACGCGCGCGACCCCGCCAGTCGCAAGGCGCAGGGCGCGCGTGCGGGCCGCCGCCGCGATGTGGCATGCGAGCGCCTCGGGCGTGAACGGACGCGGCACGAACGCGTGGACACCGGAGTGGGTCGACGGGCGCGGCACGCCCTGGAAGTCGTCCACGATGAGCAGGCCGACCGCCTCGATCCGGTGTGCCACGAGCGCATCGAGCAGCACGTAACCCGGCTCGGGCGCGAGCGATTGCGGCACGAGCACGATCGGCGTGTCGAGCCCGGCGGCCGCCGAGATCAGCTCCGAGAGCCCGATCGCGGTCGTGACGGCGTAGCCCGTCCCGAGCAGATCGCGGATCGCTTCGTGCCCGACGTACCCTGGATCGACGACGACGATGACCGGTATCACGCGGCGACTTTGCCACGGTTCGGCCCGGGTTTGAAGGGGAGCATGTGCCGGCCGCCGAGCGGCGTGACGATCGCGGGGTCGCGCATCCGATGCTTGGAAGGCGCGCCGAGCTGAGGTATGCGCCTCGCCATGGCTGATATCGTCATGAATCTCGTCGGTCTCGAAAAGCGGCTTCCCACCGGGAAAGACCTCTTCAAGGGCATCTTTCTCTCCTTCTTCAAG
>SXIE01000417.1 GCA_005772945.1 Pseudomonadota bacterium
CGCGAGCGCCACGTCCTCGACCCCGAGCACCCTGCAGAGGTCCCCGACGGCCGCCCGACAGACGCCGGCGACGTCCGCGCAGGCCGACAAGCTGGCGCCGCGGGGCGCGAGGGCCAGCGCGCCTTGCTGGAGCTCCTCGCTCGCGCGGCGGGCGGTCGCGAGCGCGCGCGCGACCATCACGGCGAGCGCCGCCATCAGTCCGAGCATGGACCAGGCGACCGCAAACTGATCCAGCTCGCCCGGCGCCGTCGCGAACCACTGCAGGCCGCAGGACAGAAAGGCGAGCGCGCTGAAGACAGCCGCCTGAGCCGGCTCGAAGCGATACGCGCCGGTCGCGACGGCGACGAAATAGACGGTGATGAGGCCCGAGTCGAACCCACCCGAGGTCGCGCAGAGAAGTCCGACGAGCACGAGGTCGAGCGTCGCGGTGGTCGGGATGAGCCAGCGGCGAACCTGTAGCCCGGGGGCCCGCACGACGATCGCGGTGATGGCGGCGTAGAGCGCGGCGACGGCCAGGGTCGGTCCGAACGCGCCGGGGGTGTCGATGCGCAAGAGGCCGGTCGCCCAGAGGGTGGCGAGCGCGACGACGCCGCTCGCGCGGAACACGTTGAGGAGCTCCTCGGTCCGGCGACTCTGACGCTCGCGCTGAAGCTGAGCGTGCCGCTTCAGATCGAAGAGCACCTCGTCGTGGGTACGAAAACGTACCCGCGGCAAGCTCGGTGTCGTCGTTATCACACGGCCCCCGAAGTGGTGTGACGTCACGCCCGCGCCCGGATGATGACCTTCCCCCGGTCGATAGCGAGACGATCGCCGATCTGGCTGTGTGATGTCAAACACCGGGCCGTCAGAGGCACCGCGCGCGCCGGCCATTCGTGCGACTCCGCGCATACTTGCGCCCCGTGACAACCGTCCGGCCACTCGTTATGAGTCGGCGCGTTTTCGATTCGCTCGCTCGCCCGAGGACCCGCCATGCCCGTCACGCCGCCGCTCTACGAACCGCACAAGATCAAGACCGTTCGGCTCATCAGCTTTCCGACGCTGGCGGAGCGCAAGCGGCACTTGGCGGCCGCGCGCTTCAATGTCCTGAACCTGACGCAGTCGCAGCTGAACTTCGATCTGTGCTCGCGCGGGACGAGCGCGATGAGCCAGGAGCAGCTCGCGGGCCAGTGGCTGGGCGACGAGGCCTACGCGGGCGCCGTCAGCTTCGAGCGCCTCGAGGCCGCCGTGAAGGACGTCCTCGGCTTTGGCTACGTGACCCCTGCGCACAACGCGCTCGGGTGCGTGAAGCTCGTCGCGGAGTGCTTCGTGCCGAGGGGCTCCGCCCTACCGTCGAACGCGCGCGGCCGCCTCGACCAGCTCGCGCCGCGCGCCGTCGCCGTGCCCGACGTGCGCGACGCGCGCGAGCCGATCTTCACCGGCAACGTCGACCTCGAGCGCCTCGAAGGGCTCATCGCCGCCGGCAACGTCGCGCTCATCGGCATGCAGGCGTTCGCCGACGGCCAGCACCCCTTCAGCCTGAAGAACCTGCGGGCCGTGCGCGCGCTGGCCGAGAAGCACGGGCTCAAGCTGGTGCTCGACGGGTCGCGCGTCATCGAGAATGCCTGGTACATCCAGCGCCACGAGGCCGGTCAGGACTCGCGGACGATTGCCGAGTTGGTGCGCGAGATCGGGCGCTCGGTGCACCTCTTCCAGATGGACGGCGCGCAGGATCCCAAGTGCAATATCGGTGGCTTCATCGCGACCGACAACCCGGTCGACTACGAGAAGTTCATGAACGAGGTGGTGGTCTACGAAGGCCTCCACACCTACGGCGGCATGGCCGGGCGCACGATGGAGATCCTGGCGCGCGGGCTGCGCGAGATGGTCGACGAGCGCGAGGTCCATTGGGTGATGCACCAGACCGAGCGCTTCACCGAGCGGCTCATGCACGCCGGGGTGCCGCTCGAGCGCGGGTGTGACGGGGCCTACCTCGAGGTGGACGCGTTCGTGCCGCACCTCGCCGCGCACCGGCAGCATGCGCTGGCGTGCGCGCTCTATCTGGCGAGCGGCATGCGCTGCTCGGCCATGGGGCTGGTCGATCGGGACGCGCTCCTGCCGGTGCAGATCCCGCGGCTCGCGATGACGAACGAGCAGCTCGACCAGGTCGCCGACGCGATCATCGCCTTGTACCAGCAGCGCGGGCGGATCGGCGGACTCGACCTCGTGCGCGGCGGTCCGTGGCAGGACCAGCTCGAGTTCCACGGCGTCTTCCCCGAGCTCGACACGTACGAGTTCGACACGATGCCGTACCTCATCCACACGGTCGAGAAGGTCGGCGGGCTCCATCGCGAGCAGCGCGAAGTCGCAATGAAAAAGGCCGGTTACAACACCTTCCTCTTGCGCAGCGCCGACGTGACGATGGATCTCCTGACCGACTCGGGCACCTCGGCGATGAGCACCGATCAGTGGGCCGCCTACGACGCGACGCGCGCGACCGCGGCGACCAGCGACGAGTATCTGCGCTTCGTGGCGACGTTGCGCGAGGTGCTCGGATACCGCTTCATCCTGCCGACCCATCAGGGCCGCGCGGCCGAGCACATCATGAGTCAGTGCATGATCCTGCCGGGGCAATTCGTGCCGGGGAACATGTACTTCACGACGACCAAGCTGCATCAGGAGTTGGCGGGCGGCCGCTTCATCGATGTCATCGTCGACGAGGCGCACGACCCGCAGAGCACGTTCCCGTGGAAGGGCAACGTCGATCTGGTCAAGCTGAGGGCGCTGGTCGATCGCGAGGGCGCGTCGAAGGTCGCGTATCTGTCGTTCGAGCTCTCGGTCAACATGGCGGGCGGCCAGCCGGTCGCGATGGACAACATCAAGGAGGTCTACGCGTACTGCAGCGCGCAGCGGATCCCGGTGTTCTTCGACGCGACGCGTGTGGTCGAGAACGCGTTCATGATCCACGCCCGCGACCCGCGTTATCGGGACGCCAAAATCCGCGACATCGTGGCCGAGATCATGGCGCACGGCGATGGCTGCACGGTGAGCGGTAAGAAGGATTTCCTCATCAATATCGGCGGGATACTGGCCTATCGCGACAACGCCGATTGGGCCGCGCGGAGCGAGGCGTTGCTCAGGGTCTACGAGGGCGGCGTCACCGACGGCGGGCTCGCCATCGCGGATCTGGCCTGCATCGCGCGCGGGGTGACCGAGATGCTCGACGACCGCTACATCCGGTCGCGCGTGAAGCAGACCGAGACGCTCGGGCGGTGGCTGCTCGAGGCCGGCGTGCCGATCGTCGTGCCGACCGGGACGCACGCCATCTTCTTGGATGCGCGGCGTTTTCTGCCCCATCTCGATCAGGATGCGTATCCGGCGCAGCGGCTGGCGGCCGAGATCTATATCGAGACGGGCGTGCGCGCGATGGAGCGCGGGAACGTGTCGAAGGGGCGCGACGCCGACGGGAAAAACTATCGGCCGGCGCTGGAGTTGGTGCGGCTGACGATCCCGCGGCGCGTCTACACGAACGATCATATGCGGGCGATCGCGGATGGGATCATCCGCCTCTACCAGCGGCGGGAGTCGATCACCGGGCTGGCGTTCACGTACGAGCCGACGCGGCTCCGGTTCTTCCAGGCGCGCTTCGCGCCGCTGAGCTGAGGGGCCAAGGGGGGCTGAAAGCCGCTTCGGAGGCGGCTCTGTGGCCTATCGGCGCCGGCGTGGCCCTGGTCGAAGGTTGATGAACTTGGCAGGGATCCGAAGCGATGTATGCTCCGGACCATGGCAACACCCAAGAAGACGTCGACCAAGGCCAAATCCAAGACCGCGTCGCCCGCTGCGGGCGCCAAGAAAAAGGCGAAGGCAGCCGCGCCGCCAGCCAAGAAAAAGGCAGCGCCGGTGAAGGCCAAGAAGGCTGCGCCCGCGAAGGCCAAGAAGGCCGCGCCCGCGAAGGCCAAGAAGGCCGCGCCCGCGAAGGCCAAGAAGGCCGCGCCGGTGAAGGCCAAGAAGGCAGCGCCGGCGAAGAAGGCAGCGCCGGTGAAGAAGGCAGCGCCGGTGAAGAAGGCGGCGCCCGCGAAGGCCACGAAGGCGGCGCCCGTGAA
>SXIE01000418.1 GCA_005772945.1 Pseudomonadota bacterium
CGGGTTCGAGGACATCACGGACTGGACCGTCGACGTGGTGGTCGACGAGAACCTCTACTTCCAGACGCTGGTCGCCACGCCGACGCGCGGCTAGTCCGTCAGCCGACGGCGATGAGCCACGCCTTCAGGTAGCGCCCCTCGGGCGCCACCGAGAGGCTCGGGTGGTCGGCCGGCTGGCCCCATTGCTCGAGGATCTGCACGGGTCGCCGCAGGCGATGCCCCGCGTCCGTCAGCATGCGCCCGAAGTCCTCTTCGGACACGTGCCGGCTGCACGAGCACGAGAGCAGCAACCCGCCCGGGGCGACCGCGCCGATCGCGAGCGCATTGAGGCGCGCATATTTCTGCAGCGCGTCGTCTAGGTGCGCGCGGCTCTGCGCAAACTTCGGCGGATCGATGACGACCCGCTCCCACGTCCGTCCCGCCGCCTGCGCTTCCTTCAGATACACGACGACGTCCTCGACGAGCGCCTCGGTCTTGCCCGCTAGCCCGTTCGCGATCGCGTTCGCGCGCGCCAGCGCGATGACCGGCTCGGACGTGTCGATCTGCGTCACGTGCCGCGCCCCGGCGCGGGCCGCCGCGAGGCCGAAGCCACCCAAGTGGCAATAGCCATCGAGCACCGTGCGCCCCGGCGTCGTCGCCGCGAAGCGCTGCCGATTCTCGCGCTGATCCGCATAGAATCCGGTCTTCTGCAGCGCATGCAGGTCCACCGTGTATGTCAGCCCCCGCTCGCGCACCAGGGTCGGCTGCCGCCCCTCGGGCGCGTTCACGAAGTTCGGCGCGCCGACGAGCTGCTGGCCCGCCTCGAGCCCTTCGAGCTTGCTCGCCGTCTCGGTGACCGCCACGACGAAGTTCGAGACCCCAATGGTCTCGGCCAGCGCCGCGAGCACGTCCGCGCGGTTCGCGACCATGGCACGCGCATTGAGCTGCACGGACAGGACATCGCCGAGGCGGTCGACGATGAGGCCCGGCAAGAGGTCGCCCTCGGCGTTGATCACGCGATAGACGTTCGTGTCGGCGCTCGGGAAGCCGATCCCCTGGCGCAGCCGCACCGCCGCTGCGATGCGCTCGCGCAAGAGCGCGCCGAAGGCCGGCACCTCGAACGGCAGATCGGTCGTCCGCCGATGCCAATAGATCCGCACCGCGATCTGCCCGATCGGATTGTAGTACCCCCACCCGAGCGGGTTGCCGCGCTCGTCCTCGACCGTGCACGGACCGCCGGTTTCGCCGACCGGTCCCTCGACCTTCTCGATCGCGCCCGAGAACAGCCACGGGTGACCGACCCAGAACGGCTTGGACTTTCCACGCTGGAGCACCACGCGCAGCGCCGACCCCGCCGGACCCGGCACCATCTTGGGGCCACCGGATTTCCCACCCGCCGGACGTGCGTCGCTCTTCGCCGGCGGCTTGCCGCCGCGCGCGCCCTCAGCCCGTGGTCGCCCACCGCCGCCCGCACGCGCGGCGCCCGCCTCGAACCTGCCGCCCGGGCTCGGGCGCTTCACGCCCCCGGGGCGGGTCGCGGGATGCGCACCCGCAGGTGCGCGCTTGTCGTCTTTCCGTTTCCCACCACGCTCGGGCATCAGGTTTCCTCGCCATCGGTCGCCGGCATCACATCATCGAGATCCGCCGGCAGCCCATTCGAGGGCGGGGTCGCAACGGCCTCGGCGCCCGGCGGCACCTCGGCGTCGGACCGTGAAACCGCATGAATCGAAACAACTTTTTCGTCGCGCACGCCGATGATCCGCACGCCCTTCGCGTTGCGTCCGTAAGCGCGCACCTCGTTGCCCGCGAGCCGGATGATCGTCCCGCCGTCGGTCACGACCATCAGATCGTCATCGGGCGTGAGCCGCCCCATCGACACGAGCGGCCCGTTCCGTTCGCTGTACGGCAAGGCCCGCAGCCCGAGCCCACCGCGCTTCTGCACGCGGAAGTGCTTGACCGCCGTACGCTTGCCGTAGCCGTTCGCCGTCACGAAGACGATCGTCTCCTCGTCGGCCGAAACGGCCTCTTCGCCGCCCTCATCGCCCTCGGGCTCGGCCGCCTCTTCCACCGACACGGCCTCCGTCGGCCGCGTGCCCTCGGCGTCCCCGTCGTCCGGTGCCTCGGCGTCGGCGACCAGATCACCGCCGCTCAGGATCTCCATCCCGACCACGTTGTCGCCCGTGCGCAGGCGGATCCCGCGCGTGCCCTGCGTGGCGCGTCCCATAGCGCGCGCATCGTCGATCCCGAACACGATGGCCTGGCCGCGCACGGTCACGAGCATCACGCACGACCGATCGGGCGCGACCTTCACGGCGACGAGATCGTCGTCGTCGCCGAGGTTGATGGCCCGCAGGCCGCCGGCCCGTAGGTTCTTGAACTCGTCGAGCGCCGTGCGCTTGACCTGTCCGGCGCGCGTCGCGAACACGAGGTAGCGCGTCGCGTCGTCGAGGTTCTCGATCGGCACGATGCTGCGGACCTTCTCGCCCTCCTGGATCTGGAGGAGGTTGACGATCGCCTTGCCGGTCCCGGCGATACCGCCCGCCGGCACTTCATAGACCTTGAGCGGATAGACCTGCCCGCGGTCGGTGAAGATCATCAAGAGCGCGTGCGCCGTGGCCACGAAGAGGTGCGAGACATTGTCCTCGTCCTTCGTGTTCATGCCCGAGCGCCCGCGTCCACCGCGCTTCTGCGTGCGATACTCGGTGAGCGCCGTGCGCTTGATGTACCCGGTCGTCGTGACCGTCACGACCATCGGCTCGTTCGCGATGAGGTCCTCGAGGACGATGTCCCCCGACGCATCGAGGATCTCGGTGCGCCGCGCGTCGCCGTGCTGCTCCTCGATCGCCTTGAGCTCTTGGACGATGAGCGCCATCAGCAGCTCGTTGCTCGCGAGGATCGCCTGCAGCTCGGCGATGCGCCCGAGGAGCTCGTTGCGCTCGGCCTCGATCTTGTCTCGCTCGAGCCCGGTGAGCCGCTGGAGGCGCAGATCCAGGACGGCCTGGGCCTGGACCTCGCTGAACCCGAACGTGCGCACCAAGCCCTCACGCGCCTCGATCGGCGACGGGCTGGCTTTGATGAGCTGGACGATCTCGTCGATGATGTCCATCGCCTTGAGGTAGCCCGCCAGGATGTGCTCGCGCTCGAGCGCGCGCCCGAGATCGTAGCGGCAGCGGCGCGTGACGACGTCGCGCCGATGGTGGATGAACTCGACCAGCAGCTCCTTGAGCGGCATGATCCGCGGCTGCCCGCGCACGACCGCGAGGTTGATGATGCCGAACGTCGTCTGCATCGCCGTCATCTTGAAGAGCTGATTGAGGACGATCTGACCGATCGCCCCGCGCTTCAGCTCGATGACCATGCGCATGCCGTCGCGGTCACTCTCGTCGCGCAGATCGCGGATCCCCTCGATCTTC
>SXIE01000419.1 GCA_005772945.1 Pseudomonadota bacterium
CGATGAAGCGCCCGCTCCTCGATCTCGACGTCGCCGTCGATGCGGTCATTCGGACCGCCGTCGAGATGCGCGAGTCGCGCCCGGTCTCGACGCGCGCGATGGGTCTGTGGGAGGCGTCGGGCTACATCGTGGCCGAGGATGTACGCGCCGATCGCGACGCGCCCGGCTTCGACAAGAGCATGATGGACGGCTTCGCGATCCGCACCGCCGATCTCACCGGCGAGGTCACGGACTTCGTGGTGACCGGCGAGATCGCGGCCGGCGGCGTGCCGTCGCGCGCGCTCGCGCCGGGCGAGGCGATGGCGATCATGACCGGAGCGCCGATCCCGGACGGCGCGGACGCGGTCGCGATCGTCGAGGTCTGCGAGCGCCAGGGCGAGACCGTGCGCGTCAGGGCGCGTCCGCGTCCGGGCGAGAACATCACCCGGCGCGGGACGCAGGCTCGCGTGGGCGACGTCGTCGTCGAGGCGGGGCGCGTCATCGAGAACCTGACGGCCGGCGTGCTCGGCAGCGTCGGGGCCGCCAGCGTCAAGGTGTTCCGACGTCCACGCGTGTCGGTCTACGCGACCGGCGACGAGCTCGTGAACATCGAGGACACGCCCGGGCCCGCGCAGATCCGTGACTCCAACCGACGCACGCTCATCTCGCTGCTCGAGGGCGAGTGTGGGCGGGTGGTCGACGGCGGCATCGTGCGTGACGAGCGCGCCGAGCTGCGCCGCGCGATCCTCGAGGGCTTGGAGTCCGACGTGCTCGTGCTCTCGGGCGGCGTGTCGGCCGGGACCTACGACCTCGTGCGCGAGTGCCTCGAGGCCGAGGGGGTCGAAATCCTCTTCCATCAGATCGCCATCAAGCCCGGCAAGCCCGTGCTCTTCGGGCGCACCGACCGGTGCCTGATCTTCGGTCTGCCGGGTAACCCCGTCAGCTCGTTCGTCACCGCGACGATGCTGGTCGCGCCGGCCTTGCGTATCCTCGGGCGCCGTCCCGAGCATCGCACCTGGATGCTGGACCTGCCGATCGTCGGCGAGCTTCCCGCCGCCGAGCGACGCACCACGATCCATCCGGGCGAGCTCGTGCGCGGCGCCGGCAGCGAGGTCTCCGTGCGCGCACTCGGCTGGGATGGAAGCGCCGATCACATTGGCTACGCGCGCGCGAACGTCCTCATCCGGCGCAATCCCGGGTCACCCGCGGCCCGCCCCGGCGACCGCGTCTGCGTCGTCTTGCCGCGCGGCCTCGCGGCGTGGTGACGTCGCTCGCGAAGAGCGCCCCGCGCTTGCCCGCGACGAATTCGCCGCGCATCGCGCTGGCGAGCTGCGGTCCATTTCCTCCGGTCGCCGATGACGAGGGGCCCTTGCGGGCGGCGCTCGAGGCGCTAGGGGCGCGCGTCGACGCGCCACCCTGGGACGCCGAGGTCGATTGGGCGGCCTATGACGCGGTGCTCATTCGGACCACGTGGGACTACCACGAACGCCGCGCGGAGTTCGTCGCGTGGAGCGAGCGCGTCGCGTCTGTGACCCGCCTGTTTCACGGTCCGGACGTGGTTCGCTGGAACACCGACAAGTCGTATCTGCGGGCCCTCGCGGCGGCGGGGATCCCGCTGGCCGAGACGGTGTGGCTCGCGCTCGGGACGCCGCGCGTGGAGGCGCTTCGGGCGGTCAGCGCTGCTGCGGCGCGCTGGGGTCGTGCGTTTCTCAAGCCGATCGTCGGCGCCAACGCCTGGCGCACGCTCGCCTTCGCGCACGACGAGGCGGGCCTCGAGGCCGCCGCGCGACTGCTCGCGGCCCCTGGTGACGGGCCCCACCTCGCGGCCGGCTTCATGCTCCAGCCGTATCTGCCGAGCGTCGAGGCCGAGGGCGAGCGCTCGGTGATCTGGATCGACGGCGCCCTCTCCCACGGCGTCGCCAAGGTCCCGGCGCGCGGCGACTATCGCGTGCAGGAGGACTGGGGCGCCAGCGACGTCGGCACCGTGCCCGATCCGGAGCTCGCGGACCTCGCGACCCGCGCCATCACGGCCGCCGAAACGATCCTCGGGCAGCGCCTCCTCTTCGGTCGCGCGGACGCGCTGCGCGATCGCGACGGGCGCCTCGTCCTCGTCGAGCTCGAGCTCGTCGAGCCGTGCCTCTTCTTTCGCCACGGGCCGGATGCGGGCGAGCGTCTCGCGCGAGCGCTGTGGGCGCGCCTGTGACGCGACCGCGTCGTAGGCCGCGTCAGACCTTGTCTTTCATCTCGGGCTTGAGGCCGCGATCGACCCACGCCTTGTAGCGCGCGCGGCTCGCCGCCAGGCGCGCCTCGTCCGAGTGATCGACCCAATCGATGACGATCCCGAAGGCGGCCGCATAGGCGGTGTCGGCCGGCGCGAGCTGCACCAGGATGTCGCCCTCGCCGATCGCGAACCCCGGCGGCCACGGCGGCCAAACATCGGCGGCCACCAGGACCACGCGCGCCTCCGCATCCTGCAGCTCCCGCTGCCCGTCGCTCACCTCGTGCGGCACGAAGCCGTCCTCGCGAAACACCCAGAGGTGCTCGTCGAGCGCCCGCGCATCGAGCTCGTCGCGGCAGCGGATGACGAGGCGCTTGCCCTTGTCCCAGGCGGCCTGCGCGAGCTTGGTGGCGAGCGGGAAGCGCGACTCGGCGGGCACGTCGTAGAACGTCACCCGGACCGTCACGACGCCTCGTCCAGCACCACGTTGCCGTCGAGCAGGTCCACCGCGACGCGCGTGCCGTCGACGATGCGCTCGACCCAGTTCTCGTCGCGCGACACGAAGCCCGCGTCGCTGATGTCCGCCCAGCCGAAGGCCCCCGGACGGCCATTCATGAGGACGCGCACCAGCGCGCCGTCCTCCAAGACCAGCGTCACCGCAAGCTCCACGCGGAACCAACGCGCATCCATCGGCCACGCCAGCTCGCGGATCCCCATGCGCGCGCGCACGAGGCGGCACGCATGATCGGGCGGGACGCGCGCCTGCAGCTCCGATTCGGTCGCGTTCCACCAGAGCCCGTCGAGCCCCGCGGGCGTCGCGCTCCGATCCGGCCACGCGATGGTCACCGGCGTCGGTCGTCCCATGTCGACGACCGCCGTCATCGCCTCCGGGAGCGGCGCGAACG
Source organism: Pseudomonadota bacterium (assembly GCA_005772945.1). Next base: position 3,103 of record SXIE01000419.1, read on the forward strand.
GCGCGGCCGGCATGAGCGGCGAGGTGGGGCCGGCGCGCGGGAGACGTTTGGACGGCGGGCGCTGCGAGGTCACGCGTCTGTCGTGCCACGGACCCGCGGGCTCTGCAATGGCTAGCGCGGCCTTCGCGAGACGCTAGCGCGGGCAGCCGCGCTTTGGCCCTGAAGGGCCGAGCGCGGCCTTCGCGAGACGCTAGCGCGGGCAGCCGCGCTTTGGCCCTGAAGGGGCCGAGCGCGGCCTTCGCGAGACGCTAGCGCGCGCGCGCCGGCCTGCTAGATTGGGTCGGTGACACGCGACGACCCGACGTCCGGTTTCGCGCG
>SXIE01000420.1 GCA_005772945.1 Pseudomonadota bacterium
CCGCGGCGGCGGCCGCGCTGCTGGTCGTATCGAGCGCGGGGACCACCCCCACGGGGACCACCGGTCCGGGCGTCCTCGGTGCCGGCCCCGACGGCGCTCGGCCGCGCGTCGCGATCGTCGACGGACGCATCCACGCCGAGGGCGCGAGCCTCGTGGTCGTTCTCGGGCCGGGCGCCGCACGCGTGGCTGCGAACGGCGACGCGGCCACGCACGAGGCGTGCGGCTTCGTGCTCGCCCTCGCAGGCACGGTTGACGCGGCGCGCGCCACAGCCACGCTGCGCGACGTCGTCTCGAGCGCCTGCGAGCTGCCGCCGCTCGACGTGATCAAGGCACGCCTCGAGGGCGCGACCGCGCTGACGCTCACGCGCCTCTGACGCCACCCGGCACGTCCTCGGCGCGGCGCCGCAACTGCGGCCACACGATGAAACCGGCGATGACGCCGGCCGCGAGCCCGCCCACGTGCGCCGCGTGGTCGACGCCGGGCGTCGCGAGGCCGACCCCGAAGAAGAGGTTGGCCGACCAGACGAGCGCGCCGCCGAAGACCGGCCACTGATAGCGCGCGGGAACGCGTCCGAAGCGGCGCTGGAAGCTGACGCCGAGGACGATGGCGAAGCCGCCGAGCGCGGCGATCGCGCCCGAGGCCCCCATCGTCGCGACCGGCCAGCCGAGCGCCAGCTTGAACGTGGTGCTCACGAGGCCGGCGAGGACCGCCGCCAGCACGAACGCCGCGAGAAAGCGCCACGGTCCGAGCAGCCGCTCGAGCACCGGCCCGATCCCGGCGAGCGCGAGCGCGTTCAAGAGGACATGGCGCGAGTCCGAATGGACCAGCGCGTACGACGCGAACGACGCGGGCCGCCCGAAGCTCGGCGGAAGCCACAGCTCGGCGCGCGCCGCCTCCGACAGCGCGAGCTGCAGCGAGAACATCACGATGAGCAGCGCCCAGACCACGACCGCCGCGGGCGCGCGCAACATGCGCTCGAAGCGCCGGACGAGCGCGCGCTCGACCCTTACGGCCGACTGCACCTCGCGCAGCGCCACGACCTCGGCCCACACGTCGAGCCGCGTCGGGGTCTCGGCCCCGGCCGCGCTACCGCCCGCCAGGACGCCCAGCAGCGCATCGCGCGGCATCGCCAACAGCGCCGCGAAGCGGTCGTAGGCGGCCTCGCTCGGCGCCTCCGCGGCCCGCTCCGAGGCCAGCGTGCGTAGCGCCGTCGACACGAACGGGCTCTCGGCCGCCGCGGCCAGCGCCAGCGGAGATGCTTGGTGTACCAAGTAATGACGCACCGCCGCCTCGGGCACCGCCGCGGCCGCCGCGCGCCAGTCGCCCTGCAGCGCGGGCGTGAGCCGCATCCACAGAACGCACGCCACCACGGCCCCATCGAGGCGCGCGAGCGCATCGGTCTGCCCGGGGCGTGCTGGACTCGCGAGGCTCGGAACCACCACGTGTACTCAACCTCTTAGAACGGTGTCTCGACCCCGAGCGCGAACCCGGCGACCGTCTCGTCGACCCCGTGGATATCCCAAAGCCACGTTTCGTGCAGCGACAGATGGAGCTTCACCGGCGACGCGCCGACCGCGACGCTGACCCCGACCGCGACCTGCACGCCGAGAGTCGTCACCGGATGATCGAGGCGCGGGGTGTCCTCGTCGGCCGGCGTGATGTCGACGGTCTCGGAGGTCAGCGGCACGCTCGCGAACCCCGACACAGCGACCCACGGCGTCGCGTAGGCGTTCTCGAACCCGCCGACGAGGCCGAGATCTGCGGCCGAGAAGAGGCCGCCCGCCGAGCCGCCGAACCCGAGCCCGGCCTTCCAGGCGAGGTGCGGGAAGTCCGCGACGAAGCTCCCCTTGAGGCCCACGCGCCCCGAGAACGTCCACGGGACGGTGTCCGCCTTCGCGTCCTCGTCGATCGCGAAGCCGGCGAGCGCGCCCTGCAGCTCGAGCGCGTCCGAGAATCCGTGACGCACCTTGAGCGCGCCACCGAAGACATCGCCGGCATCGAGCCCGATATGCGCGGCGGTGAAGTCCGCCGCGACCGCGTTCTTGCCGGCCCCGACGAGCGCGGGTGATTCCAGGTTCGGCAGGCCCGCCGGTGGCGAGAAGACCTGGTGCGCACACCCGCCTGCCGAGAGCCCCACTGCGACGACGAACATCCCCAACAGGCGCTGCATGACGACCTCCGCCCCTAAGACACGTCGGTGACACCCGGTGGACGCACAATCGGAGGCAACGGAGCGGCGGCCACGACGACCGGTTCCGCGCTCGGGAGCCCGCGCAAGAAGCGGCGCAGAAAGTAGAGCGCCACGGCAGCCTCGATGAACGACGCCACGGTCGCGCTCGCGAAGATCCACGCGGGCCCGAGCCCGAGCAGCGGACGCACACCATAGATGATGACGGCGATGACGGCGACGCGCACGAGCGCGGCGAACATCGGCGCAACCATATGCCCGGCCGCCTGCAGGACAAACGCGGGGACGAAGACGAGGGCCGTCGCGATGAACCCTGGCGCAGCGATCCGCAAGTAGTCGGCGACGAGGGCAACTTGATCGTCGGAATCGGCCCCGAGCGGCGCGATCTGCGTGGCCAGGAGCGCCAGCAACCCGCCGGCGACGACCCCGTAGAGGAGCCCCCAGCGCAGCGCGATCACGGCGCCGCGCCGCACGCGCTCGCCCAGGCGGGCACCGACGTTCTGACCGGCGAAGGCGGCGACCGCCATGGCCAGCGTGATGATCGGCAGCGAGGCCTGTTGGGCGAGCCGGAAACCACCGCTCGCGGCGCCGGTCCACACGACGCCGAGATCCTTGACGCCGGCCAGCACCATGGCGGTCACGGCCGAGATCGCGAAGAATTGGAGCCCCGCCGGCAGGCCGCGCGTGACGATGCGCAGCGCGGCCGTGCGCGTGCCGGTCGGGGCAGCCCACGCGAGGGCCCGCGGGTGGCGACGCGCCCGCGTCAGGCGCACCACGTAGGCGACGGTCGACAGGCCCTGGGCGATGACGGTGGCCCAGGCGGCGCCCGCGACGCCCATCGGCGCGATCGGTCCGAGCCCGAAGATGAAGACGGCGTCGAGGATCGCGTTGAGGACGACCGACGCGACCATGATGATCATCGGCACGATGAAGTCGCCGGTGGCGCGCATCGAGCCCGCGAAGACGATGACCACGAGCTGGAACAGGAACGTCGGCGCCGAGGCGCGGAAGTAGTCGAGCCCCGCCCGATAGGTCGCGGGGTCGCCCGTGAGGGCGCCGACGTAGGCCTCGGCCCCGAGAAAGGCGCCGAGGGCGGCGACGAGGCCGACGCCGGCCGCGACGAGCGCGTAGAACGTGAAGCGTCGGCGCGCGCCCAGGACGTCGCCGCGCCCGAAGGCCTGGCTGACGTCGGCCCGGGCGGTCGCGCCGACCATCTGGCCGAGCGCCAAGATGATGAAGAAGGCCTGGTGGCCGATGCCGATCGCGCCGATGGCGGCGTCGCCCAGCGAGCGCACGAAAGCCAGGTTGACCAGCGCGTACGCGGTCTGCATGAGCATCGCGACGAGCACGGGCCACCAAAGGGACCGAAGCAGAGGCGCGATGTCGCCTCGGGTTACGTCGCGCGCGGCCACGGTCTATCCATCGGGCGACGATAACGGAGCGGGTGCGTTCCTGCCACCGGCCCGGTGGGACGTCGGGACGTGGGGGGCTGGGGAGACGTCGTGGCACGGACGGGACGGACCGCGGAGATTGACGCGGGCGGCGCGCGCGGGCTAGGTGGCAGCATCATTGGAGGGTGCGAGATGGCGAACCGATTCGACGACGATGGCGAACCCGTCAATACGGACGGCGCAACCGTTCAGATGAGCGGCGAGGCGCTGGCGCGTCTGCACCGCGAGCTCGAGCAGGGCGCCGAGGCCAAGCGCGCGTCGCGCACGGCCGCGACCGACGAGCGTTCGCAGCCTCCGGCCGCGGTGAAGGCCGCGCGTGGGCGCGCCCCGGCGCCGGTCGTCGAGGAGGTCGCCGAGGAAGAGGCGTTCGACGAGGCCTCGGACGCCGACGACCCCGATGCGGCGTACGCTCGGTATGGCGGCGAGATCGAGGACGAGGTCGGCGAGGAGGTCGACGCCGAGGCGGCGCTTCCGACCGTCAAGGCCGCCAAGCCCCCCAAGGCCGCCAAGCCCGAAAAGGCTCCGAAGCCGCCCAAGCCCGCGCCAGCCCCGAAGCCGCCCAAACCCGCCAAGGAGGTCGGCAAGCGCGCTCCCCCGCCCGCCGCGCGCGGCGTCATCGAGGTGTCGGAAGGCGGCGGTGCGCTCTGCGTCCTGGGCGGTGTCGGTGCGCTGCTCATCGCGCTCGCGACCTTGTTCCAGGCGCTCGCGACCTTCGGCGCGCTCGGCAACGACCCCGAGTTTCTCGCGACCCAGCAGCTGATCGCGCTCATCGCCGGGATCGCCGGCCACGTGCTTCTCTTCATGGGGATGCTGGGCGCGGCGCGCGCGACGAACGGACTCGGGGTCCTGGTCGGGATCTTCCACCTGGTGACGGTCCTGGTGACCGCCTTCCTGCTGCTCCTCGTCTTTGGCGTGCTCGAGCTCGACGACCCCGAAATGGCGCAGACGATCATGCTCATTGCAGATCTCATCGGCCCAACGACCTGGCTCCTCTCGGGGATTTGGGGCTTCGCGTCGTCGGCCGGGATGGGCGCCGGCTTGGCTGTTCCGTACGGGATCCTGGCGCTCCTCGGCGGGGCCGGGCTCGTCTTCTCGGTGATCGGCCCGATGATCAACGGCTTCGACCCAGAGCTCGCCGGCATCATCGACGGCAGCGCGAGCGCCGCGCTGGCGGTCGCGACCATCCTCTTGAGCGTCGCGATGTTCGGGCCGCTCCGCCGCGGCCGGGGCTAGTTCGCGAAGAGCGCCCCAGCGCTTGCCCAGCGCGGGCGCGTCAGAGCTCGACGCGTCGCAGGTAGCTCGCGCGCGTCACCTCGTGCGTGATGGCGTTCGCGAGCGCCTCGACGTCGCCGAAGTTCTCCCAGTCGACGCGAATCACCGGGATGGTGCGCGCGATGTTCTCGACGAACTCCTCGTAGGCCTCGTAGAGCCGCGTCAGGTACGCCAGGGACACGACCCGCTCGAACTCACGGCCGCGGCGCGCGATGCGCTCGTGACACGCCTCGGGGCGCGCGTGCAGGTACACGATCGCGGTCGGTCGACACATGAAGTTCGACAGGTTCCGATAGAGCTCGAGGTAGGTCTCGTAGTCGCGCGGATGCATCAGATCCATGTCGACGAGCACGCGCGCGAAGATCGAATCCTCGTAGATGGTGCGGTCCTGGACCGCCCCGCGCCCGCGCCAGATGATCTCCTGATGCTGCTGGAAGCGGCGATTCAGGAGGTAGACCTGCATCGCGAACGACCAGCGCCGCGTGTCGGCGTAGAAGTCCTCGAGGTACACGTTGTCCTCGAGCGGCTCGTGGTAGACGTCGAGTCCGAGGTGCGCGCCGAGCGCGTTGGCGAGCGTCGTCTTGCCGACGCCGATGAGCCCGGCCGTGCCGATGAAGGCCTTGGAGAGCCGCGCGACCGGGTCGTGCGCCTCGGTCTTGGTCGGCGCCTTTGCGGGGGTTGGGGAGTTCCGCTGCTCAGTCATCGGGCGAGCTCCTCACGGTGTCCGTGTCCGCGCGCGAGATGGCGGATCCGGTGGACGATGTCGTCGACGATGCCCCAGGCATCCTCGGTGGGCGATGCGTAGTCGAGCTGGTCGTTGTCGATCTTGAGGATGGGCGTGTCGTCGTAGCGGCTGAAGAAGCGCCCGTACGCCCGCGCCAGATCCCCGAGGTATTGCGGGTCCATCCCGGCTTCGAACGTGCGTCCGCGGCGCTCGATCCGTCCGAGCAAGGTCGGCAGCGGCGCCGTCAGATACACGACCACATCGGGCTTCAGGATCTGCGACGCCAGTGAGCGATACACGCGTTCGTAGAGCGTCAGCTCCTCGGCGCCGAGCGTCAGCTCCGCGAAGATGCGGTCCTTCAGAAGGTGGTAATCCGCAAGCAGATTCGGCCGAAAGAGGTCGGCCTGCAGCAGCTCCTGCTGCTGCTTGAAGCGGCTCATCAGGAAGAAGATCTGCGCCGGGAACGCCCAGCGCTCGCGGTCCTCGTAGAAGCGCACGAGGAACGGGTTCTCCTCGAACGCCTCGAGGACGATGCGCGCCGAGAAGCGCTGCGCGAGGCGCTCGACCAACGTCGTCTTGCCGACGCCGATCGGCCCCTCGACCGCGATGTAAAGCGGCGAGGACGGTGCATCCGACGGGGCGAGGGCGATCATCGCGAGCGTTCAGGCCTTGTCATGCGAACTCGGCTCATTCGAACTCGGCCAAGCGGCGCCGGAACTCGATCCGGTCGACCAGATCCGTGAGGTAATCCTGGCGCTCGGAGTCCCAGATGAGGACCGGGCAAACGTCGTAGCGCGCGATCCAATCTTCGTACAGGGCATTGAGCTTCTTGAGATACTCGAGCGGGATCCCCTGCTCGCTCGGGCGCCCGCGGAGCTTGATGCGGCGCCTGATCGCGCGCACCGAGCAGCGCAGGTAGATGAGCAGGTCGGGCGGCCTGAGCGCGACCTTCATCGCGTCGTAGAGCTCATTGTAGAGCCCGAAGTCGCGCGGCGTGATGAGGCCGCTCTGCGCCAGGTTGCGCGCGAAGATCTCGGCGTCCTCGTAGATGGTCCGGTCCAGGACGACCGTGCCCTGGCTGGGCGCCAGCGACAGGTGCAGCCGGAACTTGTGCGTCAGGAAGTAGAGCTGGCTCTGGAAAGCGTAGCCCTTCATGTCCGCATAGAAGTCGTCGAGGTACGGGTTCCCGACGAACGGCTCGTACACCGGCCGCATCCCGTGACGCTTGGCCAGGAACTCGACGAGCGACGATTTTCCCGCGCCGATGTTGCCCGCGACGGCGATGAGCTTGTGCACGTCCGGACCGTCGCCGAAGACCCCCGAGCCGTAAAGTGCTACCAAGACCGCATGCCCGAGCTGCCCGAGGTCGAGACCGTCCGCCGCGAACTCGCGCCCTGGCTCGTTGGCCGCGAGATCCGCCGCGCGCGCCGCGCCGACGCTCCGGCGGGCCCCAAATATGCGCAGGTCGAAAAGGCGCGCGGCCAGACGATTCGCGCCGTCGAGCGCCACGGCAAGTTCCTGGTCTTGCCACTCTCGCGCGGCGACGAGCTGATCATCCACCTCGGCATGACCGGCACGCTCAGCCCCGTCCGCCCCGCCGACCACCTTCGCGTCGTCGTCGAGTTCGCGGGCGCGGGCAGCCTCGCTCCTGGGCCCGATGCGGACCCCACGCGAGGCCTTCGCGAGCAGGGCGCGGGCGGCCCCGCCC
>SXIE01000421.1 GCA_005772945.1 Pseudomonadota bacterium
GCCTCATCGCGCTCGCCCGCGCGCGCCCCGACCTCGGCCCGCGCGGCCCGGCGCGCGATCCCTACGGCTACTGGCCCGGCGCACCCTGGCCCGAATTCCACGCGCGCTGACGCCTCCGCGCGCGCGAACGTCTCAATGCGTGCGACGGCCGGCGCGCGGCCGGTCAACCGAAACCGCATGCGCCGCCGGCGGCGAGAACTCGTCGGTCCCGACGTGGTCCTCCGAGGGCTCGACCTGCTCGGCCAGATCGCCCTCGGCGGTGGTGGTCGCGAACATCTCGGCGACCAAGATCGACCAGGGCACGACGGGCTGCGAGATCCCCTTGAGCTGCAGCGGCTCGCGGCGCGTCCCGGCGACCGCACCCGGCGCCGCCGTCCACACCGCGTCGGACACCAGGATCTCCCCGGGCGACGCGGCCGCACACAGGCGACTCGCCGTGTTCACGGTCGGCCCGATCGCGGTGTACGACATCGTCTTGCTCGACCCGACACAGCCCGCGATCGCCATGCCCTTGTCGATGCCGATGCCTGTCCAGATCGGCGTCTTGCCGTCGAGACGGCGCAGCGAGTTGAGCCGCGAGACCGCCTGCTGCATCTCGACCGCGCAGCGCAGCGACTTCTCGGCCGCATCGGGATCGGCCACCGGCGCGCCCCAGATCGCCATGAGCCCATCGCCCAGGAACTTGTCGAGCGTGCCCTCGTGCTCGAACACCACGTCGACCAGCAGCTCGAAATACTCGTTGAGGAGGCTCGTGACCCCGTGCGGCGAGATCTGCTCGGCCAGCTGCGTGAAGCCGCGGATGTCGGTGAAGAGGACGACGCAGTCGCGCAGCTCGCCGCCCTTCTGGATCTGGATGTCGCCCTTGACCACCCGCTCGACCAGGTTCGGCGACATCATCTTCTCGAGCTTCTGCCGCGTCAGCGCCTCGCGCTCGATACGCTCGACCAGGCGCGAGTTCTCGATCGCGATGGCGGCCTGCAGCGCCGCGGCCTGCAGCATCCCGAGGTCCTTCTCGGTGAAGGCGTTCGCGACGACCAGGGAGTCGAGGTGGATGACGCCGATGACACTTGCATCGCGCGCCAAGAGTGGCACGCACATCGTCGAGCGGATCCCCTGGATGATGACCGACTGCGCGCGCTGGAAGCGGTCGTCCATCTGCGCATCACGCGTGAGGACGGCCGCGCGCTCGGTCAGGACCTTGTTGAGGATCGTCTGCGAGAGCTGGATCGACTCGTCGCCCTCGTCCTGCCCGCGGGCCCGCACGGCGCGCGGCTGAAGTTGGTTCTCGGCGTCGCCGAGGAGGATGACGCCGCGATCGGCTTTGAAGAGCGTGAAGAGGTGATCGAGGATCCGCGGGAGCAGGACCTCGAGCCGCACGTCGAAGGCGATCTCGCGATGGAGGCGGCTCGCGAGGCGCAGCTTCTCGTAGTCGCGCTTGAGCGTCTCGACCGACGCGATCAGATCGACCGGCAGGAACTCCTCGGCCGACTCGCGGTAAAGCGAGCCCTGGATCGATGACTCGAGCCCCGATCCGATCGTCACGTTGTGCTCGGTGGTCGAGCGGCGATCGCCGCGATTGACGAACACCAGGTGGGTCGTGCCGACCTTGACGCGGTCATTGTTCGCGATCTTGACGCGGCCGCGCACGCGCTCGCCGTTGACCCAGGTGCCGTTGCGACTGTCGAGGTCGCGCAGGTACCACTCGCCCGCGAGCTGCTCGATGACGAGGTGCTCTTTGGAGACGAGCGGGTCCATCACCTGGACGTCTTGGTCGGGGTGGCGACCGAGCGCATTGCTCCGCTCGAGCTCGAGCTCGCGGAACCGTCCCCCGGAAAGCTGCACAATCAGCTTGGGCATCGAGCGCACCTTAACAAGAAAGAGCCAACGCGAGTAGTGTTCCGCTCGCTCACGGGTGTGCCCCGGTCCCGACGACGATGCGGGCGAGGCCTGCGTAGTCGGCGCGGACGCGCACCGCGCCGAAGTGGGGCACCATCAGGGCCTGGGTCGCGTGCGCCTGCGGGGCGTCGCCGATCTCGAGCAGCAGGCCCCCGCCGGGAGCGAGCACGTCGGGGCGCGCGGCGTCCGCCACGAGTGCGCGGACGACGTCGAGCCCGTCGGGGCCGGCGAGCAGCGCGACCGTGGGCTCGGACTGGCGCACGTGGCGGGGAAGTGCCTCGAAGTCCGCCGCGCGGATATACGGCGGGTTGGAGCAGACGAGATCGAACGGGGCTCCGGCAAGCGCGGCCAGGGGCGCGAGGCCGTCGGCGCGAACGACATGGACGCGCTCGGCGACGCCGTGGCGCGCGGCGTTGCGCGCGGCGTAGGCGAGCGGCGCGTCGGCGATGTCGCCGGCCCAGAGCTCGGCCTGGGGCAGCTCCTTGGCGAGCGCGACGGCGATGGCCCCCGAGCCGGTGCCCACGTCGGCGATGCGCAGCGGGCGACCGGCGAGGTGGGGCGCGAGCGCCTTGGCGATCACCAGCGCCTCTTCGACGAGGCACTCGGTCTCGGGGCGCGGCACGAGGATGCCGCTGCCGACCTCGAAGGCGAGCGACCAGAACTCCTTGACGCCCAGGATGTAGGCGACCGGCTCGTGCCGCCCGCGCCGCTTCACGAGCTCGCGAAAGCGCGCGACCTCGTCGGTCGTGAGCGGGCGATCGTAGTTCACGTACAGCCCGACGCGGTTCGTGCCGATGGCGTGCGCGAGGAGGAGCTCCGCCTCGAGGCGCGCGTCGTCGACCGCGTACTTCTTGAAGTGCTCGGCGGTCACGCGGATGAACTCGAGGATCGTCTGCGGACCCGACTCCGGCGCCGTCATGCCCACGCCTCCATGAGCCGACGGGCCCGCACCGCGAGTCCGGCCAGGCCATCGCCGGCGAGATCGCCGATGACGGCGGCGGCGGTCGCTCCGGCTGCGTGAACGGCGGTCACATTCAGGTGGGGGATGCCGCCGATCGCCACGACCGGGCGCGCTCGGGCGGCGCCGCGCGCGAGGTCACAGGCGGCGGCGAGACCGACGAGGCCGACGGTCGGCGCGGGATCGGCCTTGCTCTGGGTGCCGAAGACCGGACCGAAGCCGACGAGATCGACCGCGTCGTCGGCGAGGGCCTCGGCGAGCTGCGCGCGGGTGTGGGTCGAGAGGCCGATCGGGGCGTCGGGGCCGACGATCGCGCGGACCTCGGCGGGCGGCAAGTCGGTCTGGCCGACGTGGACGCCGATCGCGAGCGCTCCGTGCTGCGCCGTCACGCGCGCGGCGACCAGGGCCGCGAGATCCGCGCGGTCGTTGACGAAGAGGCAGCCGTCCCAGCCGATCGCCATGAGCGCATCGACGACCGCGAGGTGGACCGCCAGCGCGTCGGCGTCGCCAAGCGACTCTTTGAGGCGCACCTGCAGAACGCGAACGCCGAGCGCGGCCAGCGTCACCGCGGCCGCCGGGATTTCGCTCGCGAAGAGCGCGAAGCGCTTGCCCGCGACGACGTCCTCGGGCGCCAGCGCGGCGTCCGTCAGGATCGGATAGAGCCCCGTGACGCGGCCCGTCGACAGTTCACGCCGGTGCATGCGCGACCTCGGGCGGGACGAGCGCGCGCTCCATCACCAGCGCGTCCTCGTCGTTGTCTTGGTAGTAGCGGGCGCGCACCGCCACGACGGCGAAGCCGAGCGCCGCGTAGAGCGCGACCGCGGCCGCGTTCGAGCGGCGCACCTCGAGCGTGACGAGGCGCGCGCCCGCGGTCTCGGCGGTCGTGACGACCTGCGCGACGAGCTGGCGCCCGAGCCCTTGGCCGCGCCGATCGGGGCGCACGGCGACGTTCAGGAGCTGCGCCTCGCCAGCGAGTACCCAGAAGACGAGGTTCGCGACGATCGCGCCGACGGAACCGGAGGCGCCAGACGCGGGCTCGCGCAGGACCAAGCAATGCGCGAACGGCCGCGCGAGCTCGGCGCGAAACGCGTCCGCCGACCAGGGGCGCGGAAACGAGGCCGCCTCGATGGCGACGACCTCCGCCAGATCCACCTCGCGCATCGCCTCGACGTTCAAGGCGCGGCCTCGGAGGCCGGCGGCGAGCGCAGATCGACGCCGCACGCCGCCAGGATCGTCCGCCAGATCGCGTCACGTCCGTCGCGGCTGAGCGACGAGAACGCGATGACGTCGCTCGGGTGCATGAAGAGGAGCTCGGCGGTCTTGCGGCGGCGCAGCTCGAGGTCCGACTTGCTGACCTTGTCGGCCTTGGTGAGGACCCCCAGGCACGGGCGGCCGGTCTGGCGGAACCACAGCAGGAGCTCTTGCTCCTCCTTCTCGGGCAGGCGGCGGGCGTCGGTCAGGAGCAGGGTCAGCTTGAGCTGCGGGCGATCGAGGAGGTAGGCCTGGATCGTCTCGCCCCAGGACTGGACCTCGGCGAGCGACCCGCGCGCGAAGCCGAAGCCCGGCAGATCGACGAACATCATCGCGCGCTGCACCTCGAAGAAATTGAGGAGGCGCGTGCGCCCGGGCGTGTTCGACACGCGCGCGAGCTGCCGGCGATTGCAGAGCGTATTGAGCAGCGTCGACTTCCCGACGTTCGAGCGGCCGCACATGGCGACCTCGGGCAGCGACGTGGCGGGCGCCTCGGCCAGCTTGCTCGCGGACTTCACGAAGTCCACGTGCCCGGGGAAGCCTTCGGGCAGGAATGCGGGCGGGAGTTCGAGGGGCGAGCGGGCCATCGCGCGAGCCCTAACACATCGCGGCGCGGGCCCCAACCTTCGCGGGCGCCGCATGCCCGAAGCGGCTCGGCGGGCGCCTGGGGGGCGGCTCTGACGCGACGCGTCACGAGGCTTTTCTTGCATCGATCATATCTGATAGGGTCCCGTGCCCCACGCGGGAACGCGCGGGGAACTGCCAACAGCGACGAGGGTGTGACGATGCGAGCCAACGGGAACGCGACGACGGGTCTATGTCTGTGGGTGGCTCTGGGTGCGGCCGTCGGGGCCTGCGGCTCGGACGACAAGGACGGGCTCGCCGACGTGGTGGCCGGCAACGAGACGGCCGGCGACGTGACGGACCTCGACGGGATCCTGGCGGACACGGCCGACTCGAACGCGACCGACACGGAGGCGCCCGAGGTCGAGGTCGTCGACACGTACGTCCCGCAGCCGGGCGAGTTCGGCTACGGCTGCACGGCCAACGACGAGTGCCACAGCGGCTGGTGCATTCAGACGGCGGACGGGCGGCAGTGTACGCGCACGTGCTCGTCGGAGTGCCCGGACGGCTACGACTGCCGCGAGGCGCCGGGGACCGACGCGGTGTTCGTATGCCTGCCGCGCTACCTGCATTTGTGCGAGCCGTGCCGCGAGACCGTCGAGTGCAACGAGGTCGGCGAGACGGGCAACTACTGCATCTCGCGCGGCGAGGACGGCCGCTTCTGCGGCGTGGGGTGCCTGGGCGGGACGTGCCCCGAGGGGTACGCGTGCGAGGCGGTCGAGGTCGGCGGCGGCACGACGGCGCTGCAGTGCGTGCCTGCGAATGGCGAGGCGTGCGAGTGCTCGACGTACGCGACGCAGCTTCAGAAGCCGACGACGTGCTTCGTGGAGAACGTGAACGGCAAATGCGAGGGGACGCGTTTCTGCATCCAGAGTGGGCTCTCGAGCTGCGACGCGGCGACGCCGTTTCCCGAGAGTTGCAACCAACTCGACGACAACTGCAACGGGCAGACGGACGAGTTCCCGCCGGACTACGTCTGCCAGATCACGAACGAATTCGGACACTGCCCGGGCAAGGGGACCTGCACCGACGGGAACGAGGCGTGCGTCGGAACGGCGCCCGCTCCCGACCTCTGCGACGGGATCGACAACGATTGCAACGGCGAGACGGACGACGGCGAGTGCGACGACCTGAACCCGTGCACGACCGACAGCTGCGACCCGAACTCGGGTAAGTGCCTGCACGCGAACGACAACACGAAGCTGTGCGACGACGGCAGTGTGTGCACGCAGATGGACAAGTGCCAGGACGGGACGTGCAAGGGATTCAACCCGCTTCCGTGCGGCAACGCGAACCCGTGCGAGACATGGCAGTGCGACCCGACCATCGGCTGCCTGTCGGAGTTCAACACGGCGTCGTGCGAGGACGGGAATCCGTGCACGGTGAACGACAAGTGCAACCAGGGCGTGTGCGTCTCGGGCGGGCCGAACCCGTGCAACGACCACAACGAGTGCACGACGGACGCGTGCGTGGCTGGGACCGGATGTACGCATAACGGGCTCGTGAACGGGACCGGGTGCCAGATGGCAGGTCTCGGGCAATGCCAGAGGAGCGAGTGCCAGAACAGCACCTGCGTGCCCAAGCCGATTACGAGCGGCCCTGGTTCGTGCGCCATTGGCTCGGGCGAATGCTCGGCGGGGCATTGTGCGGCCGGGACCTGCCAGCACGATTCGGGCGGGAACTGTGGCCCCGTCGAAGCGTGCCCGCCGTGCCTCGACGCCATTTCTTGCTTCATCTGTCCCCCCGAACTGAACGGAAAGTGCAACGCCGGCGGCGAGTGCATTCCAGACTTTACCGGTGTCACCTGCAGTGCTTCATGCCCCCAAGGGCAGCTCAAGATCTGCGGGGTCTGCATCCCGTATCAGTGACCACCCATCGCGCGATGGTCGCCGTCAGCGCGCGCGGCAGGTGACGCCGCCTGCCGAGTCCAGGCGCGCCGCGAACAATGCACGGTCGACCGTCTGAAGCGTCGCGCGCGCCTCTGAGCTGCCGACGATCGTGTCACCCTGCATCTCACCGACGATCAACAGCCCACCGATTGGACTCTCTGCGAGGACGTTCACTCTCTGCTCGCCCGAACCTTGGGCGACGATCTCAGCCCACTCGAGCGTTCCATCGAGCGCGTAACGCCCGACGAAGCCATCCACGCCCGGGTGCTGCGTCAGCAACGTCGCCTGAGTCCCACCGGCTCCCCCGACGGTTCCGGAGGTGTCGACGGAGCCTCCGAACCAGATGGCGTCACGACCGAGGGTGAGTTGTCCCAGGAAACCGTCTTGCCCGAGGTTCATCTGGCGCACCCACAGGAGGGTCCCGTCCGGCCCAAAACGCGCCACGAACGGCGTGTAGCCGACCACCTCTATGGCGACCGCGTTCAGGCCGAGGAAGGCGTGCGCCGAGGGCGTCGACAGAGACGCCGGCGTCAAGCCGAACCCGAGCACGATCCCGTCGTCGGGCGTCAGTCTCGCCGATTGTACGGAGCTGACGCGCGCATCGGACTCGAGTGCCACCAGCGGCGCGTGGCGCTCGATGAGCGCGTCGTCATTCCACCAGTACGCAAACAACCCCTTCTTGGCTTCGAGGTAGTCCGGACGCAAGGGCGTCTCGATGTCCCCCTCACGGACCATCTGACCCACGACGACGCACCCGGCCGTGCGCCGGCGAGCAGAAATGTCGCCCGCCGCAAGGCTGGCCCGAGCCCACCGTGCCCGGCCATCCGAGGTCAGGGCTGCGGTGACGCCCATCGGTCCTGTCGGCGACGAAACCGAGATGAGTTCCCCAACCGGGACGTCCACCCCTGCTCCTCGGTACCCGAAGGATACACAGGCCCCGAGGGTGCTCGCATCCAGTCCGAGTAGCAGGATGGACCCGGCGCCTCCGTCACCGGGGAGCACGCGCCACTGGCGGGCCAACGGGGCGCGCGTACCGTCGCCTGCAATGAGCGCGACCGCAGCCACAGAATTCGTCTCGTCCGCAGGCACGGATACAGCACCGTTCAGCCACTCAAGCTCCACGGGACCAACCGCCGAAAACCCAAGCAGCGCATCCAAGGCACCGCTGACCGGGGCGACGAGGGTTCTATCCCCAATGACCCCCGAGTCGGTCCACGTGTATGAAGGCGGCTCGGAGCCTGCGGCATCGAGCGCGAACGAAACGGTTCGCCAATGGTCGCCGTTCGAGATCCCGAGAACCTCGCCATTCCTGAACCTTGCGGCGATGTGAATGCCGCCGTCGGCCCGGGCAAACGCCTTCGTACCGAAGAACTGCCCGGTCCCAACCCTCGTCGACCAGTCGCCGGGGGTGTCGAGAGGCAGCGGACCGGGTGAGCATCGGTCGGCGACGCAACGATCGTCGACCGTACATGCGTCGCCATCGTCGCACGGCGCCCCGTCGTTCGGGCTCCAGGTCTCGCCGGCCACGCACACGCGGCAGGGGTCGTCGGCCTTCACCGTCCCAGCCGCGATGCAGTCGGCGCCGATGTGGCAGAAGCCCGAAGCGGCCGGGTAGTCACAGCCGCCCTTGCCGTCACACGCATTCTCGGTACACGCGACGCCGTCGTCGCAGGCGTAGGCGACGCCGGCGCACGCGTAGCCGTCGCAGGTGTCGCGCTGCGTGCAGCCGACGCCGGCGTCGCAGGTCGCGCCCTCGTCGGGCTCGGTGGCGCAGGTGCCGTGGATGCAGAGGAGCTTGCGGCACGTGCCCGCGAGGCGGCCACAGTCCTCGGGTACCGAGCATTCCGCGACCTCGACCTCGGACTCGACCTCGGACTCGACCTCGGACTCGACCTCGGACTCGACCTCGGACTCGACCTCGGACTCGACCTCGGACTCGACCTCGGACTCGACCTCGGACTCGAC
>SXIE01000422.1 GCA_005772945.1 Pseudomonadota bacterium
CGCGGCGCGCGAGGTGACGGCCCGCGGGGACGCGCCGGTTCCGGTCCTGCCGCGTGCGGCGGTCATCCCGGTGACGCCGGCCGAGTGGCGTGCGCGCTACGACGACGCGACCGATCGGCTAGGGGCGGGCGACGCGCGTGGGTGCCTCGCCCTCCTCGCGGGGATCCCGCCGGTGCCGCCCGACGTCCACGTCGACATCGAGGCGCTCCGCGCGACGTGCATGATGGCGAGCGGGGACTGCGCGGGCGGGCGGACGGAGCTCGCGCGCGTCGGGCGTACGCACGGCTGGGCGGCCGACAAGATCGCGCGCGAGGTGGACCTGACCGACACGCGATCGTGCCCGATCGACGCGCCTCCGGCGACGCGCTGGCCGGCGCGCGCGCTGCATCGACTGCAGCTGGCCACGTCCGCGAAGCGCTCGTGCGCGCCGGTTTTGGCGACGATCGCGCGGCTCCAAGTCGCGATGCCCGAGACGTCCGAATACGCGTGGTTGCGCGTGAACTGCGCGGTGAATGGCGGCGACTGCGTTGGGGCCCGGGCGCTCTTCGTCGCGCGGATGTCCGCCGCGCAGCCCGAGGGATCGGACGAACGCACGAAGGCGGAGGCCTACGCCAACGGCCAGTTCGTCAAGGTCTATCCGAGCTGCGCAGGGCGATAGCTGGGGTCGCGACCTCGCTCTCGCCCTCGAACTCGCCCTCGAACTGGCCCTCGAACTCCCCCTCGAACTTTTTCGCGCGACCCCGCCGGACGCCCCTCGTCTGGGTAGGCATGCACCGCTCCCTCGCCCTCTGCACGCCGCTCGCCGCCGCGCTCACCCTCACCCTCGCCCTCGCGCCCGGCTGCTTTCTCCTCCCTCCCTCCCACGGCCTTCGCGGCGGCGAGACCCTCTACCTGACCGAGGACTCGCTCGTCCTCGAGGTCATGGGCCCCGGCCTCCACAAGGAGGACCCGCGCAAGTGGAGCCAGGCCACGGCGCGCCCCGTTCTGCCCGCCGGCGCGGTCGTCCGCGTCGCCGGCGACTACGAAGCGCAACGCGCGGCCAACGCGCCGGACGCGTCGCTGGCCGATCGCAACCCGTGGATCTACGTCGAGGTCGTAACCTCGCCGGTTCCCGCGCAGGTCGCGTGGAAGGGCTGGATCCATCTCGCCACGACGGCCACCACCCCCGCCACCCCGGCTCCCGTCGCGACCCTGCGCACCGCGGGCGCGACGCGCCTCTGCGCCCACGTCGACGCCAACGACCTGCAGTGCCCCGTGCACCTCCCGGCCAACGCCCCGGTGCGCGTCCTCGGCTGCAGCGCGACGCGCGCCGAGGTCGAGCTGTGGACCGTCGAAGGCGCCTACTTCCACGGGTTTCTGAACCTTCGTCAGCTGCCCGCAGACCCTTGCTGAGCCCCGTTCCCCGTTCCCTGTTTCAACGTCCAAAGGATGAATGCCGTGTCCCCCACCTCTCGATCGATCCTCGTGCCCTCCTTGCTCGCCGCCCTCGCCACCACCTCGGGCTGCGGCCTCGCCGGATACGCCAAGCTGCGCGAGGTCGGCGAGCAGAACGCCGCCCAGGCCAAGGCCAACGCAGAGGCCGGCCTCGCGCGCGCACGCACGACAATGTACGCGAATGCCCCGCGCGTCTGGATGTGCCCGACCGCGGCGCAAGCGCTCGCCGGCACCCCGTGCGCCGACGGCCAGCAGGTCCTCGCCAACCACGATCTCACCGTCGTCGGACAGGCCCCCAAGGACGGCGTCTGGCCCGTGTCGTACTGGGACGCCAAAGGCGAGCACGCCCTTTTCGTCGCCGCCACCAACGTCGGCGAGCTGCCTGATCTCGCCGCGCTCGACACGTTCGAAGGCGACGTCGCCAAGCGCATCCCGGACGCGAAGCGCATCCCCATTCGCAGCGTCAGCTTCGACAACCTCATCACCCAGGCCGGCGCCTTCAAAGGTCGTTACCTCGTCCTGCGGCAGCCCGCGAACACGATGACGAACAAGAGCTTCGCGAGCGGCACCTTCAGCTTCACGATCCCCATCCCGGTGACGACCGGGTCCCGCTGGACGGCCCTCGCGCAATTCGAGCTGCGCAATACCGCCGTCACCGGCGAGTTCCAGAAGGGCCAGCGCAGCTACCGCTGCGGCCCGCAGTACTGCGACGACTTCGTGATGGTCGCCGAGCTCACGGGCAAGACGGTCGACCGCGTCGACGAGCTCGGCGGCGTGCGCCGGCTGCCGGTCTTCGCCGTGCGCGAGATGGGCGACCGCTACGGGACGTATCGCGCGCAGTAACTCGCGCCGGGTCTCTTCTTGCGACCCCGGCGGTTTGGAACGACGCGTCGCGAACGCCATCCTGGACCCGCTCGCCCGGCCCTGAGTTGCAGTCCTCACCGGCTTGCCTCTCCGCCGCTTCGCAGGCACCTTGGCGAAACGCAGGACGCGCGACGAGGACGCCCTCCGACTTCGCGGCGCGATCCGATTGAAGGAGGCTCGCCATGCACCTCGCTCACACACACCTGGTCGCCGCGCTCGTCGCCGCAGCAACTCTTCAGGGAGCGGCGTGCGGCGGCGACGACACGACCGACACGACCGGCACGACCGACACGACCGACACGACCGGCACCACCGAGGCCACGCCCGACGCCCACCCACACCGCGATCGGTGCGGCGGGCGGCACCGCGAGCTCGTCCGATGGCAAGCTCGTCCTCGTGCTGCCGCCCGGCGCGCTCGCGGCCGACGCGCTGATCGGAATCGACCCGCTGGCCCCAGGCGCGCTCGGCCCGGACCTCGTCGCGCTCGGCGCGCTCGACGTCTACGAACTCACGCCCGACGGCCTCACGTTCGCACAGCCGGTCGCCGCGACCCTCGCGCTCGCGCCGCTCGGCGTCACCCCCGGCACCCTCGAGGCCGCCTTCTCGGCGTTTGCCGTCCAGTCCGCGACCGGCGTGATCGAGCCGCTCGAGGAGCCGACGCTGACGCTGGATGCCTCGACCGGATCGGCGTCGCTCGGCGGCACGCTGCGTCATTTTTCGAAGATCACGCGCCTGCGCCAGCCCATGGCTCAGCCCGGCAATCCCGGCATGGACCTCGTCGCGCTCTCGATCACCTATCCCTCCGAGCTCGACGTCGGCGCGTCGGGCCCGATCCAGATCTCCGCGCGGCCGCCCGGGAGCGTCCTGCGTTTCGATCCCGCGGCCCTCATGTTGTTCAGGCTGGGGAGCGAGTCGGCCAACGTCGACGTCGTCGGCGTCGAGCCGGGCCAGCTGCTCCCGACCAGCCACGTCGCCAATGAGGCGCTTGCCCTCGCGACCAACGTGCGCTGCAAGGCACGCGGCGACACCGAGCAGGTCCGCTTCGTGGTCGCGATCGAGGCTCAGGAGAGCGTCCTGCAGCTCAACGACGGCACGCTGCCCCAGCCCGTGATCATCACCAAGCGGCTCCGGGCCGACGTCACGCTGCCGATCAAATGCGTCGGCAAGCAGGAGCCGCCGGTCGCCGTCGCCGACGAATATTCCGGCAAGGTCGGCGAAGCGCTCGTGGTCGACGCGCCCGGCGTGCTCGCAAACGACACCGATGCCGACGGCGACGCGATGGTCGCCGAGCAGCTCGACGGCCCGAGCGACGGCGCGATGCTGTTCTTCGACACGGGCGCCTTCACGTTCGAGCCGAACGGCTTCGTGGGCACCACGACCTTCACGTACCGCGCCTGCGACGCCGTCGGGTGCGGCGCGCCCGCGACCGTGACGTTGCACGTCGAACCGACCACGCCGACCCGCTTCGTGGGCCTCATGCGCCACTTCAAGATCGCCTACGGCGACTGCGACAACGCGGGACAAGGCGGCGAGGCGCTGTTCATGCCGAACGGCTCGTTCGGGGCCGTCGAGATCGACCCGAAGTACCTGTGCGTCAACACCGCCGGGACACAGTTCAGGGCGTACTCGGCGTTCTACACGGCGGGTCCGGACGGGATCGTGATCGACGATTGCTTCGGGGCGCAGGGCGCGCGGTCCGAGCTCATCGAGATGCAGTGGAATCCCGCCGCGGGCCGCTACGAGGGTACCGCCAAGGCGCCGAACGACCCCCTCAGCGAGCGACAGGCGTGCGGCGACGCGATCGAGCCGTTCGACTTCGCGGGGATCTGCCTCGTGCCGGCCTGCACCCAGGTCAGCTATCCAACCGAGGACGCCAGCATCACCGCTCGCCTCAGCTGCGCCTATTGCGCCCAGGCCGTCAGTCCGGAGTGCAGCAAGCCACGACCCTGGTCATGGGAGGCCGGCCTCGTGCCCACCTGCTATTGACGTCGCCACGGCTCGCCACGACCATTGACGTCAGGCCAGTCGCCCCGTCTACTCCGGGCATGTCACGCCCACGCCCCGCCTCACGACCCGTCCGCCTCGCGTCCACCTCTCAGCGCGGGGCGCTCACCCTCGCGCTCGTCCTCGCGACCCACTGCGCGTTCGCGGCGGCGGCCTGCGGCGATGACGGCGGATCCCGCGATGCCTCCGATCGGCCCACCGCGGTCGACAGCGCCGACACCGCCACTCCGTCCGACGCGCCCCCGTCCGACGCCCCGGCCGAGTCCGACGGTAGCCCCGCGGAGGCCGAGACCACCCCGCCCGCCGACCCCATCGTCCTCACGAGCACCGAGGCCACGGTCACCATCCGCACCGCGACCTTCGGCGTGACCATCGCGAACGCCGCCGGCCAGGTCGTCCTCCAGACCGTCGGCCCCGATCCCCAGATCCCGGGCGACACGAACGGCGCCTACGGGCCTCTCGGGGCAACGCACCGCGAGCTCGAGATCACGCCCCCCATCATCGAGGGTTTCGATCACATCGAAGGCATCGACGGCCCCTGGCGCCACGGCAGCTACGTCGTCGCCGCCGCGACACCCACCCCGAACCACGCCTCGCTCGACCTCGCTAGCGCCCCCGGCGGCCCCGCCTTCATGCACGTCGACATCACGCTCACGGGTGCGGACGTCCACGTCGCCGCGCGGGTCGTCCCCGAGGGCGCCGACGGCGCCGGCCTCAACAAGGTCGGCCACGCCTTCGTGCTCGCCCCCGACGAGCACTTCTTCGGGCTCGGCGAGCGCTTCCTGACCGTCGATCACCGCGGCCGCTTCTACGATTGTTGGACCGAAGAAGGCGGCGTCCCGCTCGGCGAGAGCGCCTTACCCGCCGACGACAATCCCTTCCCGAACGGCCCGAACATGACCCACCTGCCGATCCCGTTCTTCCTCTCGACCAAGGGCTACGGCCTCTGGATCGACACCACGTTCCGCACCGGCTTCGCCCTCGGCAGCGACGCGGACAACGTCTTCCGCATCGAGGCCGACCAGCCCGCGCTCGACTACCACGTCATGGTTCACGCCGCGCCGCGCGACACCATCGCGCACTTCACGAGCCTCACCGGACGCGCCAAGCTGCCCGCCCCCTGGGTCTTCGGGCCGCGGCGGCGTACGAGCCGGACCCACAGCATCGAGGGCGTCCTCGAGACCGATCTCCTCCGACAGCGGAAGGTCCCAACGACCATGGTCGACGACACGCGGCACTTCCTGCCGGTCGGCTCGCACCTCGGCTACGAGGACGTCCTATCCCAGTGGGCCAAGGACATGCACGCCCAAGGATACAAGGTGATCGGCTACTTCAACGCCTACGTCTCGGTCAACTTGGAGCGCACGGCGCACTGGGTCGACGAGGCCCGTGCGAAGGGCTACTTCGTCAAGCTCGCCGACGGCAGCGACTTCGAGACGGCCATGATCTCCTCCGGGCCGCAGATCGTCGCCACCATCGACATGAGCAACCCGGAGGCCGTCGTCTGGTACCAGTCGATTCTCCAACAGGCGCTCGACCTCGGCTACGACGGCTGGATGCTCGACTTCGGCGAGTACCTCCCGCCGGACGCGCTGCTCTTCGACGGGCGCACCGGCCTCGAGGCGCACAACGACTTCCCCATCCTCTATCAGAAGGCGACCTGGGACTACATGACCCGCGTGCGCGGCAACGACTTCATGTACTTCGCGCGCGCCGGCTACACGGGCACCCAAGCCCTGACGCCCATCGTCTGGTCGGGCGATCCGTCCACCAGCTTCGACGACGCCAAGGGCCTCGCGGCCCAAGTCCGCGGCGGGCTCAACGCCGGGATCTCCGGGATCCCGTTCTGGGGCAGCGACATCAGCGGCTACACGTGCCTCAGCGACCCGCCCGCCGACAAGGAAGTCTACCTGCGCTGGGTCGCGTTCGGCGCGTTCTGCCCCGACATGCACGACGAAAACGCCTGCGCGCAGGCCCCGGCCGGCGCCCCGCCCAAGTGGACCGTCTGGAGCGACGCCGAGACGACGACCGTCTACGGTGACTACGCGCGCCTCCACACCCGCCTCATCCCCTACCTCTACGCGGCCGCCAAAGAAGCCACCGAGACGGGCATGCCCGTCATGCGCCACCCGGTCCTGCTGCACCCCGAGTCGCCCGCCGCCATCGCCACCGAGTTCGATTACTACTTCGGTCCGGCGCTCTACGTGGCGCCGGTCGTCCGGCGCGGCGCCACCTCGCGCACGCTCTGGCTACCGCCCGGGCGCTGGGTCGACTTCTGGACGAATGCCCCGCTCGTGGGCGACCAAAGCCTGACGCGCGACGCGCCGCTCGCCATCATCCCCGTCTACCTGAAGTCGGGCGGGATCGTGGCGATGCTCGATCCAGCGGTCGAGACCCTCGCGCCCGACACGCGCGACGACGTCACGAGCATGTTCGACGTGGCCGGGATCTTCGACCTGCGCGCGGCGATCGATCGCACGACCGGGACCGGCGCCGCGACGCTCGTCGACGGCACCCACTTCGCGATGTCGTTGGCCCCGGGCGCCGTGAGCCTTCCCGTCGATGTGCCGGTCGCAGCCGACGACGCCGAGCTCGCGCGCTGCGCGCGTTGCGGCCGCATCGACGACGCCCCCGACGGCGCCAAGCGCGTGCGCCTCTCGCTCGCCGCGACCCCGAGCGCCGAGGTCCACCTCGGCGGGCTCACCCTCACGCACACGGCCAGCGCCGCGACGCGCGTGCGTTGGGACGTCATCGTCGTGGATCCATAGCGGGGGCCGTGATCCGCAGGCCGCAGCGCCTCAACCGGCCCAGGTGATCTCCCAACGGCGCGTCGTGCCATCGACCGTGATGTCGATGGTGTCCCCGACCTGCTGCCCGCGCACGGCGCGCCCGATCGGCGAGGTCGGCGTCACGACCGAGAAGAAGCCGTCGCCGTCGGGCCCGGTGATCTCGATCCCGGCGCCCGTCGGCGCCAGGAAGAACGTGCGCCCGTCGCCGCTGTCCTCGTCCTCGATCTCGACGATGGCGCCGAGGTCGATGATGCCGCTCGGCGGCAGCGGTCCGGGCCGGAAGACCTCGAGCTCCGCGAGCATCATGCGCGCCTGCTCGGCTCGGCGCCGCTGCCCGCTGGCGAGCGCCGAATACTCGATCATCATGCGCGTGTCCTCGCGGCGCGTCTGGGCGTCCTCGCCGTCGCGGGCGGCCTCGACGGCCACGGCCATCTCGCGCTCGGCGACCCCGAGGTTCTCTCTCACGCGTGCAATCAGCTGGGCCACGATGGCCGACTTATCCATCATCGCCGTAGGCTAGATTCGGACCGCACACCGTGGCAAGCGTGCTTTAGCGCCGCGTAGCTTTTCTCGTCCACGCGCTTCGTGTAGAGCCTGCCACACGCGTTCGCGCGTGGACCACCCCTCCGTCGATCGGGAAAGAGGCATGCGACGCCCTGCCGTCCTCGCGTTTGCGCACGCGCTGGCTTTTATCCAGGTCGCCCCGATCGCCGCCTGCGGCGACGCATCCCGGAAGACCGTCACGCTGTGGGTTGAGCACGCCCACGCCCGGGCGGTCGGCGCCGGCGCCGCCCCCAACGGCGGCGATGGCGCCGATACCGCCGATACCGCCGATGGCCCCAATGCCGCCGATACCGCCGGAACCGCCACCACCCTCACCGACATCACGACGACCGCCGACACGCACGACCGAGACACCGATTCCCCCTCCGACACCGGACCTGCCCCGGACGACGTGACCGCCGCGCTCCATCCGGCAACCTATCCGCGCGACCGCATCCATTCTCCCATCACGCCCTTCATCGTACGCCGCCTCCAGGCCATTCGCGGCCTCGACCCCGACTTGGCGGACGACGTCTTCATGAAGGTCGGCGCCTCCACGACGGCGAGCGCATCGTTCCTCAAGTGCTTCGCCACGTCGGCGGTCGACCTCGGCGCCTACACCCACCTCCAGCCGACCCTCGACACCTTCTTGGCGGGCGATGCCGACGGCACCGACCCGTTCTCACGCAAAACGCTCGCGGCCGAGTCAGGCGTGAGCGCGAGCTGGGCGATCGCCGGCGACCCCTCGCCGCTCGAAGCCGAGTACCTCGCCATCGGCCCGACCATCGCGTTCGTCCACTACGGCACGAACGACATGGGCATGGGCTCGACCTACGAGTCGGCGCTTTGGGGTTTCGCCGAGAACCTATGGACGCTCACGGACGACCTCTTGTCGTGGGGCGTCGTGCCCGTGCTCGGGACCATCGCCCGCCGACTCGACAGCGCCGCGGCGGACGCATGGGTTCCGACCTACAACCACATCGTCGCCGGCTTGGCCGAGGGTCGACAGATCCCGCTCTTCGACGCCTACCTCGCGTACGAGCCCCTGCCCAACCACGGCATCGCCGGCGACGGCATCCACGGCACGACCTATAGTGGTGGCGCGTGCAAGTTCACGCACCAAGGCCTGGCCTACGCGCTCAACGTCCGGAACCTCGAAACGCTCGTGGCCCTCGAGCGACTCGGGGCCGCGATGCGCGACGGCGAGGCCCTCGATCCGCCCGGCGATCCCGTCACGGGCGTCGGCATCGTCGACGATCCGATCGTCATCGCCGCGCTGCCCTTCAGCGACCTGCGCTCGACCGACCAGGCGACCTCGGACGCCTTCGATCGCTACGACGGCTGTGACGCGAGCGCGGACGAGTCCGGTCCCGAATTCGTGTACACCCTCACGCTCGCGGCACCGACGCGCATTCGCGCGATCGTGGCCGATCGTGACGGCGTCGACATCGACCTCCATCTGCTCGACGACAGCGGCACGGCCGACGGTTGCTTGGCGCGCGCTCACCGCCTCATCGACGCCGACCTCGAGCCCGGCACTTACTACTTCGTCCTCGATACGTTCGTCTCACAGGGCGTGC
This sequence comes from Pseudomonadota bacterium, assembly GCA_005772945.1. The sequence goes on from SXIE01000422.1 coordinate 9,215, forward strand.
CGCAAGCCGGCGAGTACCTCTTCGCCGTGTTCGCCAACCCCTGACGGCACCCTCGCGCGGTCCCCGACCCTACGGTCGGGTGTCGGAATCCGGCGACGCCGGCGAATTCGGCGAAGTCGGTACCCCGGGCGCCTCCGGAGCCTTCACCGCGCGGCACGGCCGCGACACCTCGAGCCGCCAGCGCGCCTCGCGCAGCCACTTCTTCATCTCGGCGACCGTCCCGGCCGGCCACGCCTCGACCCAGACCGCGAGCGCCAGGTCGGCCTTGGGTTTCAGGTCGAGCGCCGCGACGCCGCCCTTGGTCCCGCTCTTCCTCGACGTGAAGGACGCCTTCCTTGCGGCGGCGCGCGTGCCCTTGGTGCCCGAGAACCAGACGGCCCCGCGCGCGTCGGCGATCTGGAGCCGTGGCGTCCAGTTGCCCTTGTCGAGCCGCGTCAGCCTGAACGTCCACGCGCCATCGAGGCGCGCCTCGCCCGCGGGCAGCGCGATCGCCGTCCGCAGGCCATTCGCGAAGTCGCCCTTGACAGTCCAGGCGCCGCACGTCGCGGGTCGCGACGGCAGACGCTCATCCGCGTCGCTGACCGTGCTCGTCGCGTCGTTCTTGGCCACGGCCTCGGCGTCGGCCCTGCGCTGCTTGGCCTCCTCGCGCAGGCGCCGCATGAGCTTGACGGCGGCCGCCGTGTACTCCGCGCGCACCGGGTTGGCGACGCGGTTGCCCCACTTGCACGTGACGTGGGTCGACCCGACCCCGAACAGCGCGCCGAGCTCGACCGCCTTGCCGTCGCGATCCTCGAGCTCCATGTGAATGTGCGGCCCCGAGTCTTGCACGCCCGTGCCGCCGAGCAGCGCCACCTCGTCCCCGGGCGCGACGACGTCGCCGATCGCCAGGCGCGGGTGCACCGCTGCCAGGTGCATGTAGGTGTAGGTGTACCCCTTGAAAGGGCCGTCCAGGATGGCGAGCGTGATGTACCCGCCCGAGCGCCAGCGGCCATACCCGGCCGTGAAAAAGTGGACGCGCCCGTACTCGGGGATCTCGCGCGAGGCCGGCAGATCCGCGCTGCCACGGCGCGCGGTCGCGATCATGAGCGGCGCGCCGCAGCGCTCCGGGTCGCTCGCGGGCGTCGCGAACGCGAGGACGCGCGAACGGGCCATGGCGCGGACCGGGGTCCCGAGCCCGTGGTCCTTGCCGACCCCCCCGATGTCGAGCGCGCGGTGTCCGCCCCGCGCGCCGGCGCAGTCGGTCCAACCGCGAAAGAGATCATCGAGCGGGTAGGGCAGAACGAGCCCGTTCTCGAGGCGGAAGACGCCGTAGAGCTCGGCCGGGCCGAGCTTGTCGAGCGGGCTCGCCGTCACCAGCGACCACGCAGCGGACACCGATATCAGGATGGAAAGCACGCGCGATTCCTCGGGATTCTCCGGTGCCAGGCGATGCGCGCATGGCCCGCGTGAGGGCGGAAGATACGCGAGTTGGGCCCGAACACGCGAGCAGTCGCTTCCGATTCCGTTCGGCGCACGAATCGCCACCACCGCCTCGCGCCTTGCCGCGAGGACTTCTTGCGCAAGAACGTCCACCTTCTTGCGCAAGAAGTCCCCGCAACCGCGCTCGACATAGGCGCCCGATCTGCTAGGTTCAGTCGGTGACTGGATTCGCCCCGTGCCTCTTCGCGATCGGATGCGTCGTCGTTGGCTGCCAGCCGGGCGGGGGCCTGCCCGCCACCGCGGACGAGGGGCCTGGGGTCGTCGAGGTCATCGCGGCCGAGTCGGCCGAGTCCCTTGAGACCGAGGCACCGAGCGCCGACACGGGCGTGCCCGTGGGCGTCGAGCCCGAAGCCTCGGAGGTCGCCGCCGAGCCCGAAGCCTCGGAGGTCGCCGCCGAGACTGAAGCCTCCGAGGTCGCCGCCGAGACCGAAACCTCCGAGGTCGCTGCCGAGACCGAAACTTCCGAGGTCGCTGCCGAGACCGAGACCACGCTTGCGGAGGCGGAAGTCGGCCTCGACACCGCGCCTCCATCGGGCACCGCGTACGGCGCGCCGATCCCTCTGGGCGCCCTCAGCGGCGCCCCGGAGACCTCGGGCATCGTGGCCAGCCGCGACCACCCCGGGATCTTCTGGATACACAACGACTCGGGGAACCCGGCCGAGATCCTCGCGATCGACACGACCCCGCGCGTCGTCGCGACGATCGCGCTACCCGATGCGCAGAACCAGGACTGGGAGGCCATCGCGCTCATGCCGCGCGCGGGCGTCGACGCGCTCTATGTCGGCGACATCGGCGACAACGTCGCCCGCATCACCGAGGGTGTTGCCAGCGGTCGCCTCGGCACGATCCGCCTCTATCGGTTCGACGAGCCCGATCCCGCCTCGCAAGAGCCAGTGGCCGCGGTCGAGGCGCCCGAGACCATCGACTTGACCTATCCGGACGGGCCTCACGACTGCGAGAGCCTCTTCCTCGACCCGGCAACCGGCGACGCCTACGTCTTCTCGAAGGTCCGCGCGGGAGACGCGACGCTGTACGTCGCGCGCGCGCCGCTCGTCGGGCCAGGCCCGATCGCGCTGACGGCCGTTGCCACACTCGACATGGGTTGGATCACCGCGGCCGATCTCGCCGCCGATGGCACGCGGCTCGCGGTCCGGAGCTACGGCGAGATCCGCGTCTTCCAGATCGCGGGCTCGATCGCCGACGCGCTGGCGACCACGCCCTGGAGGCCCTCGGCCGAGGGTTCCGCAGCCGAGGCGATCGCGTTTGGCGCGGGGAGCTACGACCTCTACACCATCGCCGAGGGCGAGGGCGCCACGCTGTTCCAGATCCCCTGGGAGTAGCGGCGCGGGACCTGAATCGCCTCATCGCCTGCCTTGCAGCTCATGACACGTCGGCGGCCGGCGCTCGCGATCGGAGTCCGCCGCCGCCAGCGCCGAGCCGCGTCAGGAAGCGGCGCCCGGTAGATAGCCGACATGCACGGTGTCGAATTGCTTGACGAACGCCTTGAACGGCGTTGGCGGATCCGGAGCGCGATGGTGTGGGTTCTTCTTGACCACGGTGCCGGACTTCCAGTCCTTGCCGGTCAGGCTCAAGACAGAGAACGCGTGACGCTGACCTTCGCCGTAGGGGCAATCGGCAACGACAGGTCGGCCCTGCTTGAGCCACGTCGTGATGTTGGCCCATGTCTCCGCGGCCTTCGCGTCATCGCCAGAAATGCTGGCTTGCTCCGCCTTACGACCGGTGAGCGCCCGGAAAACGGAGTCCGCGCCACCGCCCTCGATGCCCGCATAGTCCTTGCCGGCCCAAGCGGCATACGCCTTTTCGATCAGCATCGGCCAGATCTCGACTTCGCGCTCGTTCGAGTCGGCCCCTGGCTGCGCATAGTTCGCTGTCGGCTGCGGGAGCTGCCGGGCCGCTTTCGGGGTCGGCGGGTCCTCGGCCTTCTGGCGCCACGCGACCGCGAATTGGAAATCGGGGGTGACGCTGACCCACTCGACCTTTCCATCCGTCCCGAAAAAGCGCACCGAGTAACGCTCGCTCTTGCCGTGCGGGGTGATCATCGCCATGACTTGATCCGGCTTCTTGGCAGCCAAGGACGTCAGCGCCGCCATCAGATAACAGTCGCCGATTCTCCCTTGTTGGACGTCCTGGACCGAGACCCCCTTGATGAAGGGTCGACCAGCCGTTGGCCGTCGGGCCTCGACCTCGTACGTCGCGTCGGGTATTGCGGCGGGCTCCTGCGAGGACGGCTTTTTCGGTGCGGGCGTGGCTTGCCCCTTCATCTGGACGAGGGCCTCGGGGCCTGCAAAGGCGCCATGGATCACGTCGAGGTGCGCGAGGCTAGGGCCCGCTGGGCGGCGGCTTTCTGCTGCACGGGGGTGAGCGCCCTCATCTGGGTCGCGTAGTCCTTGCCGCGCAGCGCCGCCTTGCGCTGGACGCGACTCGGTGACGACGTCGGCGACCGCGCCGGCTGGCTCGTGGGGCTCGTCTGGGACTCGGCTCCGGGGATCGTCTCGAGGGCCATGCGTGACTCCGTCCGCACGTGGAGGTCGGCGCGCGCCGACGGTTGCGCGACGAAGCCTCCAAGCGTCCTAGGACCCGACGTCGACCACCCTAGCACCGTTCGAATCGGGCTCCGCGTAAGCGCCTCGGCCCGCGCTGGAATTGAGCACTTCTTCTCTCTGCGCCGACGACGATCATCGAACCGCCAGGTGCCGGGAGAGCTTGTTCAGGGGTTTGCCCGGTAGGGGCACCGGTTCGCGCGGTATGCGGACGACCGCAGATCTGGACGCTCGGCGGAGCCGGCCCCGCCATCGCGGCCGACACGAGGACTTCTTGCGCAAGAAGTCCCACCTTCTTGCGCAAGAAGTCCCCGCGTCAACGCGCTCTGGGCAGCGCCTTCGCCAAGACCTTCGCCAGCGCGCCGAGCTTGGCCAAGGGGACGCGGATCTTCACGTCGGCGCCGCGCTTGGCGCCCATCGCCACAAGCGCGATCTCGGCGTCGGCCAGACCGGGCGCCGCGCGGAGCTCGGCTTCGAGCATCACCAGCAGCTCCTCTTCTTCCGCGGTCGTCGTGCGCCCGTTCTTGCGGTCGCCGCGCGCCCGTCGGATCGCCATGGCCGCTTCGCGGATCTCGCGCGTCGAGGCCTTGGCGACGCGCAGGGTCTCGCCCGAGGGCAGCTTCAGGCGCGCGTTCTGCAGATCGGCGGGCGTGTCGTCCTCGGGCGTCGCGTCGGCGAGATCGAGCAGCGCTGCGGCCCGCTCCTGACCGACCGCGATGAGCAGCGGCGCATCGACGCGCTCGGTCAGCGCGAGCAGCTGAGTCGCCTTGCTCAGCGACATGTCGAGATCGCGCTCGCACACCTCGGCGAAAGAGCCGCGCCCCAGCGCCTTGAACACGTCGTCCGTGCGCAGGATCCGGAGCGCGTCTGCAACCTCGAGGAAGTTCGAGGCCATGTCGCGTCGGCGCGCCTGGACCAGCGCGATCGCCCCAAGGCCCTCGGCGCGATGGCGGCGGACGGCCGCGTCGTGGGCGGCCTTGGCGTTCTTGGCGAGGGCCGGCGGCAGCGCGCGCGCGGGCTTCCGGGCGCCTGCCGCAGGCGCTGCGCCAGTCTTGGCAGTCTGGGGAATTTTGGCAGTCTTGGCAGTCGGGGCGGTGCGAGCCTTCATCCCGCCATTTTCGGCGGAGTGCGCCGTTTCGTCCAGACCACGTCGACGCCGCCTACGCCGCCGGGCATGGGATCACCCAGACGCGCGCCATTCTTGCGCGCGAAACGCCATACTGATAACGTCCGCGGCCATGTTCGGGTCCCGCAGAGCATGCGCCGCGCCGCGTCGAGCCCACCGATGGCCCGTCCGGCCCGTCTGGCCCGTCTGGTTTGTCTGGCTCGTCGTGTTTGCCATCTTCCCGAGCGCAACGACCATCGCCGTCGACGCCGTCAGCCTCCTCGTTCAAGGGCAGACGCTGGACGAGGCGCATGCTGCGGGCGTCGCGAGCGATGTCGACGCCGCCGACTGCGCCGAGCACGGGTGCTCGGGACTCGCCCACAGCTGCAAGTGTTGCACATCGCCGTCGGTGATCGCGCCGGTCATGACGGCGGACCTCGGCGCACCGCAACCCACCGACGTGCGGCGTGCGGCGTCAGCCTCGGGGACTCGCAAAGCCGACGGCTTCCCCGCGGAGCTTTTCCGTCCGCCTCTCGCCTGAAGGTCTCCTGACGCACGCCCGGGACGACGCCCGCCGTCGACCGTGCGATGCGTCGTTTCGAGGTCTTCATCCGCTGGCGCTCGCACAAGGAATTGCTCCCATGTTGGTTCGCTATCACCGCGGGCTCTGGCTCGCCGTTGCATCGCTGATGGCCTTGACTTCGCTACGCACGGCGGTCGCCGCCGAGCCGAACGTCGAATCGCCCGCCGAGCTCACGCTCGAGGCGTTGCTCGCGCACGCCGAGGGGCACGCGCCGCTCATCGCGCTCGATGCGGCGAACGACGCGCGCATCCGGGCTGCACGGGCCGCGGCTGGGAATGTTCTGCCCGAGAACCCCGAGCTCTGGGTGGGCGTCGGACCGCGCCTCGAAGGCGGGCGTGCCGGCGTCGACTTCGCGGTCGGCGTGAGCCAACGTTTCGAAATCGGCGGCGAGCGCGCCGCGCGGCTACGCCTCGCAGATGCCGTCAAGAAGGGCATTCAGGCCGAGAGTCGCGATCGCCGCTGGGACCTTCACACGACGATTCACGCGCTCTTCTACAAGGCACTCGTCGCCCGTGAGCGCGTGGTCCTCGCCGAGCGTGTCGTCGTCTTCCAGGAGGAGATTGCGACCATCGTCGGCAAGCAGCGAAAGGCCGGCCAGGTCTCGCAGCTCAATGAGCGCGTGGCGCAGGCCGAATCTGCCAATGCGCGCCAGCAATTGACGGCGCTGGTTCAGACGGAGCTCGCGCTCCGGCAGGAGCTCGCGCTCGTGGTGGGTTGGGGCCCCGCGACGCCGCCGGTACCCAAGGGCACGCTGACGCCCGTGACCGGTCTGGCGCCGTTGGCCGAGTTGATCGCGCTCGCGGCGGAGCGGCGCCCCGATCTCGCGGTGCTCGATGCGACGGTCGCCAGGGCCCGCGCGGAGATCCAGTCGGCCGATCGCGACAAGACCCCGGAGCCGGTGATCGGGCTCGCGTGGACCCGCGAATCGGCGCCAGCAGGCGGCGATGCGTCCCATGTCATCATCGCGACCGTCGGGCTGCCGCTGCCGTTCGTCTCCAACAACGAGCCTGCCCGCGCTCAGGCGCGCGCGTCCCTGGAAGTGGCGCTTGCCGAGCGACAGCGCGCGAGTGCTGCGATTGCGGGCCAAGTCACGCGTGCCTACCAGGCCGCGACTGCGTCGACGCGCCGGCTCGAAGCCTTCGGCAACGAGGTCTTGCCGCGCTTCGAAGAGAACCTCGGCGCCTTGAAGCGCGCCTACGAGCTCGGCGAGATCGACATTCTCGGCCTGGCCTCGGGGCGCGAGCGCTTCCTCGACGCCAAGCGCGACGCCCTCGCCGCCCAGGAAGACTACTTCACCGCCCTCGCCGAGCTCGAGCACGCCGTCGGTGTCGATGTCATCGACTCGCACAAGGAGGAGAGGTGATGAAGCGCTGCATGCCAGTCATTCGCGTCGTGCTACTTCCGATGGCGGCTCTGCTTGCCTGCGGCGGCACCGACGCCACACCTGGAGCGCCCGCACCGGAGGCGCCGAGGGGGCGCGGCGAGGAGCACCCGGAGATTACGCTCAGCGCCGAAGCGATGGCAGTCTCGGACATCAAGGTCGGCAAGGCTGAACGCCGCGTCATCAGCGGGGGCGGCGCATTTCCCGCCGAGATTGCCTTCGATCCGGCGGGCACCGCGCACGTGGCGCCGATCGGCGGCGGTCGCTTCGCGCGAGTCGACGTCAAGCTCGGGGACAAGGTTGCGGTCGGGCAGGTGCTCGCCGCGCTGATCTCGACCGACGTGGCCGATCTCGAAGGGCAGCTCGCGCAGGTGCGTGCGCGCTTGTCAGGTGCCGAAGCCGAGCTTCGTCGCAACGCCGAGATGGTGAAGGAAGGCGTTGGCGCCGAGCGCGGTCTCGCCGATGCGCGCGCGGGCGTCGCAACCCTACGTGCCGAGGCCGCGGGGATTCAGAAGCGACTTGCGGACTTTGGGCCGCAGGTCGGCGGCGAGATCGCGCTGAAGGCGCCGATCGCCGGGACGATCGCGGCCATTCATGCGGTCATTGGCGAGTCGGCCAGCGCCGAGGCGGCGTTCACGATCACCGATCCGAGTCGCATCTTCGTCGAGGCCTTCGTGCCGGAGCTCGATATCGCCAAGATCGCCGTGGATGCACCGGTCATCGTGCGGACGCATGCGTTCCCCGATGTCGCGCTCGAGGGTCGCGTCAGCTCGATCGCACCGAGCCTCGACAAGACGACGCGTTCCCTATCGGTTCGCATCCACCTCACGGCCGCCGATCCGCGCCTCCGCGGACACATGTTCGCCATGGTGGAGCTGGCCGGCGATGGTGGCCGTGCCATCGTCGTCCCAGCCGATGGCGTCGCCGTCGTCGAGGGACAGGACGTGGTGTTCGTCCCCGGTCACGAGGAACGCACGTTTGTACCCAAACCGGTGCGCTTGGGGCGCCGCGCGAGCGGCTTCGTCGAGGTGCTTGCGGGACTCGAAGAGGGAGCGACGGTCGTGGTTCACGGCGGCTTCGTCCTGAAGAGCGCTCTGTCGAGCGGCTCGATCTCAGAAGGCCACGAACACTAAGGAGGTTGCCATGATGTATCGCCTGGTCTTCTTGTGTCTGAAGTGGCGGTTGCTGGTGTTCGCATTCGTCGCGCTCGTCGCGGCCCTGGGGGTGAAGAGCGCGCTCGAACTCCCCATCGACGCCGTCCCGGATATCACCAACGTGCAGGTCCAGGTCCTGACCAACGCACCTGCCTTGGGGCCGCTCGATGTCGAGCGCCGCATCACCGCGCCGGTCGAGGCGTCGATGAGCGGCCTGCCGGGGGTCGAGGAAATCCGTAGCGTCTCGCGGTTCGGGCTGTCCTCGGTCACGGTCGTCTTCGAGGAGGGGACCGATCTCATGAAGACGCGACAGCTTGTCGGCGAGCGCCTTGTCGATGCGCGCGAATCCATCACGGACGGATCGCCCGAGATGGGGCCGATCAGCTCGGGACTCGGCGAGATCTTGCAGTTCGAGGTCAAGAGCGACCGCATGTGCCCGCTGGATGCGAGTGGAGTCGCGATCGACACCGAGGATTGCCATACCGAGATGGAGCTCCGGAGCGAGCTCGATTGGTTCGTCGGGAACGAGATCCGGAAGGTTACAGGGGTGGTCGAAGTGAACTCCTTCGGAGGTGAGCTGAAGACCTACGAGGTCGAGATTCTGCCCGAGCGCATGCGTGCGCTGGGCGTCTCGATGGAGCGCGTATTCACGGCACTCGAGGAGAATAATGGCGCGGCCGGCGGCGGCTACATCGTGCGCGCGGGTGAGCAGGTGCTCGTGCGCGGCCAAGGGCAAATCCAGACCCTCGACGAGGTTGGCGAAGTCCTGGTGTCGACGAGCGACGATGGGGTACCGCTGCGCATCCGCGACGTCGCCCGCGTGCACTTTGCGCCCATGCTCAGGCAGGGTGCGGTGACGCGCGACGGACGCGGCGAGGTGGTGACCGGGATCGTCATGATGTTGGTCGGGGCCAATGGCCGCGAGGTCGTCACGGCGGTCAAAGAGAAGCTCGCGTCGCTGGCGGATGCGCTTCCCAAGGGTATGACCCTCGACATCTTCTATGACCGCTCCGAGCTCGTGAACCGCACGATCAAGACGGTCGCCATCAACCTCGGCGAAGGCGCGCTGTTCGTGATCGGCGTGCTGTTTCTGCTGCTCGGGTCGCTCCGCGGTGGGCTCATCGTCGCGCTGTCGATCCCGTTCGCGA
>SXIE01000423.1 GCA_005772945.1 Pseudomonadota bacterium
CGGACGTCGGTGACGGCGGCGGCGTGGACCTCGGCGGCGGTTGCGGTGGGGGCGGCGGCGAGGCGCTCGCCAAGCGCGTGAGCGGCGGGCGCGAGGGCGGCGGAGAGGGAGACCGGCGGCGGGCCGAGGGCTGGGAGGGCGTCGATGGAATCGTTGGTGTACGTACCATATTGCAGACGCAGGTCGTCGCGCCAGCGGCGGGCGACGGCGCCGGCGTAGCGCGTGACGAGGGCGTCACGGTGCGCGCGGAGCGGGAGGCGGGCCTGGCTGACGAGGAGGGTTCCGTGCGCGGCGAGCGCTTCGAAGGCGGTCGCGAGCGCGGGGCGGGCGTCGTCGGTGCGGGCGAGATCGGCGAGAAGAGCGAGCGTATTGGCGAGGATCTGCAGGCGGTCGGACTCGGTCAGCGGGCGCGGTCCGACCTCGGCCGGGATGTGCCAGTCGGCTTGGGTTGCGGGCGCACTCGGTGCGGTCGCGAGCGGATCGCATGGGGCGGCAAGAGGTGCTGGAGACGCCTCGAAGCGGACGCGCGCGGACCAGGTCGGGGTGGGCACGGTCGTCGCGGAGGCGGCGCCGAGCGGGCCCGAGCCGACGACGAGGCGCACGAAACCGGCCTCGTGTTGGGCGGCGCCCTGAGAAAGAAGCGCGCTCGCGAGGCGCGCCGGATCCGCCCCCGGCGGCACGATCTGAAGGAGCGCGCCGGCCTGCACGAGACGCCGCGCGGACGCCTCGAGCGTGGCTTGGAGGGCTTCCCACGCGATCGGACCTTCGAACCCGGAGGCGGGGCGGGCCAAGACGAGCTGGAGCGGTATCATCGGCCGAGCGCCTCGCGGGCCTGCTCGAGCGCTTGGATCAAGCGTCCGAGGGCCTGCGCCTCGCTGAGCTGGCCGTCCGCTTCGGCGTCGAAGCGCCAGCCGCCGAGGAGCTTGCGCGCTGTGTCGAGGCGGGCGCGGGCGGGGTCGCCGTGGCCGAGCGTCTCGCGGGCGGCCTCGTCGAGCGGGCCTGCGAGGCCCTCTGGTAGGCACGCCCAGGCGCCCATCGCGGCCGTCGCGCCGCGGCCGAGATCGGCCTCTTTCCCGCGATAGACCCAGCTCCAGCGGCGCTGGCCGCTTTCGGAGGCGCACGTCACCAAGCCGGCCGCGAAGGCGCGCACGAAGGTGTCGGTCGCGCGCGCGCCGAGGTGGGCCATGCGCTCCTCCCAGCGCTGGCGGCGACCGGGATCGAGGCCGGGCAGGCCGGGGCCGGGCGCGCCGTGGAAGCCGGGCTCCTCCCAGCGGTGGTCGATCTGCAGCGGCTCGTGACGCGCGGCGTCCTTGACCTCGTGCTCGTAGGCGCGCGCGAGGGGCCCGGCGACCTCGACCCACGCGTAGAGCGGGACGCCGAGCGTCGCCTGATAGAACGACACGAGGTCGGGCGAGCCCCAGTCTTCGAGGCGCTCGAAGCCGCTTGCGGCAAGGCCGAGCGCGTCGCCGAGCGTCGGCTCTTGGCGGAGATGCTCGACGGAGATCCCATAGAAGCGCGGGCGATACGGCGAGAATTCGCCGCCGGCGAGGACCGGCTCGTCGAAGCGTCCGAGCGGGCGGGACATGGCCGCGACCCGACCGAGCTTCTCGCGCAGGTAGTCGGAGACGGCGCGCGCGGGGGCGGCTTCGAGGGCTTCGAGCGTGGGCGCGCGGTACTCGAGCGCGGCGAGGCGGGCCTCCATGACGAGGCCGTTCGCGAGCCCCAGCGGGCGGTCGCGATCGAGGAGACGGGTGATGCGTTCTTGGGCGAGGCGATCGAGGTCGCGCGCGACCATAACGAGCACGCGTTGGGCGTGGCCGACCTTGCGCGGGGCCCCACTATCCGAGGATTTGCCGGCCTTGGGCACGCCGGCGCTGGCCTGCAGATGGCGATTGACGACGGCGAGGACGTCGGGCGTGGCGATCTGGAGGAACGGTTTCACCGCCAAGCTCCAGACGTGATCCCAGGCGCGGACGCCGGCGCGTTCGTCGTGGAAGACCTCGGATCCCAAGTGGAAATCGCTGGGCGTGAGGGTCGCGGCGGCCGTGGTGTCGGCGGCGACCTCGGGGATCGCGAGCCCGCGCTCGCGGCAGCGCTCGGCCTCAGCGCCGAGGTGACGCAAGAGCGCCATGCCCTGCTTGGCCATCGCGCGGAAGACGTCGAGACGCTGGGCGACCTGCGCTTCGAGGGCGCGCGCGACGCGCTGCCAGAACTCGACGACCATCGCGTCGCGCGCGGTGTCGCGGAGCGAATTGAAGAACGACACGACCGCGTGGCGCCGCTCGCCGAAGGCTTGCTCCTTCTTGAAGAGGCGGCGCGCGGCGTCCTCGAGGCCGCCTTCGAGACGCTCGATCTGGCGCCGGATCTCCGGCTGATCCACGCGCCAGGTCGACGGATCCGATGCTTGGAGTACCAAATATTTCGCGGCCTCCGGATCCTCGAACGGCGAGAAGCACCAGGCTTGGGCGCGCGCGCGATCCTCGGGCGGAAGGCCGCTCTGGACCTCGTCACGGGCGAGGCGATCGACCTCGACCAGGAGCATGCGCTGACCGAGCGGTGAGACCTGGTAGGTCTCGAAGAACTTCGTCAGCCACTGGCCGCTGGCGAGATCGCGCTCGAGTCCCGAGGCGCGGACGGCGAGGGCTTGACGCACGCGCTGGACATCGCGCCCGAGGTTGTCGCGCGCGGCGTTGAGCGAGGTGTTTTCCGGGGTGACGGCGGCGGCGTTGATCGAGTCGATGTCGATGACATCTTCGGCGGCTTGGAGCTCGAGCTCGAAGCGCTTGCGCAGCGCGGTGAGGAGGTTCGTGCCTTGGGACTCGAGGCGCGCGATCTCGGCGAAGGGCCCGGGGCGCTTGGCGTCGTCTTCTTGGCGCGCTTCGCTCTGCACGAACGCGACGAAGGACTGGTCGAGGCGGCGCCCCTGCTCGGTCTCCGAGAGGGCTTGGAACTCCGGATCGTGGATGAGCCCCTGCCCTTCCTCGGTGCCGGCGACGACGAAGCGCGCGAGCGCGTGCATCGACCATTGGCGCGCGCAGTATTTCGTCAGGCGGGCGCGCGGGAACTCGATGACCGAGGCGCCGATGGCGCCGTTTTGCAGCGCGAAGTAGCCGGCCGCGAGGCGGGTTTGGAGCTGGCGGAAGTTGTCGGCCTCGCGCTCCTGGTAGCCGAGGATCGGGGTGAAGAGTTGGAGGTACGCGGCCTCGCCGGCGGCGGCGTAGATCTCCTCGACCGCCATCGCCTCGGGTCGATCGATGACGTAGACCCAATCGAAAGGCGCCTGGCGAATGCGATCAGCAGCGCTTGGCGTGCGGCCCTGCGCGGCACCCGGCCAGAACACGAGCTCCATTTCTTCGGGGCCGCCTTCGTAGCGAAGCTCCTGCGCGCGCTCGATCTCTTTGAGCGCGGCGTAGCCGTTGGCGTTGATCTTCGGCACGAGCGGCGAGGCGACCTTGTCGCGAAAGAGCGACGGCAGGAGGAAGTGCCCGAAGACCTCGGCTTGGGCGCCGTGCTCGGCGGCGAGCTTGCGCAGGAGATTCGCGACGACGAGGCCCGCGCCCGAGCCGGTGCCGCCCGCGAGCGAGGCGAAGATGTGGAAGCGGATGCGCTCGGAGGCGCGGTTCGGCTCGCGGGCGCGGAGAGCCCGTTGCAGGCCGTGGCGCACGAGCTGCTCGACGTTGTCGGGCGCGCCTTGGGCGAGCTGCGCGTGGAGGGAGTAGCGGGCTTCGAGGCGGATTTGGCCCGCGCCCGCGTTCGAGGCCTCGCGGAAGCGGTACCACGGGTGGACCCACGAGGTGACGCGGCGGTCCTCGGGCAGACCGGCCTCTTCGCCGCGATGGAGCGCGATGCGACGGGGTTTGTTCGCGAGCGCGATGTTCGATTTCAGGACGCGACCGTGGATCCGATCGAGGTCATTCTGATCGGTGTCGACGACCAGGAAGTGGAGCAGATCGAGGAAGCGCGTGCTCGTCGCTTCGGCCGCGAGGCGGCGCGCGAGGACGTCGACGACGCGACCGCCGCTGCCGCCGAGGCCGATGAAAAAGGTCGGTGCGAGTTTGTCGGTTCCGAGCAGCATGGGATGCCTCCGGTCAGGCCATGACCTTGAAAAAGAAGGACTGGTTCACGCGGTAGATGGCGCCCGCCATGATGTGGCGTTCGACGCTTCGATCGATGGGGACCCAGGCGCCGCGCTGGCGACGCTCGAGGGTGGCGCCGCGCGGGACGAGGGCGATCTGAGCGCCGCGATCGGCGCGCAGGAGGACGACATGCGGGCGCGTCTTCTTGACGGTGAAGCCCGAGCCGTCAAAGGCGCAGGTGGCCGTGCGATAGAAGCCGCGGCGACCGCAGGGAACGACGCGCAGAGGGCGCCCGGGGTCGCGTGCGAGGCGGCGCTCGTGGTCGGCGACCTGGACCATGGCGCCGGCCGGGAAGGCGTGCGGGCGGACGTAGCCCCAGGCGATGAGGAAGAAGAGAAAGGTGCCGCCCACGATGAGGACCCACCAGAGGTTGCAGTGGAGCCAGGTGGCGGGGACGACGGTCGCGACGAGGCGGGTCTCGGCTTGACGATCGGGGGTCTGGAGGCGGGGATCGGCGGGCTCGAGCGCGAGGACTTCGTGCGGGTCATCGGGGGCGTCGTCGCAGCCTGGCGGGGCCCAACAGACTTCGAGTGCGGCCGCCGGATCGGCGGCGCGGGGGATGGTGACGGCCTCTTCGCGCGTGAGGACGTGGCTCCATTCGCCGCGGCGGAGGGTGACCTGGAGGCTCTCGAAGGCGCCTGGGAGGCGGCGCGCACGGAGGTCGACCGCGTCGAGGCGGCGGCTCTTCGACAGTTCGAGCGCCTCGCAGCGCGCGAGTGCGTCGCCGCCTGCGTCGACGGCGCCGAAGTCGGTGCGCGGCGCGAGGCGAACGGCGGCGTCGGGGAGGACGTCCATCGCATCGTCGTTCGAGGTGACCTCGCCGCCGGGGTAGCGAAGGCGGATCTGGACCTTGCGCGTGCCGGGCGCGCCGGCCGCGAGGGTGGCCGCGAAGGCGTCGCCGACGCGCTTCATGGGCTGCTCGGCACCGTCGACGACGAGCGCCGCGGACAGCTTTTCGGCGTCGATTTCGGCGCCCTTCAGGCGGTGGCCGTCGGAGGACTGGACCGTCATCGTGTAGGCAAAGTCGGAGTGTTCGATCGTCCAGTTCGGGACGTCGAGCACCGGCGGGATCCAGCGTTGGATCGGGAGTGTGGCGGTCGTCGGGGGCGGCGGCGCGGCGGCGGACGGCGGGGTCGGCGGCGGCGCCGGAGAGGGGGACGGGGACGGGGTCGTGGACGGCGGCGGCGTGCGCGGCGGCGGTGGGGTCGGCGTGACCGCCACGTCGGCGCGTCCGAGGGACTCGCGCACGGTCGTGGCCGTCGGCGACGCGAGGTCGGCGGTCGGGGCGATCCAGTCGACGCGGAGGGACCAGGAGGCGATCGGCGTGGTCGGGTCGGCGGGGACGCGGACCGAGGCGTAGCCATCGCTGGCGACGGTCATCGCGAACGTCATGGGGTCAGGGCAACGCACTTTCGACGTCGGTGCGCAGTGCGGCGTGGCGATCAGCTTGGGCACGAAGCCGAGCGCGGCGATCGCCTTCGGGTCGCCGAGGTGGGCGCCGGCGTGGCCGAGATCCGAGCGGACCTCGAAGTACTTGGCGTCGGCTGAAATGGCGGGTGGCGCGCTGATCGCGGCGGTGAGATCGTATTCGAGGATGAGGCCCCAGGCGACCGGTCCGTCGGCCTTCCCGAGACGGAGCTGCCAGGGTTTGTCGCTCGCCGGGAGGGCCTCGAGGCGCAAGGTCGCGAGGACCAGGCGGCGCTCTTGGAGGCCTCCGGGCATGCGGCCGCGCGCGTTGCTGCGGCCGATTTGCGCGATGAGTGCGGCGAGGTCGGCTTGGGCCACGACGGGCCGTGTGTAGCGCGTGGTGAGCGGGTGGCGTTGGCCGTCGCCAGCGAGGACCTCGGCGCTGAAATCGTCGCCGGCGCGGGCGCCGAGGAGGAGCACGTGGGCGCGCTTGACGTAGGGTCCGAAGGTGCCCAGGTCGATGGTCTCGCCGGGCTTGGCCTTGCCCCAGCGGGAGATGCTGCCGAGGGAGTTCGCGAGCGCCTCGGTCATGACGCGCGCGAGCTCGAAGCCGTCGCGCGCGAAGGTGCTGGCGGTGCAGAGATCGCCGGGGTCACTGGTGCCGAGCTGGACGCAGCGAAAGCGGACATTGGGGTGTGAGGCGAGCGCTTGATCGAGGGCGCGTTTCGCGGCGGGATCGGTGGGCTCGGCGTCGGTCACGAGCGCGATCTCGACGCGGGTGGTCGGCGGTTGGGCTTCGGCCTCGGTGAGGGCGGCGCGGATCGACTTGGCGTAGAAGGTTCCGTTTTCACGCGGGTATTCGAGGTAGTCGGCGGGGCCGAGGCGCGGCACGGGGCCGCCGGGGAACTGTTGCGCGAGGAGAAACGCAGAGAGGCGGGAGGCGCCGAGGACGGCGTCGTAGATCGCCGGCACGGCGAGGCCGTAGCCTTGGGGATCGAAGTCGGACTCCATCGAGCCGGAGTCGTCGAGGATGAGGATGTGGTGGACGGCCGGGCCGGGCGTTGGGGGGGGCTTGGGGGCGGGCGTGGGTGCCGGTGCGTTCGCGGCGAGGACCGTCAATGCCGCATAGAAAGCGGTGATCACGAGGCACCTCCAGTGGCCCAGAGGGCGGCGGCGAGGAGGCCCGCGAGAAAGAAGAGGAGCGCGCCGGCGAGGAGTGCGCCGACGGAAAATGCGTCGTCGACGCTGCGCGGGGAGAAGGACTCGGTGCTCGGAAGTTGGGGTACGCGCACGAGCGCGACGGCCGTGAGGTTGTCGGTCTCGCCGCCGCGGCGGGCGCTGGCGACGAGATCGCGGGCGGCGCGGAAGGGCTCGGCGATGAGCTCGCGCGGGGCGCCGAGGCGCCAACAGCCGTCGGTCGCCAGGACGAGGGCGTCGACGCCGCGGCGAGAAACGATGGGCGGCGCGGCCACTTCGCGCCCGAGCCAGGCCGTGAGGCCGCCATCGCGATCGGCGTCGTCGCGCGGGGTGGCCTGCTGCCAGGCGCCTTCGACGAGCGCGAACGCGCGGCAATCGCCGACCTTCATGACCGCGGCGGCGCCGTCGTCGCCGAGCCAGGCCGCGAC
>SXIE01000424.1 GCA_005772945.1 Pseudomonadota bacterium
GAGCGTCCCCGGCGCGACGCCGCGCGCCAAGAGCGACGCTTCGATCGGCAGCGTGCCCGAGCCGCACCAGGGATCCACGAGCGGCTCGGCCCCGGTCCAACCGGCGAGCATGAGCACCCCGGCCGCCAGCGTCTCACGCAGCGGCGCGCGCCCCGAAATGAGGCGATAGCCGCGCGCGTGGAGCGCCGCCTTGCCGGCCCCATCGAGCGCGACGATCGCGCGCGGACCGCGCACCGTCACGCGCACGAGCACATCGGGCGCCTCGAGCTCGACCGAGGGGCGCGTCCCGCGCGCGTCACGCACCGTGTCGACGATCGCGTCCTTGGCCTTGAGCGCGACGAAGCGACCGTCGCGCAACGCGGCGTTGTCGCGCGCCGAGGCGTCCACCGCGAGCGTGCGGTCGGGGGGGATGAGGCCCTCCCAGTGCACGCTCTTGCGAAGGTTGGTGTACAAATCATCGGCGTCGGCCGCGCCGATCTCGGCGAGCACCCAGAGCAGGCGGTGGGCCGTGCGCAGCGTGAGTCCGGCGCGCTCGAACCCGGCGCGATCCGTCATGAAGCCGGCGCCCGACGGTCCGATCTCGACGCGTGCGTACCCTAGCGCCCGCAGCTCGGCTGCCAAGACCCGCTCGAGTCCGGGCGCCGTCGTCGCGAAGCAGCGCCAAAGAGGTGCTGGTTGACTCGTTCTCGCCACGCGCTAAGTTCCCCGGCGCTGTCAGACTAAGGATTCCCCCATGCGTCAAGCCCTCTTCCTCGCGCTCGCGCTCGCCGTCGCCCCGCTGGCGGCCCTCACGGCCACGGCCGACCTGGCGCACGCCGCTCCGGTCTACAAGACCGCCACGAACATCGACACGCAGCCGGCCGGCGCCGAGGTCTTCCTCGTGAGCCCGGCGGGGGACACCTCGTTGGGCCTCACGCCGCTGAAGCGCGTGAAGATCCCGCGCGGCACGACGCAGATCCGCATCAAGAAGGATGGCTACGAGGATCAGCTGCAGACGCTGACCATCGCCACGCAGGTCCAGAGCTTCGTCTTCACGCTCGTCCGCTCGATCAAGCCGGCCCAGCTCGAGTTCATCTCGGGCCTCGATTTCGCCGGCGCCATCATCGAGATCGACGGCAAAGTCTCGGGCGTCGTGCCGAACTCGGTGACGGTCGCGCCCGGGCGGCATCAGGTCGTCGTGAAGAAAGAAGGCTACGCGAACTGGGAGCGCTGGGTCGAGGCGGCCGAGGGGCAGAAGGTCAGCTTCGACATCGTGCTCAACAAGGCCGAGGCGGCGCGCGGGGCGATCCTCGTGACGTCGTCGCCCAGCGGGGCCGAGGTCCGCATCAACGGCGCGCCCAAGGGCGTCACGCCGACCGTAGTCGATGGGCTCGCGCCCGGCCCGTACTTCGTCGAGGTGTCGCTGCGCGACCATACGCCCTACTCGCAGAACGTGACGGTTGAGGCCGGGCAGCGCGCGATCATGGACGCGCAGCTCGCGAAGGCGCGCGGCGAGACGGGTGAAATCAAGGTCCTGGCGAACGGCGAGGGCGTCCAAGTGGCGGTCACGCTCGACGGCGATGACATCGGAATCGCGCCGGTCACCCGGAGCGGCATCAAGCCGGGGATCCACAGCGTCCAAGGTCGCGATGCCAAAGGTAATGTCGGCGAGGCCCAGGCGGAGATCCGCGCGGGCGAGGTGACGGTCGTGCGGCTCACGTTGACGACGACCGTGCGGCCCGACAAGGCCGAGGTGCGCGTCGCCGCGAGCGTCCCCGGGGCGACGGTCAGCGTCGATGGCGGACCGGAACAGCCGATCCCGCATCTCGCGCAGGGCCTCGATCCGGGCACGCACGTCTTCACGGTCAAGGCGGCCGGGTTTGCGCCGTGGACCAAGAACGTGCCGCTGCAGGTCGGCGTCAACCCGGAGATCGTGGCCGAGTTGGCGCAGGCGGGGCGCGTCGAGGTGAAGACCAAGGACAGCGCGCAGGCGGACGTGTTCGTGAACGGCAAGCCGATCGGGCGGACGCCGTTCGTCGGGGACCTGCCGGTCGGCACGCACACGGTGCTGGTGCAGCGCGCCGATGGGGCCCACGAGGAGTTCCAGATCGCGGTGGCGTCGGACCGCATCGTGCGCATCACGGCGGCGTTCGGGGCCGACGCGAAGAAGCCGGCGACCAAGCATCGGCCGATGCCGCTGTCGGCGCGGGCGCTCAGCATGGGGACGGGGCACGTCAGCATCATGGCGAGCTGGCCGCAGTGGGCGTTCCCGCTGGCGGCCGAGGCCGGTGGCGGCATCGGCTACGGAATGGACATCAACGTGTTCCTCAGGACGGGCTTCGACGCGATCAACGAGATCGAGGTGCTCTACAAGTGGAACTTCGTCGACTCGAAGGTGCTCGCGGCCGCGATCGAGGCGGGGATCGGCGGTGGGCTCGGGGCCGAGGACCGCTCGAGCTTCTTCTTCCGCCTGAACGCGAAGGGCTCGCTCATGATCGGTGAGAAGGCGGCGATCACGGCGTGGTTCGGGATGCTGTACCACACCGACCGGGTCGGTCCGGAGGCCAACGCCGCGACGAAGGAGCGCGACGCGGGCGCGCGCTTCTACCTGGGGCTCAACATCGAGTTCGAGGTCGCCAAGTCGGTCAACCTGATGGCGATGCTGAGCGGCGATCCGATGGAGGGCGGGCGGCGCCTCCTCGACGCGGGCTTCCTCGACGATCCCGATCCGAAGCTCTATGCGGGGATCGGCGCGGCGTTCCTGTTCTGACCGCGCGCGTGGCGCTCGGCAACTAGCGATACCAGGCGGTCCGGAGCGCGCCGACCGCCTGGAAGCCGAGCGCCTCGTAGAGGCCGACGGCGGGGCGGTTGGCGGCGTTGACGTAGAGCGACACGCTCGGCGCGGCGCGCAGGAGGAGATGGCACATCTCGCCGAGGGCGCGTTTGGCGAGGCCGCGCCGCCGTTCGTCGGGCGCCACGTACACGCCGGCGAGCTGGATGGTGTGCGCGGAGACCGCCGCCTGGTCGACCTTGAATTGGATCGGGCCCGGGAGGGGCGCGACGACCCACGAGCGGCGCTCGGCGACACGGCGTTCCCAGGCGCGTCGATAGCCCTGGAGGTCGCGCGAGAACGGGTCGAAGCCGAGCTCCTCGCGCACCATGGCGAGGTCGATGGTGATGATGCGCTCGAGCTCGTGCGCGAGGGCGGGCCTGAGCTCGGCCGAGCGGGCGTCGGCGGCGAGCGTGGCCTGGTCGACGGCAAAGACGACCTGCCCGCCGCGATCGACGGCAAACGCAGCCGCGTTCGCTTCGGCCGCGTCGAGATAGGCGGCGACCACGTCGTCGGGGCCGACGATGACGCGCACGACCCAGCGCGTCTCGCGCACGGCGGCTGCGAGCTCGGGCATGAGCGCCTCGGGAAACGCGTGGCTCAAAACCAGGTTCGACCCGATACAGGCGGCCCCCTCGAGGACGCCCGCGCGGAAGGCGCCGACGATCGTACCGGCCACCGCCTCGTCGGCGAGCGCGCCGCGGGCGAGCTGGCCCAAGAGGTAGGCATTGGTCGCGGTGGCGTCGGCGAGGAACGCCGTGAGGTCGGCCTCGTGCGCGGGGCCGAGCCGCACGAGCCCGCTGCCGATAGCGGCGCTCATGGCGCGCTGGGCGAGCTCACGCGCGGACCGCGCCAAGCGGCCGCTGAGTCCGCGCGCGAACCCGGACGTCGGGTCGTCGCGTGTCAC
>SXIE01000425.1 GCA_005772945.1 Pseudomonadota bacterium
GCCGCTCGGGTCGTCCCCAGCCGCGAGCGCCTCGCCGACGCGCCCCACATCCCCGGCGCGCGCCGCCTCGCGCAAGGCCCAACTCGCCCGGGCCGCTCCGGCCGACCCCGCGAGCACCACCCACGCAACGACCCACCGCGAACAAACCTCGACCGCGCGCCCGAGCATGACACCCTCCGTGCACCACCTCGGGAGACGGCCGACGCGCCCGATCTCAAACGCCCGCGCGCGCGCGATCTACTAGGGCGCCGCGGGATCCAGAACGCCGATCGCGTCGAGGTCGAATCCGGCAGAGCCGATTGTCGGTGAGGGATCGTAGATAGGCGCGCCGAACGCGTCGCGCTCGCGGCCGTCGCCGACGATGTCGACGATGCGCACGAAGCGGATCGCGCCGAGGTCGACCAGGCCCCCGGTGACAGCCGGCTCGTAGCGCAGGCTCGCCAAATCGAAGGGCGTGCCGATCCCCAGCGGGTACGCGCCCGCGAGGCCCTCCAACCCGGTCGCATCCGTCATGTCGTAGGGGCCGACCGGGCCGGGCACCGTCGTGCGCGACGGCAGCCGCGCGAAATGCGTGCCATCGCTCGAGACCTCGACGAACGCGAACTCGTGGAACGTCGGCGGCGTCGCGTTCTCGAAGACCACCAGATCGAACCCCGGTCCGTCGCGCGCCACCAGGTCCAAGACGAACGTCGCGCGCCCGCCCTCCCCGAGCGCGAGCGTGTCGTACACGTCGTCGCCGCCCGGACCCAACGCGCGCGTCGGGTCGCGCCACTGGGCATCGACCTCGTCCCCGATCGCCAGGTCGCGCCAGCCCCCGGCCCACGCGATGATGCGCGGATCGGTGGCCGCCACGCCCGCGCCCCCTGCGACGGCCCCGACCGCATAGCGGTGCCTGAAGCGCGCCGTCTCGCAGCCGACCACCGGCGCACGCCAACGCGCGACGACCTCGATCGTCGCCGCGTCCGTCGGGACGACCAGCCGGTCACTCGCCAGCCACTCCGAAGGCTCGGCGCCGCTCGCGGACGCGAGACCGACCTCGATCTCGCCGACCGGACCGGCCCCACCGAAGCGCAGCGCGATGCCGGGCGCGACCGCCGCGACCGCGGGTGCGAAGGGCACGGAGCAGCCCGCCGGACCACGCGCGGGCGGTGCGACCACGCACTCGCCGGCGGCCCAACACGCGGTCCCGTCGACGCAGCTCGGCGCGACGCCCGCGGCGCAACGACCGCCCTCGCACTGCTCGCGACCATTACAGAGGTCGCCGTCCTGACACGCCCGATCATTCTCGCAGAACGCGTCGCGCGCCGCGCCCGCATCGCCGCAAGCCGCGGCGCCAAGCGCCAACCACGCGGCTCCGGTCATCGACATCGTCGGAATCGTCCAGCCCATCCACGGACTCCCTCTGCGACGCGAGCGGTGGCCTCGGCGGAGGACGGACGCTGCCCGAGCGCACGCCGCCGGTCAACCCGAACGCACGCGGCCGGGCCCGCGCGTATTGCCGCACACGCCAAGCCCTGGTATCGAAGCGGCGACGGAGGCGATCATGGCGCGAGCGTTCTTGTCGCAACGAAGGCGCGGTTTGGTTTTCGCGGGGACGGCCCTGAGCATCGCCATCACCGCGGGCTGCGGCCCCATCACGCCGTTCATCCGCGAGCGCTGCGACGACGACGCGCGCACGGTCGGACGCGCCGCCGAGGACGAAGACATCAAGCTCGTCCAGCGCCTCCTGCTCGCGCTCTCGACCGACGACTTCGCGGGATTCCAAACCCTGCAGCCGACCCAGTCGCAGTACCTCGCCTACGCCTGGCGTCACGGCACCGAGCGCGCCGACGCGCTCGTCGAGGTGATCCAGAAGCCGGACGACGCGCGCCGGGAGTTCGGCGCGCTGGTCACGCGGCTACGCGGCGCGGGGATCGAGGCACGCTCGGCCGACCGCTGCACGCGCCGGCTCGCGTGGGATCCCAAGGCGAGCGAGCGCTACGATCTGATGGTGCTCTTCGGCAAAGAGCGCCTGACGGTGCCGGTCCTCGCGAGCAGCGAGCGGCTCTCGGTCGCGGGCCGCCCCGACCTCGACCTCTCGGCCGCGCGCGTGTTCCTCTTCGAGTTGCTGGGTATCGCGACCGATCTCGTCGAGCACCTCGAGCGCGCGACCACGCGCGACGCGGCCCTCATGCAGGCGGAAGCGTTCGCCAAAGCGCGTGCAGCCGATCTCCCCACGCTCGACCGCAAGGCGGTGCCGCTCGCCGAGCTCGTGTCGTCGCCCGGGATGGCCGAGATGTCGTCGCGCGCGATGCGCGATCTGGCGACGCGTTGGCAGACCGTGCTCGCCCGCTTCGCTGGCATTCAAGAGGACCCACGCTTCGAGGCCGCGCTGGCGCCTTTCAAGCTGCTCGGGCAGAAGCTCGCCACCAACGCGCAGGCTCCCGAGACCTCGACCTTGCCCCCATCGTGCACGCGCTACCTCGCGCGCATGGGCGCCTGCATCGCGGAGATGCCGGCGACGGTGCGGGCCTCCGTGCAAGAGAACCTCGACCAGATGCGCGAGTCGTGGTCCGAGGTCGGTGGCGATGTGCTGGAGCCGGGTTGCGCGGCGGCCCTCGAGACCGGCAGGTCGGCGATGCGCGAAGTGTGCCCGAGCGTCAGCTGGGACTGACGTCGCGCCCAGAAGCGCATGAACAGCCGCGTCCGCGGCCTTCCAGATGCGCCTTGACCATGCGAGGCGCGAAGACATAGGGTCCGCGAATGTCGACCGACGACACCCATCGCGTCCGCGAAGAACGCCTCAAGAAGCTCGACGCGCTGCGCGCCGAAGGGGCCCAGCCGTTCTCGAACCGCTTCACCCCGAGCGCGACCTGCGCCGAGGTGCTGGCCCTCGCCGCCGCCGCGCCGCCGCCCGCGATGGACGCAATCACCGAGGACGCGCACGTCTTCGCCGTCGCCGGCCGCATGATGGCCAAGAACGAGATGGGCAAGGCGTGCTTCTTGCGCCTCCGCGACCGCACGCTCGCCCACGGCGAGAGCGGCCCGCAGCACCTCCAGATCTACGCCAAGCGCGACGTCCTCGCGGCGACCGACTGGGACATGCTCAAGCGCCACCTGGACGTCGGCGACATCATCGGGATCCGCGGCAAGCTCTTCGTCACGCGCACCGGCGAACCGACGATCTATGCCACCGGGCTCGAGCTCATCACCAAGTCCATCCGCCCGCTGCCCGAGAAGTGGCA
>SXIE01000426.1 GCA_005772945.1 Pseudomonadota bacterium
CGGCGCGTGAGGTCGACCTTGAGATCGTCGTCGCCGAAGACGACCTCGTCGTAGGGCGGCAGGAGCTGCCAGAGGTAGACCGGGCTGCCGCGCTTGGCGTCGCTGTAGACGACGAGATCCGAGCCGTCGCTGATGGCGCAGGTCAGCGCCCCGAGCTCGTTGAGCTCGGCGAGCCAGTCGCGCAGCCTCTCGGGTCCGACGTCGCGCAGGGTCTTGAGCCCGGCGCGCGCCATGCGGCTCATGAGATCGCAGAAGACCGCCTCGGTGTCGGTGGAGCCGACCGGCTCGAAGCGCGCGTCGCTTGCAACCTCGAGGCGCTGATCGAGGCTGCCCGAGTGGCTGAAGAGCCAGTCGCGCCGCCCCCAGCTGCGGAGGAACGGCTGCGTGTTGGCGTCGGCGATCTGCCCCCAGCGCGCGTGCCGGATGTGGAGCACGAAGATCGACGACGCGAGGTGCTCCCACGCGGCGACGATTTGCGAGCGAATGCTGCCGGCGGGTGGGCGCGGCTCCTTGAGGACGGTCGCCGAGGGGTCGCCGCCCGGGTAGAATCCGATGCCCCAACCGTCCGGAAGCCGTCGCGAAGGCTGCAGGCAGCGGAGCTCGAAGCTCGGCGACAGATCCCCTTCGAACGACATCGCCAAGAGGCTCGGCATGGGGCCAGGTGTCTCAAATCGTCACGCGCGTGTCTATGGCGTCGTCGGTCGCCGGACGCGACGCGGCGCGCGACAGCGCGCGAAGACCGAGTCTCGCCAGCGAGACAAAAAAGTCTCGCCAGCGAGACTGAAAAGTCTCGGCCCCGAGACTGAAACGGGTTTCCACGCGGCGGGTGCCGCGTCGCGCTGCTCGCGTTCAGCGCTGGGGACGCGTGCGCGCTTGGGCGGGTGGGGTCCAGACGCCGTCGCCGTTCTGGTCGACGTCGATGGGGTTCGTGAGGGCGTAGGGATCCTCGCCGGGCTCGAGCGGCCAGAGACCACCCGAGCCGAGGACCTCGACGACGTACCAGGCGTCGGCGGCCGGCGTCGCGGTGAGCGTGCCGTCGTAGCGCACGGCCGCGCGCAGCCCGTCGGGGCGGGGCCAGCTCGCGAGCGCGATCGTCTGGACGGGCACGCCGTTCTCGAGGAGGCGCACGCGGTCCACGGCCATCCAGCTCGGCGCTTCGACGTGGACGTCGAAGTGAACGCTGCCGTTTGTGGCCTTGGTCATCCCGCCGAGGCCGGTCCCGTCGCTTGCAGCAAAACGCACGAATGGACCGCACGAGACGAACGACTGGCGGGCGCGCAGCGGGGCGACGATCGCTTGGTGATCGGCCTCGACGGCCGCGCGCGTGACGGCGATCCAGCTGCGCGGGTGGCCGATCCCCGCGGCTTCGCTGTGGCTGTCCGAGCCCGACGAGAGCGCCTTCTTGATGCCGTGGTCGTTGAGGTTGAACCAGTCTTGGAGGGTCTCGGCGTTGCCGCCGCTGGGTCCGCAGCCGTCGTTGAAGACCTCGAGCGTGTCCCAGTCGAGCGTCCAGCGCTCGGCGCGCTCGGTGGTCATGGCGCGCGCGTCGAGGCCGATCGCGCCGAAGTAGGCCTGGATCCGGGTCGAGTGTCGCGGGTGGTTGACCTGCACGATGAGGTCGCCGGCGTGCTGCGCACGCATCGCCTCGAAGAGGCCCGTGCCCGCCCAGCCGTGCTCGAAGACCGCGCCGCCGCTCGCCTCGAGCGCGGCGAACACCAGCGGGAACGCGCCGAAGTGACCGTAGGCGACGGTCGAGACCTCCTGGCCGGGCACGGGCGTGACCCACGCGGCGACGCCGGCGGCGGCCACCGGGGCCGACAAGTCGCCCATGCAGGTGTGCTCGGTGAAGACCGGCAGCGCGACGTCGTTGGCGGCCGCTTGGCGGAGGCGGGCGGGGTAGGGGACCTCGGAGTCGGGGCTCCAGAAGGCGTGCAGGTGCAAGTCGGCGGCGGTCCAACCGGCATCGTCGACGGCCTTTGCGAGCTCGAAGATCAGGGTCTGCGTGGTTCCGGGGGCCACCGTGATGCGGGTCTCCGCGATCTCCCACGAGTAGCCGCGGCTCGCGACCGCGCGGTAATCGCCGGGCAGGAGGTGCGTCGCCGCTTGGGTCTCGGTGTGATAGAGGACCGCGCTGCGATTGCCGCCCCAGTCGGCGTCGAAGCGCACTGATTCGGGCGCAAACGGCGAAGGCGCGCCGTCGCGGAAGAACGTGACCTGGGCCGGGATGGGATTGCCTGCGGGGTCGCGCACGCGTGCGATGACCTCGGCGAGGGGCGGCAACGCGAGCGCGATGTCCGCCCCGGGGGAGCCTTGCGGGGTCGTCGGGTCGCGCGTGACCGCCTCGGAGGCGCCGCGCGCGGGCGCGAAGGCCTGCACCTGCACCTCGCCGCCGCCGTCGAGCGGAATGACGGCGCGCCAGCGGCCGTCGGGCGCGACCGGGGTGAGGGCGAGGACGTCGGGATCGCGCGTGACGGCCACCCAGGCGCGGCCGTCGGTGTTGCTCGGGAGCGCTTCGCCGTCGGTGAGGCCCCAGGCGGTCTCGCCGGTGACCGTGCCTTCGATCGGAGGCGCTTCCGACGGGGCGATGAAGCCATACGCCCGGACCGGGCCGACGCCGCCGGTCCAGGGCCAGCTCGTGCCGCCGTCGATGTTCGCGAGGCCGGGTCCGGGGGTGAAGGCGGGCGCGCCGTCGCCCATGTTGATGGCGACGAGCGGGAGCTCGACGGCGGCGGTGTCGGCTTGGTCGTTGAAGAACGTGATGACGAGCGCGAGGGTCGTGGTGTCGGGCGCGAGGCGGTATTCGTACGTGACGGCGAGGTCGACCGGGTCGGCCAGGAGGGCCTCGCCAAGGATGGCATCGGCCCAGGCGTAGGGGGCCGTGCGACCGGTCGCGCGCACGACCGCGGGTCCGTCGCGTCCGTCGGCGATGACCTCGACGGCGCTGGGTTTGAAGACGCGGAGGTTCCACGCGAACCAGAGCTCGCCGAGGCGATCCTCGCCGCCGGGCTGGAGATCCGCATCGACGAGGTTGCCGCCGAACTGGCGGTAGCCGCCCGCGGGGCGGAGGCCTTCGATCAGAAAGCGCGCGCGGTGGTTGGCGAGGACGAGGTCGCCGAGCTGGCCCTCGGCTTTGGGGCCGCCGACGAGGTCGGCCGTCTTGGCGGCGATGCCGGCGACGACGGCGCCCTTCGGGGGGATGAGCGCGAGGTCGATCGGAGGCTCGACCTCGACCTCGGACTCGACCTC
>SXIE01000427.1 GCA_005772945.1 Pseudomonadota bacterium
CCTTCGCCTCCAGCTGCGAAAACCGCGCGAGCTTCTGCTCCAGGGCCGCGACCGTCACCTTCAGCTCGGCGATCTCCGCATCGCGAAGCGCGAGCTGTCGGTCCCGCTCGACCAGCTGAGCTTCGAGCTCTGCGATCCGTTTCTCCGCGTCCACGCGCGACCGTACAGCACGGCGCGATCACGCTGTCGATCCCCCTGCTTGCAAGTGATCGAAACGATCCAGCTTTTCGGGGGCCTGAACGGATACGCGCGACCCGCTTGCTTCGACGAGCTTCGCGCTCGAACAGCCGTCACCATTGGTCGAGTTTCCGTCCGAGCAACGCTGCTTGTAGCCCTCGGCCTCACAGCCATCGCCATCGATGGTGTTGCCGTCGCTGCACGAGGACACGGTGTTGAATTCGACGTATCCCTCGCTCGCGCACCCGTCGCCGTCGACGACGTTGCCGTCGTTGCAGGCCGCCGGTACCGCGCTCTTGCACAGCGTCGATTCGGGCGCGCACGGCTCGACCCAACCGGAGCTCGAGCAACCGTCGCCACTGACCGCGTTGCCGTCGCTGCAGCTCACCAGTCCGGAACTCAGAAACGTCTGGAGACTCCACAGCACCTGGTGATCCGAGCCGTCGATGCAGGTCGTGTCGACGTTGCAGCTGGCCGTGGAGCTCTGCTCCGCCATGAGGCCGGAGACTGCCTTGGCGCACGGCGTCTTCCACACGCCGTTTTCCCCGCAACGCGAGAGCGTCTCGCGGGTCCCGTCGCCGTTCTCGTCCAGATCCGTTGCGCGAGCGATGTCGAGGACCTTGTCCGGCATCCAGCTGCTGTTCCAGGTGACCATCGTCAGGTCGGGGCTCATGTTGGCGAACGTGCCGAGGTCGTAGACCTGTCCGCTGAGCGCGGCCTGGCGCGCCCAGACGAGCTTCGCGATGTTGGAGCGATCGTTCCAGATCTGGCCGACGAACGGAGAGCGGGAACTGGCGCCGACGCGGACGACGGCCGACGGGGATGCCAGCGCGACCGACGTGCGCTCGACGATGCCGGTGACGTCGACCGCGACGACCTCGTCCTCGCCGAACGCGCCACTCTCGAAACCGTTGAGGGGATGGGTCCGATACTGGTCGCCGTACGGGCTGAGGAGTCCGTCGGTCGAAAGGACGCACCACTGGCTCCAGTCGCTCGGAACGGCCGCGCCGCACGAGAGATGCGTGAAGGACGCCATGCCGCCAAGCGACGACCCGGTGAGGCGCGTGTCCGTGCCGGCGACGACGTCGCCCGCCGGGAGGATTTCGTTGTGCAGCGGGGGCTCGGCCGCGTCGTCGGGCAGGAGCACGGCCGAGACCGCGGCCTGCGTGCCGTTCGTGGTTGCGTGGTTCGAGTGTAGCTGCACGTAGGCGTCGTAGTGGCGGTCGCCGATCGCGACGCGGGTCATGCTCGAATGGGAGTTGATGGTCGCGATCTGGAGCTCGTGGGCGTGCGCGAGATCGAGATCGAGGCGGGCAAAGGCGATGAGGAACCGTCCCTTGTCGTCGCCGACAGCTTTGTCGTCCGCGATGGTAGGGTCCTGGAGCAACTGGAGCGCGACCAGGGCCCAGCCGCCGCCCGGCATGCTCCATGCGCCCCAGAACGCGACCCGATGGTAGCAGGCGGCCCCGGTGCAGGCGTTGACGTAGTCGACCGGGAAGTCGGCGAGAGACACCGCGTGCCCGCCGATGGTGTAGCGGGTTGCGTCCAGGAGCTGGGTCTCTTTGACGGAGACCTGGTAATTTGCAGGGGCATCGCCGCCGTCGACGCGCGCCGACGCGATGCGGACGTCGAGAATGACATCACCTTCGTATTTGGCACCCTCGAGAAATGGCGTCAGATCGGCGAATTGTCGGTGTTGGAGATTGCGGTTCTTCTTGACCCCGACCTTCGCGAGAAAGCAGTTCACATTGCTGCCGCAGGCTGCATTTTCCTTGAAGAAATCTGCCCAGTTGCTGATGGCGAGGTCCTGGCCGGTCTGCGTCTCATAGTAGAGTTCGGCGTTGTGGCGGACGATGTCTCGGTAGTCGAGCTTTCCGGAGGCGTCGAGGTCGCCTGCGGGCGCGTCCCAGCCGCTGTAGTCAGGGTCGGTCGACCCGGGAGTTTGCCAATTGGCCGGCCGGTCGCAGTAGAGAAGGAGACGCTCGACGAACTTGCCGCTGCCGGTCTGCTCGAGGATCGGCGCGTAGACCCCGTCGCTGCGCTGCTCCATGGCGCCCGTCGTGAACGGCTCCTGCGCCATCGGAAAGTGCAGGCGGCGACATCCATGCTTCTCGAAGAAGTCATATCCCTTGGACTGTGAGTCGGCCCTGAGCTGTGTGTAGAGGAGTCGATTGACCGCGCGCTCCGGCGACTGGAACGAGGCGTTGCCGGCCGTGATGAGGTTCGGGTAGGTCGATGGGTCGTGGCCGTCGCGTGTCAGCTGCGTGAGGTTCACGGCGGCCAGGACCGTCGCCGGCAGGTTCGTCCACGTTCCGTTCGAGGCCGCGTCGGTCGGTGAGCAGCTGACAGCGAAGAACTCCGCGAACGCGAATCGCGCGGATTTCTCTTTCGTGCATCCGGTTGGCTCGACGAAGCGCGTCGTGTCGTCTTCCTGGGAGTTGCCGGCGTCGACCAGCGTCGTAGTGCCCGCGGTCCAACCGGCGCTGGTCCAGGTCTGGTACGTCAGTCGTTCCGTTTGCGGACGCACGGCCGCGAACATCGTCGCGGGTTGGACGCGGGACCAGAACCGCACCTTTCCGAAGGCGCTCAAGTAGCTGTGGTACGTGCCCGTCCACTTGCCAGGATCACTGGTGTCGGTGTCCACGGCCTCGACCCACTGGAACCCATAGCGCCGATGGCGTAGCTGGTTGCCGATCAGCAACCATTGACTGTCGGCGCTCCACACGCGCGCGTTCGAGTAGCTGACCGTTCCTGTGCTGGTGGCGCAGGGTGACTTCGTACAGCCGTTGCCAAAGGTGCCGTCCGGGTACGACTTGGTTCCGAGCGTGGAGGTCTTCAGGCCTTCCGTGGTCACGAGGCTCGATGCTGCCGTCGAGACCTGGTCGCGCGCCGTGAGGGCGGGCTTGGCGACCGTCGTCGTCGGGGCCCACAGGTCGGCCTTCGCGACCGCGGCACTCGCCGGCAGCGGCAACATCCCGTCGAGGATTCCCGAGGCAGATCCCTTGGCGATCGCGAGATCGACGAGGCGTCGACGCGCTCCGGCGTGCAGCGGATGAACCGCGTCGAGGGGGATCGCCGGGACGGGGTCGTCCACCGTGACGACATAGTCCCCCGGGTCGAGCTCGATGGGCGCGGCGCCTTCGTCGCAGGCAACGACGCCCGCGATCGTAAGAGCGGTCAGGACGCGGGCGTGAAGGAGGGACCGGGGTGTTCGAAGCATGCGAACTAGATCGGCGATTCTTGTGCCCTCTCACAGCACAAGAACGTAACGATGTGTCAGCGCTTCGCGGGCCCGCCAGGGACGCGGGCCTCGCGCCCCCGAGCCGCGCCTACTTCTTGCCGAGTCTCTTCTTCGAAGGTGCCGGCGCCCCGACCTTTTTTGCGGCCGCGAGCTGCTTGACAGGAGGCGACTTCTTGGCGCCGACCTCCTCGGTGCCTTCCTTGGTGGCGAACTCCTCGGCGAGGGCCGTCAGGACGGCGCGCACCGTGTCGAGCTGGGCGTCGGTGAAGCGGCCGAGCGCGCGTTTCACCGGGGCCTCGATGGTCGGGCCCTTGGCGTCGTTGGTCTTCTTGCCCTTGTCGGTGAGCTGCAGCGCGACCTTGCGGGCGTCGTCCTTGCTCTTGGCGCGCTCGACGAACCCGCCGAGCATGAGGCGCTGCACGATGCCGGTCATCGTCGACGGATGCAGATGAAGGACCTGCGCCACGTCGGACGCCGAGACGCCCGGCTGCTTGCCGACCACGCGCAGGACGAGGCGCTGCTGGCCGGTGACACCTTGCTGGCGCGCCATCGTCTTCGAGACGGACTGCAGCTGATGGTCGACCGCCCACAAGAGGCGGAGAAAATCGAGAGAGCCCCCGAGCTTGGGGAGCTTGTCATCCTTGCTTTGCGCCATTTCCCGCTCCATTTACGTCGGCTACGTCGGCCCCTTTCGAGGCGCGCTTCAGCGCGCGATCGAAGCGGAGCTTGATCACTTTGAGCATCGCTTCGCGAACGATGCGCCCTGACATTTTCGATTGGCCGACCTTGCGATCGGGGAACACGATCGGGACCTCGGCGATCCGGAAGCCGGCGAGGTGCGCGCGATAGGTCAGCTCGATTTGGAAGGCATAGCCCTTGGACGTGACGCCGTCGAGGTCGATCGTCTCGAGGACGTGTCGCCGGAAGCACTTGAAACCGCCCGTCAAATCGCGAAAGCGCAGCCCCATCACGGTGCGCGCATAGAGGTTGCCGCCGCGGCTGACGAGCTTGCGGAGCAGCGTCCAGTCCTCGGTGCCGCCGCCCGGCATGTAGCGACAGCCGAGCACCAGATCTGCATCCTGGGCGGCCGCGAGGAAGGTCGGCAGGTACTTCGGCTGGTGCGAGAAGTCGGCGTCCATCTCGAAGACGAACGCATAGTCGCGCGTAAGGGCCCACTTGAACCCCGCGATGTAGGCGGTCCCGAGGCCGAGCTTGCCCGCGCGATGGAGGACGTGAACGCGGGGGTCGCGGGCGGCGCGCGCGTCGGCGAGCTGGCCGGTGCCGTCGGGGCTCGCGTCGTCGACGACCAGGATGTGGACGCCCGGGACCTCGGCGAAGATCGCGTCGATGAGGCGCGGCAGGTTGTCGCTCTCGTTGTAGGTCGGGACGATGATGAGGGTGCCGGCGCCGGGAGGCGTCGCGAGCGAGGTGGTCATCAGAAGGACTCCGCATAGAAGGAGTCGAGGAGCGGCCGGAACTTCTCGGCCGCCATGCTGCGGCGCAGCGTGTGGGTCGGCGTGAGCTCGCCGGCCTCGGTCGACAGCTCGGCGGCGAGCACCGCGAACTTCTTGATGTTGGCGTGGGGCGGCAAGGTGGTGTTGACGCGGGCGATGGCCTGGTCGATGTGCTGGTGGACCTTGGCCGAGCGGCTGAGCGCGTCGAAGTCGCCGGGCAGGGACTCGGCAGCGGCGAAGCGCTCGAGCGCAGCCCGATCGAGCGCGATGAGGGCCGTGAGGTAGCGGCGGCGCTCGCCGTGAACGAGCGCTTGGGCGATGAGCTCGTCTTCGCGCAGGGCGGTCTCGATGGGGCGGGGCGCGACCGAGCGGCCATCGGAGAGGACGATGATGTCGCGCTTGCGGCCCGTGATGACGAGGCGCTGTTGGTCGTCGGCGTGCGCGAGGTCGCCGGTCGCGAACCAGCCGTCGGCGTCGAGGACGTGGCGCGTCTCGGCCGCGTCGCGCCAGTAGCCGGGCATGATGCTCGGGCCGCGCAGCAACAGCTCGCCGTCGGGCGCGAGGCGGGCTTCGACGCCCGGCAAAGGGCGTCCGACGGTGCCGAGCGCCGGCGGCGCGCCGCTGTCGAGGTGCGTCATGGCGCACGTCTCGACCATGCCGTAGGCCTCGCGCAGCGGGAGTCCGGCGCGCGCAAAGAGGTTTGCGACGCCCTCGGGCAGCGGGGCGCCGGACGAGATGAGCGTCGTGCAGCCGCGTCCGAAGCGCCGGCGCACGGCGCCGCGGATCATCTGATCGAAGAGGCCGCGCCGGATCCGATCGATCGCCCCCTCGTCGCGCTTGGCACCGTGCGCCCAGCGGCCGATGAAGGGCACGAAGCCGCTGCCGTCGCGCACCTCGCGCAGGGCCGCGGTTGCGGCGCGCTCGAAGAGGCTCGGTACGCCGATGATGAACGTCGGCTCGACCAGGCGGACGTCGTCGAAGGCCGTCGCTTCCGAGCGCGCGAGCCCGGTCGGGTGGTGACCTGCGAGGCCGACCCAGAGCGACACGCGTCCGAGGGTCTGCGCCAGCGGCAGCGTCAGGAGCTGGACGTCGGGGGGGCGTTTCTTGTCGGCCTTCGGAGACGGCTTGTCGGTCTTGGCCGGTTCGCTCGGCGCGGGCTCGGGCTTCGCGGGGGTCGCGAGCGTCGGAAGGACGCCGAGGATCCCGTCCACGACGGCGCCGAGCATGGCGTGCGTGATGATGACGCCCTTGGCCTGGCCCTCGGTGCCTGGGGTGAAGGCGATGGTGATGCAGGCGTCGGGGAGGGTCGCGGCCTCGCGCTCGGCGAGCAGCTCGGGATGCGTCTCGAGCGCGCGGCGCCCGAGCGCCTCGAGGGCCGCAAACGTGCGTGGGGTGCGGGCGCCGAGCTCGGCGAAGCGCGCGACGCCGCCGCTGGCACGGGTCAGGTCCTCGTCGAGGACGAGGAGCTCGAGCGGGCCCGGCAGGTGCGGCGCGGCGTCCAGGAGCTTGCGCGCCTGCCAGGGGTCCTCGGCGACGGCGAAGCGGCAGTCGCTGGCGGTGAGGAAGCGCTGGCAGTTGCTGGCGAGCTCGTTCGGGAAGATCGGGACGCTGATGAGCCCGGCGAGCTGGCAGGCCAGGTCGAGGATGACCCACTCGGCGCGCGTCCACGAGACGATGGCGACACGTGCGCCGGGCTCGGCGCCGAGTCCGAGCAAGCCCGCGGCGACGGCGCGTGCGCGTGCCAGCAGCTCGCCGACCGAGACGACCTCGACCGCGTCGTCGGCGCGCGCGCCCGAGCGCGAGCGACGCCCGCGCGTCACGACCCGCAGCCCCTCGGTATCAGGGGCGCGCGTCGCGTGCTCGACGAATCGATGAAGGAGAATCGCCCCGGGAACCGCCACGCTGCGCGTGTTGCCACGGGTTCCCGAGGGCGTCAATGGGATCTGTTGAACACCAAGCAATTCGTGTGCGGGCACGCGCCAAGAGCGACCCTGCGAGGCAAAAATTGGACGCCGATCTGCGCGCGCGCCATGGTCGGCCGCGATGAAGCCGAACTTCCGCGCGCCCACCGATCAGAAAGCGACCGAACACCCCCGCAAGACGCTGCGCCTGGCGTTCGGGGTCGGACTCGCGGCGGGGCTCGTGTGGGTCGTCGGCGCGGGGTCGGGGGGGGGTGTGGCGTCAGCCGCGTCGGCCGCGGCGCGCGCGAAGCCGGTGCCCGAGGCGCCACGCGTCCTGCCGCTCAGGACCGAAGGGCAGGCGGTCGGCGGGGTGGCCAAGGGGCTCGAGCTGGCGCCCAAGGCCATCGCGAACTGGACGATTCCGGCGGCCGAGATCGACCCGCGTCACGCGCAAGAGGAGGGCGCGGCGCTGGTGCAGCACCTCGAGGACGGGACGGCCGTCGAGCTGACCATCGATCCGGCGTTGCAGCGCGCGGCCGAGGACTCGCTGGCGCGCTATCGGGTCGGGTGGGGGGCCGTGGTGGCGATTCGGCCGTCGACGGGGGAGATCCTGGCGCTGGCCGAGCACGCCGAGGGGCGCCCGGATTTGAAGCACCTGGCGTTGCAGAGCGCGGCGCCGGCGGCGAGCATCTTCAAGATCATCACGGCCGCGGCGCTGATGGCCGACGGAGGGCTGACGCCCGAGTCGAAGACGTGCACGCACGGTGGGGCGAGCAAGCTGACGCTCTATCACCTCAAGCCGAACGCGCGCCGCGACACGAAGTGCGAGACCTTGGCCGAGGCGCTCGGCAGCTCCAACAACACCGCGTTCGCGCGCTGGGCAGACCAGCTGCTCAAGCCCGCGCAGCTCGAGGCGATGGCGCGCCGCTTCGGCTTCGGCGCGCGCATTCCGTTCATGTGGCAGGTGGGCGTGTCGAGCGCGGTCATCCCGAGCGCGAGCCGCCTCGGCTACGTCCGGAGCGCGGCCGGGTTCGAGGGGACGACGCTGTCGCCGCTGCACGCCGCGCTCATCGCGGGGGCCATCGGCAACGGCGGGACGGTCATGGCGCCGCAGCTCGTGCGGCGTGCGACGCGCCCCGCCGAGGGCGATCGCGAGGTGTTCCAGTTCCATCCGACCAAGTGGCTCGAGGCCGTCTCGCCCGAGGTCGCGGCCGCCGTCGGCACGCTCATGGAGGCCACGATTACATCAGGGACCGGGCGGAAGTTCTTCGAAAAGAAGGGCGTCCCGCGGCTCGGGAACGTGCGTGTCGCCGGCAAGTCGGGGACGCTCTCGGGGCACGACGACGAGGCGGCACTCAGGAACTACTCGTGGTTCGTCGCCTACGGGCGGGATGGCGGCGAGGCCGCTTGGGAAGGGGGGGCCGCGGATATCGCGGTCGCCGCGCTGATCGTCGAGGGCGAGCAATGGACGGTCAAGGGCGCGGTGCCGGTGCGCGACCTGCTCGAGGCGTTCTTCGCGCGCGGCAAAGGAGGCGCGCCCCCCGCGCGACGTGCGCCAGTCGCGCGCCAGCTTCCGGTCCCGGTTCCGGTCCCGGTCCCGGCGCCGGACCCCGTCCCTGCCGCGGACCCCACGCCGGAGCCGTCCCCAGCGCCGATTCCCCCCGCGCGTCCCGGCGCCGCGATCCCGGCGATCATCCACTGAACGCCAGGGGCCAACGCCCCCGGGGTCGACGTAACGCCGCGCCCAACCCCGTCACGTGCTCACGCTCGGCCGGCCCCGGAACGTCGCAACGAGAGACGCTCAAAGGGTCTCTCGGAGCCGATTCCTGGGCTCCTGCGCCAAAGTCCGCCCGGGCGGACTTTTCCGTTTCTCGTGGCCATGGCAAGCTTGCGCCATGAAGCGAGCTCCTGATTCGTCAGAGCAACAGGCAACGCCGCCGGCGCTGCAACCGGTCACGAGCCAGGAGTTGGCCGCGCAGCGCAGCGAGGCGATTCGTCTGACGGATAGTATCCGCCGTGATCTTCACACCGTCGCGGGAGCGTTCTTCGAGATCGGCCTCGGGTTGAGGCGCATCAAGGACGAGCGTCTCTACCTCGCGATGAGCTACGGGACCTTCAAGGAGTACATCGCCGGGGAGATCTCGGTCGCGACCTCGCAGGCCTTCGAGATCCTGCGGGTCGTGCGCAGCTACTCGCGGACCGACGCGACCCGCATCGGACTGTCGCGTGCGAATGCCCTGCTCACCTACTGCAAGGCTGCCAGAGTCGACAAGGACCCCGGCGAGTTCGTGCATGACGACGAGCTCGTGGGCGACAAGCCGTTTTCGGCGGCGTCGCTGCGCGACATCGAAGCGGCCACCAAGGCCGTCCGTACGCAAAAGCGCGCCAAGCGCGGATCCCGCGCCGCGGCGCGCACCGACCGCGCGATCACCGCGCATGTTCGCAAGGTCGCGCGCGCGGCCGCGGC
>SXIE01000428.1 GCA_005772945.1 Pseudomonadota bacterium
CGCGAACCTCGTCGGGATGGGCGTCCTGCCGTTGCAGTTCAAGGGCGGCCAGAGCGCAGAAAACCTGGGCCTGACGGGGCACGAGACGTTCGACGTGGCGGTCGACGACGGCCTCACGCCGCTGTCGGATATCCACGTCACGGCCACGCGCGCCGACGGCACCGCCATCACGTTCGCCGCGCGCGCGCGCGTCGACACGCCGGTCGAGGTGCAGTATCTCCGCAATGGCGGCGTCTTGCAGACGGTCTTGCGGCGTCTCGCGAAGGCCTGAGGCGCGCTGATTTGGCCGCTGATTCGGCCCAACGAACGAGGAGCTCACGATGCGCCACGATCCACCTTCGATCCCTGGATGGCTCGCGCGTGAGCTCCAGTTCGAGCGTCACCTGATCGACGTCGGGACTCCGGATGCGCCGATGCGCATGCACGTCATGACGGCCGGCCCTGCCGACGGGACGCCGATCGTCATGGCGCACGGCAACCCCACCTGGGGCTACCTCTGGCGCAAGGTCGTCGCCGCGCTCGACCCGGCCACGGCCCGCGTGCGCGTCATCCTGCCGGACCTCATCGGCCTCGGCTTCTCCGACAAGCCGCGCGACGTGGGCGCCCACACGCTGGCGCAGCACCGCGCCTGGTTTGGCGCCTTTCTCGATGCGCTCGCGCGTGGCGAGCTCGGGCCGCCGACGCCGCGCTTCACGTTCGTCGGGCAGGACTGGGGCGCGCCGATCGGGCTCGCGGCGATCCGCTCGCGCCCCGCGTCGTTGGCGGGTCTGGTGCTGCTCAACACCTCGGTCAGCCCGCCGCGCGCGGGCTTCCGGCCGACCGCGTTCCATCGCTTTGCGCACACGCGCGTCGTGAGCGATCTGGCCTTCCGACTCGGCCTCTTTCCGCAAGCCTTCATGAACCTCACGCAGGGCGATCGCACGAGCATCGGCCCGGCCGCGTGGCGTGCGTATGTGTGGCCGCTTCTCGATCCGCGCACGAACGTCGCGCCGCTGGCGCTCGCGCGCATGGTGCCCGATACGCTGGCGCATCCGAGCATCCCCGAGCTCGCGGAGATCCACGCGTTCGTGGCGTCCTTCCAAGGGCCGAGCGCGATCGTCTGGGGGCAGCGCGATCCCGTTCTGGGCCGCGTGCTGAGCTGGATCGAGAAGACGCTCCCGCACGCGAAGGTCTGGCGCACCGAGGCCGGGCACTTCCTCCAGGAAGAGGTGCCGGACGTCATCGCCGAGGGGATCCGCCATGTCCTCCAAGCGCGCTGAACGCTCGCAATTCGCGGGCAAGCGCAGGGCGCTCTTCGCGAGCGACGTCGCGGGCAAGCGCAGGGCGCTCTTCGCGAGCGACGTCGCGGGCAAGCGCAAGGCGCTCTTCGCGAGCGAAGTCCACCCGGGCCTCGAGCCGCGTGCCACCGGCGAGGGTTTCCACGCCCGCGTCTACGCGCTCGTTCGCATGGTCCCGTTCGGGCGCGTGACGACCTACGGCGACGTCGCCACGATGCTTGGTACACCAAGGATTGCGCGCCACGTCGGCTGGGCGCTCTCCGCGCTTCCGCCGGACAGCGACGTCCCCTGGCAGCGCGTCATCAACGCCCACGCGATGGTCAGCTGGCGCGGGGAGCTGGGGCGCGCGAGCTTGCAGGAGGCGCTGCTCCGCGCCGAAGGCGTGGCGCTCGGCGCGCGCGGCAAGGTCGATCTCCAAGCCCTGCGCTGGCACTACCCCGGCGTGACGGTGCCGTTCGGGAGCTGACCGCGCGGCCGCGATCACCGGCGCACCCCGCGCAACGGCTTCGTGCCGGGGCGTGTGTGCAATTTCGCCTGTGGCGCTTCACACAACCCCACAATAGGGCGAACGTGCACTCGTTCTAGCATGAGGCGCCGTGTCGTCACGCGACGCCTCCCGTTCGAACGACAGGTTTCCTTTCGCGTTGCGGTGCACGCGCGACCCGGTGTGGGCGCACGCGGACGCACCCTCACGACCCAGGAGTGGACATGGACCGACGTCACAGGCGAGCCGCAGCGTGGGGACGCGCGGCGCTTCTCGGTTTCACGGTGGTGCTCGGCGCGGCCGGACCTGCCGCCGCCGGGAGCCCCCTCGGCGGACCCGCCACGCAGCCGGTACCGGTCGCGACCGGCACCCCCGCGCTGGCCCTACGCCTGGCGCCCGGCGACAGTCGCATCTACCAGATCCGATCGGCCGGTGTGCTCGACGTCGACTACGGTCTGCTCGCGGCGAACGTCTCCGATGGCCTCGGGCAGAAACCGCGGACGCCGGGCGCGGCCTCGCGGCGCGTCACCGCAGACTATGACCTGACGGCCACGCTCCAGTGGCGCGTCGTCGGCCGCGACGGGGGCGGCTGGGTCCTGGCAGCCCGCCTCCAGGCGGTCGACGCGCGTATCGATGGCGCGGCGGATCCGCGCCGCGCGCTGCTCGAGGCGCCGTTCGTCGTGCGCGTCTCGCCCGAGGGCGCGATGCGATCATTCGCGTTCATGCGCCAGTATCCGGACGACCTCGCGCGCACGATCCGCGGGCTGGTCGAGCCGCTGCAGGTCGTCTTCGCCACGCAGGCGGATGCCGCCGCGTGGGACGCGACCGAGCAGAGCGCCGGCGTCGTCGTCGACGCGCGCTACGTGGTCGGCGCGCCCGATCCAGCGACGGGCACGGTGCGCGTGACCAAGACCAAGAGCCGCATCTACGGGGCCCCGAGCGAGCTCGGCGGCGCGCTCCCGGGCGGCATTTCCACGCGCGTCGTTCGCGCCGAGGCGGCGATCGCGCTCGACCCGGCTCACGGCACCGTCGCGCACATCGACGCGTCGGAGGAGACCACCACGACCAGCACCGCGACGGGGACCGCGTTCCTCGCGGCGCACGTCGGCACCTACCGCGCCGCGCGCGTCGAACGCCCGCTGGCGCCCCTGGCCACGACGGTGACGGGCGCAACCGAGGCGCTCGCGGACGAAGCCTTCGCGCGCGCTCGCCTTTACGACGTCGACCCGCGCATCGCGCCGCGCGTCGAGGGTATGACGCTGCCGGCGATGCTCGCGCTGTTCGAGGCCGAGCTCGCCCGGAACCAGGCGTCGGCCCACCTCCTCTTGAAGAGCTACCTCCGGCGCTACCCGAGCCAGGTCGTGGCGATGGCCCGCGCGTTCGACGGACGTGCCACCGAGAGCGACGACCCGGCGGTCGTCGTCGGCTTCGCGGCGATCGCGGCGGCCGGGCACCACGAGGCTCAGGTGGCGCTGGTCGACGTGCTGGCCGGGGGGGGCGGGACACCGCGCTGGACGCCCCGCTCCAAGGAGCGTGCGCTCATCTCGATGATGGATCTGGCGATGCCCGAGCCGTTCGTGCTCACGGCGGTGTGGAGCTATCGCAGCGCCATCCAGCCGACCGACGCGGCCGCGAGCGCGCTGCAGTCGATCGCGACGAACGTCTACGGGGCGCTCGGCGACGCTCAGCGCCATAACGACGCTATCACCGTCGAGGTCGTGCGCGTCCTGACCGCGCTGCTCCGCGCCGGGGATGCACGGCAGCGCGTCCTTGCGCTCGACGCCCTCGCCAATGTCGGCGACTTCGCGCGCGTTTCGCCGCTCGCGCTGGCCTCGTTCGGCGCCGCCGAGCAACGCGTGCGCGTCGCCGCCTTCGGCACGTTCCGCCGCATGCCGGGCGACCTCGCCTTCAGTCAGTTCGCGCTGCGCTTCGCCGCCGAGACCGACCCCAGCGTCCTGGCCGAGGCCGCGATCGTCGCGCGCGACATGCCCGACTCGAATGCCCGCAATGCGTGGGCCCGAGCCCTGGTCACGACCGCCACCGCGCGCGCGCTGCTCGTCCCGCTCGTCCAGATCGTCGGCCGCGAGCTGGCGCGCCACCCGGAGAACGAGGCGACCTTGCGCGACCTCTTGGAGACACAACACGATCGGCCGGTGCGCCGCGCGATCTACGCGTTTGTCGGACCTAGCGTCGAAGGAGGCCGCCCGTGAAAGTGCTCATCGGCTCCATCACTTCTTTCTCGATGCGACATGTGGCGGTCGTGGGCTGTGCGGCGCTCGCGCTCGGCGCGGCGTCTTGCGGCGACGATGGCGGTCCCGAGACCACCTGCGGACCGGGCACCGTGTTCAGCGCGTCGACGCACCAGTGCCTGCCCTCGGGCGGCGGCTTCAACATCATCGTGGACGACTTCAAGCTCGGCCAGTTCGAGATGACCGCGGTCGACGTGCCCGAGCACCTCGAGGTCGGGACGCCCGACACGCGCACCTTCACGATCAAGAACGCGGGTGAGGACGACCGCGCCGTCGTCAGCATCCGCTTCGGGATCTCCCCGGTGACCGAGCGGATCGAAGAGCTCCAGGATACGCTCGACGCGATCGACGACGATTCCCACTTCGACGCGACGTTCATCGGCGAGGTCATCCTCGACAACCTCGCCAAGGGCGAGACGCGCAACGTCTCCTATGAGATCTCGGTGCCGAGCTCGGTCAGCGAAGGCCTCTACGGGTTCTTCTTCGCCGTCGACGAGGTGCCGCTCGTCAAGAACGAGGACGGCTCCTACGCCCTCGATCTGGCGCACGGCGACCTCGCCAAGAAGGAGGACACCGTGCGGCTCGGCTACGCCGCGCTCCTTCACGCGCCGGCCACCGTCATCATCGGCAAGCCCGATAAGCCCAACCTGCGCCTCCTCACCGCCAAGCTCGACAACGCCAGCTTCGTCCTCGACCGCGGCGAGCGCGGCGACGATCCGATGTTCACGCTCTCGACCCGCATCAGCAGCCAGGCGCTCGACGTCACCGAGCCGGTGACCGCCAGCTTCGCGCTGCGGCTCCCGGGGCACGTCGTCGACGTGGCGGGCCAGGATCTCGGCCGGAGCGCCTTCGAGAGCGACGAGGCCTTCGACGCCGCGCCGGCCGCGACGACGTACCGTTACGACGCCGACCGCAGCTTCCCGCTGCTCGCCCAGCGCACCGACGGGCTCGCCGCGAGCGTGACCTACCAGACGCGCTGCGTGACGCACCCTCAGATCGACGAGACGACCGGCGAGGAGACGCAGGTCGAGGAATGCGCGGTCGTCTTCGACGAGGAGGGGGTCGATGACGTCTACCAGCTCCACCTCGACACCGCCGCCGTGCGCCTCCTCGAGACCACGCGCGCGCATCCCGACCTGAACACGGGCCTCGACGTCAACGGCGAGCTGAAGGGGACGCTCGTCCTGAAGGTCGCGACGCCGCAGGCCGAGTACCAGGGTAATGTGGCCGACAACGAGAAGGCGCTGCCGATCGTCTTCATGGCGCCCGATCTGGCCGATGACGCCGGCGACGAGGACAAGGACGACGGCGGTGTGACCCAGGTCCCGACCGCCTGGGGCGACAGCGGACCGTACCCGTACGTCACGATGGACAATCAAAAGTCGCAGTCGTTCGGCAACGACTGGTTCGGCGCCTCGTTCGGCTTCAATACGAGCGCGAGCTACAACAAGCACCGCGACTCGGTGACGGCCCACTATAAGAAGGCGCAGGCGGAGATCCGCGCGACGTTCCTGAAGATGGGCGTGACGTTGCTCGGTGGCAGCGGCACCGTGGATTGGGGCGTCGACAAGACGACGGCCGCCTTCAAGGCCGACGCGCGCTTGACGGTCTTCGGCTACAACCTGCTGAACATGCAGTTCAACCCGTCCTTCTGCCAGACCTCGGACGGCATCACGGCGTGCCCGCTCTTCGAAGCCCAGATCGAGGAGGTCGAGAAGAACGACCCCAAGCACAAGGGCAAGACCAAGAAGCTCAGCTACTTCAAGGGCCAGGAATACGAGCAGTACTTCCAGGCCGGACCGGTGCCGCTGGTCATCATGGCGGAGGCCGGCGCCTCGCTCGGCGTGGGCGTCTACGGGCACTTCATCATCGACACGCGCAACGCGGACGTGACGAAATACGGCGTTCAATTCGCGATGGGGCCGACCGCCGAGCTGAGCGCCACCGTCTTCGGCGGCGTGTCGATCGGCGTCGCGCGCGCCGGCGTCGAGGGCTCGCTGTCGCTCATGTCGGTCAGCTTCCTGCCGTTCCTCAGGCCGCTGGCGGGCGTCAACTTCGACAAGGGGCGCGACTGCTTCAAGGCGGCCGAGGCGAGCCTCGAGTTCGAGGGGCCCTTCACGATCGCGGGGCCCTCCGGCTCGATGAGCGTGGTCGCGTATGCGGGCGTGCGCATCCGGATTTTCGGGCGGACCTTCAAGTCCGAGAAGAAGGTCTTCAGCTTCACGATCGCGTCGTTCTCGACCTACGAACAGACCTGGAACCTCTGGGCCCTCGCGACCCCATGGAAACGGGGCCCCGGCGACTACGGCATGTGCCCGGATGCGATTCAGCCGTCGGCGACCGAGTTCTGGCGCTCGCCCACGAGCTGCGCCAACGGCTACTGCGCGAACTCGTCGGCCAACGCGGTCGGCCTCGGCGGGCATACGCCGTCGAACGTGCTCGCCGCCTACAAGAAATCCTACACGCGCGTCGGCGGCGCCACGAACTGCGTGGACGTCCGCGCCGTCGGCACGACGCGGCTCAACCGCGATCGCCTGGTGCTCTATGACGCGGCCGGGCAGCCCCAGAACAAGGGCGCCGTGTACCGGGTGTTCGGACCGTTCAAGTTCCCCGTCGGCGCGATGTGGGGTTGGTCCGGCAGCTTCGATCAGACGCTGCGGGTCTGCTCGCCGACGGTGACGGCGGCCCTCGAGAGCGGGAGCGATGTCAGCGGGCAGCCCGGCGTGACGGTGACGTTCACGCCGGCCAACTGACCGCGGCGTGCGGTGCGCGGCGGGTGCAACACGGGTCGTTCGAGGAGCAGCGCGGCAGTCTCGGTGCTCGCGGTGATCCTCGGCGCTTGCACCGAGGGAGCCGAGCCGATGGCGCTCGCGACCCAGCGCGGCGCGCTCGCCGAGGGGGCGCCGACGCCAGAACTGGTGCGCCTCGACGCCGGACGGCTGCGCGCGCTCGGGGCCTTCGTGCGGGAGGACGTCGTCCGCTGCACGGGGGCGCTCATCGCCCCGCGGCGCGTGCTCACCGCGGCGCATTGCTTCGCGCGCGAGTCTGAGCTCGGCGCGTTCGACTTCGTGCCGCTGAGCGGCGATGGGCAGCGCTGGCGCCTTCCGCTCGTCGGCGTGGTGGCGCATCCGTCGCTCGACCTGGCCGTGGTCACGCTCGGGGCCGAGCTGCCGCCCGCGCTCGCGGCCACACCGCGTGCGGTCGGCACCGAGCCGCTCGCCGCCGAGGCCGTTGGAGAGGTCGTCGAGGTGGCGGGTGCCGGACTCGGGACGTCGGCGGGCGTGAGCTTTGGCGTCTTTGCGATCGAAGCGGTCGAGACCACGCGCGTGCAGATCGGCGGCGCGCTCCCGCGCGGGCTGTGCGCGGGTGATTCCGGCGGGCCGTTTTTCGCGGCCGAGGGCGGCGCGCCGATCCTCGCCGTCACGAGCACGAGCGCACCCGACTGCGGCACCCCGGCCTTTGGCGTGCGCACCGACGTTGCAGCGGGATGGCTCGGCGAGGTGCTAACGGCGGCGTTGCCGGCGCCCAGCGAGGGCTGCGACGAAACCCGCGATGGATCGCGCTGCGAGGGCGACCGTGCGCGCACCTGCCGCGCCGACTTCTGGCGCGACCACGATTGCAGCAGCGTGCAAC
>SXIE01000429.1 GCA_005772945.1 Pseudomonadota bacterium
CGACCCCGACATCTTGATCCTGGATGAGCCGACCTCGGGGCTCGACCCGAACCAGATCGTCGAGATCCGGAACCTCATCAAGAAGCTCGGCGAGA
This sequence comes from Pseudomonadota bacterium, assembly GCA_005772945.1. The sequence continues at coordinate 96 of SXIE01000429.1, forward strand.
ATCGCACCATCATCCTCTCGACGCACAACCTGCCCGAGGTGATGGCGACGTGCACGCGCGTCCTCATCATCCACCAGGGGCGCATCGTGGCGGACGGAACGGCCGCGATGCTGGAGGAGCGCGAAGCGGAAACGCAGCGCCTGAAGGTCCTCCTGCGCAACGCCGATCCGGTGCTGGCGAAGGTCGAGCTGCAGGGCCTTCCGAGCGTGTCGCGCTGCGACGTCGTGCCGAGCGCCGAGGCAGGCGTGGTGGCGCTCGAGGTCGAGGCACCCAAGGGCGCGGACGTGCGGGCGGCGGTGTTCAAGCGCGTGGTCGAGAAAGGCTGGGAGCTCCTCGGGTTGACGCGCGAGACGCTCGACCTCGAGGGCCTCTTCCGCAAGCTGACGCGGGAGGTTTGAGGTGAGCGCGACCATGGCATTGCGGAATATCCGGGCGCTCGCGCGGCGCGAGAATGGCTTCTACTTCAACTCGCCGATCGCCTACATCGTCATCACGGTCTTCCTGCTCGCGTGCGCGGTCGTCTTCTTCACGGTCGAGACCGATGGCGAGACGTTCTTCTCGGCCAATCGCACCGAGATGCGGCGCCTGTTCACGGCGGTCCCGTGGATCCTCGCGTTCTTGGTGCCGGCGATTTCGATGCGCCTTCTGTCCGAGGAAAAGCGGACCGGGACGATCGAGTTGCTCGTCACGTGGCCGGTGACCGATCGCCAAATCGTCTTTGGCAAATACCTCGGCGGACTCTCGTTTCTCGCGATCATGCTGGCCGCCACCCTGCCGCTGGTCCTCATCGTCGCGACCATGGGAAAGCTCGACTTCGGCTTGGTCGTCGGCGGGTATCTCGGGCTCTTCCTGGTCGGCGCGGCGTACCTTGGCATCGGCCTCATGACGTCGTCGTGGACCAAGAACCAGATCGTCGCCTACCTGGTCGGCGTCCTCCTCTGCGCCTTTTTCTACTTCATCGACAGCATGCTCGGCCTCGTCTGGCAGGACGCGCGCGATGCGTTCGCGTTCCTGTCGTTCAAGGCGCACTTCGACAACATCGCGCGCGGGGTCATCGATCTCCGCGACCTGGCGTTCTACGGGACCGTCATCGCCGTGACGCTGGTCGTGACCTCGCAGTCGCTGCAAGCCCGCAACTGGAAGAAGTGAGGAGATGACCATGGCCATCGACACCCCCACCGCCCACCGGGCCGGCGCTGCGAAACAGTCCTCGCGGCGTGCCCAGGGCAATCTCCAGATTGCCATCGTGATTGCCGCGACGATCATTCTCGCGGTGCTCGTCAATGTCCTGCTCGGAGGCATGCGCGCGCGCGTAGACCTCTCGGCCAATCAGGTGAACGTGCTCTCGCCGGCCTCGAAAGAGGCTGTGAGCGCGCTCGACGAGCTCGAGGTCAAGCTCTACATCTCACCGGAGATGCCGGACAAGATCCCGCTCGGACCCGGGCACGACGTGAAGTTGCAAGGCGTGCCGCAGAAGCTGCGCGACAAGATCGCCGAGTACCAAGCGTACGGCACGGCGATGACGGTCACCGAGGTCACCGAGGACGTGGTCGGCGAGGCTGAGAAGAACCACCTCAAGCCGTTCACCGGCTCGGGCGGGTCGCTCAAGGACAGCGGGCGCTTCGAGTTCCAGAAGTACGTCTTGGGCGCGACGTTCCACTACCGCGACCAGATCGAGGTCCTCGAGCTGGCGCTCGAGCCGCAGTACTTCGAGTTCGAGATCACCAAGCGCCTCATCCGTCTGAAAGACACTGACGAGCGTGCCGGCAGCATGAAGGACATCCTCGCGACGACCAAGTCGCTCGGGGACGCAGCACAGGCGTGCACCAAGGCGCTCGAGGCCGCGGCGCCGAGCGACAAGGACGACAGGAACCCGCTGGCGATGCTGTCGCCCGAGGCCACGCAGAACAAGATGGCCGCGTTCAAGACGGCGCTCCCGAAAGTGCAGGAGGCGTGCGCCAAGGTGCGTGATGGGGTCGCGCAGGGCAAGACGCTCGCGAAGAAGAACGACGCGTTCGACCGCATGGTGCTCATCGCGGACGCGTTCCTGCAGCGCCTCGATCAGTTCGCCGGCGCGCTGGGACAGGCCGGCTCGGACCCGCAGCAGCCCGGCGGCTCTGGCGCGGTCGTCGCGCAGCACGGCGAGCTCGTCCAGATCGGCAAGGCGCTCGAGGGCGAGCGCGGCAGCGTCAACGACTCGCCGGGGCGGCGCCGGATCGGGTTCATCTGCGCCGGAAAGACCTTCTGCCCGTTCCCGGAGCACAAGGAGCTGATCCCCAAGGAAATCGCGGGTGCGCTGGTGCAGAAGAACCAGATCCTGCAACAGATGTTGCCGATCATCGACCAGATCCAACAGCAGATGGCGCAGATCATGGCGCAGGTGAATCAGGGACTCTTCAAGAGCCGCGGCTTCGACATCGTCAAGGTCGACCTCGACGACGAGATCCCGCCCGATGTGCACGCGCTGGTGGTCTACGGGCCCAAGGGCGACTTCTCGGACTGGCAGCTCTACCAGCTCGACCAGTTCGTGATGGGCGGCGGGTCGCTCATCGCGTTCCTCAATCCGTGGGACGTCAATATCCAGCTCTACAGTCCCAAGGGCGACATCGAGAAGCCGTCGCTCAAGAAGAACAGCTCGAACCTCTCGAATCTACTTGGAAACTACGGCATCAAGCCGAGCGGCGCGATGCTGCTCGACCCGCAGAAACACGGGCTCATCGCGCTCATGCAGTTCCTGCGGCAGGGCGAGCGCCTCATCCCGTTCCAGAGCCGCGGCACCGAGTACCCGATGATCCCGACGTTCGAGGACTTCGACGCTAGCGACCCGCTGGTTCGGTCGACGACGAGTCTGACCCTGCCGTTCACGACGACGCTGCAGCTGGAGCCCAAGCCGAACCTGCAAGTGACGGCGCTCGTGACCTCGTCCAAGAACGCGGTGACGATGGATGATCCGAATTTCCCGCTCGACCCGGGGGCGCAAGCCGAGAAGATCGCTGGGCAAACGGGTCAGCCGCACGTTGTGGCGGCGGTGGCTCATGGCACTTTCGAGAGTGCCTATAAGGGCAAGGCCGCGCCGACGAAGCTGGAAGCGTCGGCGACCGGACCGGACGGGAAACCCGAGCCCAAGAAGCCGGACGTGGCGGCCACGACCGTGCCGCGACGCGACTCGGGCGAGGGGCGCGTGCTCGTCATCGGCAGCAATCTCGGGCTCCAGCCGCTGTCGAACGACGTGGTCTTCGAGGGCTTCACGCTGCAGATGGTGGCCGGCGAGGGGATGGACTACATCGAGAAGTTCCGCCAGTACCAGGCGAACTTCCAGAACTGGTCGACGCGCATCAACCAGGTGCAGCACACGCTGCAGGAGAACCTGCAGTTCATGCAGAACGTGCTCGACTGGGGTGTCCAGCGCGGGGGACTCGCCGAGCTGCGGTCCAAGCAGGACGCGGCGCGCACGTTGGATCTGGCCGACGACAGCTCGCATGGAACTTACAAGGCGGTCGCGGTCATCGGGCTCCCGGCCGTGTTCTTGATCGTGAGCGTCATTCTGTGGGCGGTGTTCAGAGGCGCGCGTCGTCGGAGGTTCGCGCTATGAAGAAGTCGACGTGGTTCTTGCTCGCGGCGGTCGTCGTGGTCGCGATCGTGACGTTCTTGGTGACGAACAAGGGCACGCCGCCGGCGCCCAAGAAGCTGGAGGTCGCTGGCTACGCCAAGCCGGAGGAGCTCGACGCCGAGCGGGCGCGCGGGATGTTGGAGGGGCCGCTCTTCATCCCACATCCGGTCGACGAGATCGCGCTCGAGCGGGATGGGGTGGCGATGCGCTTTGTGCGCGTCGGTGACGCCAAGGACGAGCAGGCGACCTGGAAAGTCGTGGCGCCGGTCGAGGCGGTGGGCGTCAAGTACGCGCTCGAGCAGATCGTCCAGGTGTTCAAGACCAAGACGGCGAGCCGCGAGTCGAAGGTGTTCAAGGAAGCGGATGCCAAGCGCTTCGGCTTCGAGCCGGGGCGCAAGATCCGCCTCACGCTCAAGTCCCAGGGCGCGGTGTGGAACGGGGTCGACTGGTACGTCGGCGACGTGCGCAAGGGTGACCGCGCGGGCGCGGAGGGGGCTGACGCGGACACGTGGGTGATGGCGGCGGGCGACGCGACGACGGTGTACGCGATCGGGGGCAAGGATCTCAGGACCCCGTGCGACAAGGGCCTCGATGAGCTGCGCGACAAGAAGGTCTTCGACTTCAAGGCGGAGGCCGTGAGCGAGATCGGCGTGACCACGCCAGGCGGCGAGAAGATCGTGATGAAGGGCGAGACGGTCGAGGTCCCGCCCGCGCCCGAGGCGCCTCCGGGGCCCGACGGCAAGCCGGCGGCCGCGACCAAGAAGACGACGTGGACCCTCGTCGAGCCCGCAGGCGTGAAGGGCGACGCCAGCATGGACGCGTATGCGCGGGCGATCGCGGGGCTCACGGTGACGGCGTTCGTCGCTCTCGACAAGCAGAGCGACGAGGCGAAGAAGGCGCTGGCGGGACCGGTGTGGACGGTCAGCGTCAAGGTCGGCGACAAGGTCAGCGTGCTCAAGCTGCAGGACGGCGGCAAGGACGCGATCTGGGGGCAGATCGGGGGCAAGAACGAGGTGTTCTCTGTCGCAGACTGGGCGGCCAAGGGCGTGCGCAAGGGGCTCGAGGAGCTCGAGGATCGGACGGTCCTGAATGTGGCGCCCGATGCGCTGACCGCGCTGACGCTGAAGACCGACGGCGGGCCGGTGACGATCACGCGCACGGCCGGGGCGTGGGCGTTCACGGCGCCGGCGCTGCCCTACCCGGCCGATCCGGCGGCACTCTTGGCGCAGCTCGGGAAGGTGACGGCGGTGCGCTGGGCCAAGAAGGACGAGGTCGAGGAGGCGCGCAAGGCGCTGGCGGCGCCGGAGATCGAGGCCAGCTTGCAGGTCGGGGAGACGGTGCACGCGCTGCACTTCGGGCCGCTGATCACGGGGTTGACCGCGGACGCGGGTGGCGGCGCGGGCCAGAATCGCTGGGCGGTGGTCGGCGACGTGACATCCGGAAAACCGTTTCTCATCCAAGACTTCGGGGCCAAGCGCTACAGCACGACGACGGACGCACTGCGGCTGAAGCGGCTCCTCGGCAAGGCCAAGGAAGACATCCAGCAGCTCACCGTGCAGCTGGCGGGCAGCGAGGAGGTCGCGACGCTCGAGCGTCCTTCGACCGGCGGTGAGCTCGCGCTCGTCGCGATGCCGGCCGGCAAGAAGGCGAACGAGGGCGTGATCCGGACGCTGCTGAGCACGGTGACGGCGCTCGATGCCAAGGCGTTCTTCGACGCGAAGAAGCCGGCCGAGGTCGGGCTCGCGGCGGGGAAGGCCACGAAGATCGGGCTGCGTCTCGCGGACGGTACCGCGGTGACGGTGTGGCTCTCGGCCGAGCAGGCCGGCGACAACGCGGTCTACGCGATGATCGACCAGGGGCCGCTGGCGAACGTGGTCGTGAGCATCAACGAGTTCCAGGCCAAGTCGCTGTCGAAGAAGCCCGACGAGCTCGTCGAGAGTGGCCCGGCGGCGGCGAACCCCTGAGCAGATTTCAGGGCGTGGTGACCGGATTCAGGTAGCAGGGCCGCTCGCACATGTAGCGGGCGTCGCCTGTTTCCGGGTTCTCGAGCTTCTTACAGCCCCAACCGGACGGGCAGCGGTCGATGGGATCATCGGCGCACGGCACGAGGCAGAAGTCGCCGAGCGCCTTGCCGTCGGCGTCCTGGTACTGCACGCAGAGGTTCGGCTCGGGGCAGCTCGGGTTCGTCTCGGCGGCCGCGTCGCAGCTGGCGCAATACGGCATGTCGGCCGGGTACGGGACGCAGGCGCCGCTGGCGTGATCGCAGACCTTGCCGAAGGCGCACTCGAAGTGGTGGAGGCACCCCTTGTCGACGCAGGCTTTGTCTGCGCAGACCTTCGCGGCGTCCTTGCAGTCGGCGTCCTCGAGGCAACCGGGCGCGCACTGGCCCGTCTCGCGGCTGCAGTAGGTCGCGGGCGCGGGGCAGTCGGCGGCCTTCTCGCAGGCGCCCGGGATCTTGCAGTGTCCGGCGTCGCATTCGGCGGGCGCGGTGCAGTCGCCGTTGCCCCCGCAGGGCGGGACGCAGCGCGCGGACGCGCAGACCTTGGCGTCGGGGCATTGGCCGTCTTCGGTGCAGCCGGGGCCGCACGTCTTCTTCACGTCCTGGCAGATCTCGCCGACGGGGCAGTCGCCGTCCGTCTGGCAGAGCCCGAGCGCGTCGCAGCGCCCCGAATCGGGGGTGCACTGCTTGAGGTCGATATGCGCGATCGTGCGGCAATGGTAGCCCGCCGGGCACGCGACGTCGGTCACGCAGGCGAGGCCGCAGAAGTTGCCGCCGCTCGCGAACGGCAGGCACGCGCCCTGATCCACGCAGCCGTGCTCGCCGGCGCAGGGCTCGCAGAGGGCCGCCTGGGGCTCGCAGTGGCCCGTACAAGGGTTGCACCAATTCGGAACGCCGCAGTTGCGATCCTCGGTGCACGCCTTGCCCGTCGGGACGACGCAGCTGCCGTCACAGGCGCAGAGCGCGCCGCTCTCTGCGCAGTCGTCGGCGGTCGCGCAGAAGCTGGTGGGGCCGCTCGTCTCGCCGCCCGCGTCCAGGGTCTCACCGTTCGCGTCCGAAATGGTCACGGTCGTCTCGCCCGTCACATCGCTCAAGGTCGCAGCGCTCGTCGCGTCGCCGCTCGCAGCCTTGTCCGCGCCGCACGCCGCCAAAAGCGCAAAACTCAAGACGAAACCGCCGCGAGCACGCGACGCGCTTGGCCCCGAACCTTCCATCTCGATCCTCCCGCACACCCATGGCCAGGCGACGCGAGGCACGCTCAGTACACGCCCATCGCGTAGAAGGCGCCGCTGTTGCCGAACACGTAGAGCGTCCCGAACGCGAGCTCGGGGGTCGCGCGCACGCCGCGCCCGTCGTCCCACTTCATGATCGTGTGGCCCGAGCCGCGCTCGAGCACGGTCATCGCCAGCCCGGCCGGCACGAAGAGGTATTTTCGGCTGAGCGCCGGCACGCCGGCCCACTTTTCTCCGACGTCGGAGACCCACCGAACGTGCCCGCTATCGCCTTCGATCGCCCACACACGCCCCGACGCCTGCGCCACGTAGAGCACGCCATCGTCGAGGACCGGCGATTGGAAGCCTTCGCCCTTGATGCTCCAGGCGATGTCGCCCCCGTCCGCCGCGAGGCCGAAGAGCCCGCGCCGAAACGATCCGACGACCACGACGCCGGCCCCTACTGGTGCGGCCCCGGGCTTGGTCGCGTCCGCGACGGCCGGCACCCAGACGGGCGTCGTGTCGACGTCGGCAAAGTCCTTCTTGCCGCCGCCCGAGAGATCGGTCGACCAGGTGGTCGCGCCGTCGAGCTGCGCGTATGCGACGACAGTCCCGTCGGCAAATCCGGTCACGACGTTGTCGCCGACGAGCGTCGCACCCGCGGCGCCAGCCATCGTCAGCTCGGTCTCGGCGGGGCGCGTTTGCTCCCAGAGGCGCTCGCCCTTGTCGGCGGAGAGGGCGGTGATGCGTCCGTCCGCGCTCGTAACAAAAATCCGCGCCTTCGCGGGATCCGCGCCACGCGACACCACGGGCGGCGCCGTCATCGCCTGCCCCGGATGGTCGCTGGTCCAGCGAATGCGCCCGTTGCGCACGGCGATCCGATAGACGTGCCCGTCCATCGACGCCACGAGCGCGTCGTCGTCGCCGATGGCGACCGGCTGTGCGGCGTTCGGGCCGCGCGTCGTCAGCTCCCAGACCGTGCGCCCGTCGCGCGCATCGAGGCCCAGGACCCGCCGGTCCTTGGTCGGAACGACGAGGAGTCCGTGCTCGGGCGTCGCGTCGGACCGAACGAACAGCGCGCGCGCCTCTTCGCTCGGGTGGTACGCGAACATCTCGAGATCGTAGAGGCGTCGCGCCCACTCGACGTCGAGACGCTGCTTGGTCGCGTCCCCCACCGGGGTGAAGACGCCGCAACCCGCGGCCGCGGAGAGCGCCAGGACGAGGCCGGACAGGCCGGGCGCCGGGGTGCGGAGTCGCATGTCAGTCCAATAGCTCGAGCTTGGACTTGAGCTCGCCGCGCGTACCGCCCGGGGCGTCGGACTCGTCGGGCGCTGCGCTCGACTTGGGAAGAGCCGCCAGCGCTTGCTGGTAGGCCGCCTTCGCCTTGCTGGCATCGCCGGAGCCCTGGTTCAAGACCGGGTTCTGGAGGTCGCCGAGGCGCAGGAACGCGTCGGCCTTGAAGCTGCCACCGACCGCCGCCGCGAGCGCCTCGTACTCGCGCGCGGCCAAGTCCCGCTCGCCCTTGGCGAGATGGGCGCGCGCGCTGAGCTCGAGCGCGATCGGGTTCGCGGGCGAGCTCGCGTGCGCGGTGCGCCAGGCCGTCACCAGCCCCAAGGCGCCGGCCGCGTCGCCCTTCTGGAGCTTGAGATTGGCCTGCGTCAGCGTCACGAGCTCCGCCGCGCCACTCGAGCCGTTCGCCTGCAGGTACGCCGCCAGTGCCGCCTCGGCGGCCGTGAGGCGCGCAGCCTCATCGGAGAAGCTCGGCGTGGCCGAAGCCGCCGGATCGCCGGTCGGGGGCGCACCGACCGGGGCTCCGATCGGCGCGAGCGCCGCCCGCAGCGCAAGCGACTGGTCGTTGCGCGACCCGGAGCGCGCATTCGAAAGGATCCAGATGACCGTCCCACCGACGACCACGGCGGCGACCGCCAGGATCAACGTCCGGCGGTGCTTCGACAGAAACGCCCACACGCGCTCGAGCCAGGCCTGGAACGGATCGGGAGCACGGAGCTCCTCTTTCGACATCTCGTGTTTCTTCGTCTTCGCCACAGCCAAGCCTCGCGCGCTTAAGAGCCGTGGATTCCTAGCCAACGGACCCAGGGATGTCAACGCCCGTCGGCCCCTCGCGGCGACAAGCTCCCGAGCGCCTGACCGGCCGCCCGGAACTGGGAGTTGACGCGCGCGCGGCGTGCCGCGAAGGTCGTCCGCGCATGGCACGCCTTCCGACATGGTGCGCGGTCGTCACGGCCGCGGGGGTGGCGGTGGCGGCGCTCCCGGTGGCGGCCCGCGCCGAGGCGGACGAGTGGGCCGTGTCGCTGGGCGGGTTCTACCGCGGGCTCAGCACGGACAGCGACGCCGACGGTGCGGGCTACAGCCACGGCGCCGGGGCCCACGGGGCGTTCCGCTACGGCCTCGACGATTTCTGGCAGCTCGGCGGGACGCTGCAGGCGGGCGTCAGCTTCGGCGCGGGCGATCCTGGGTTCGTGGGCGCGGCGTCGATCGACCTCCATTGGATCGTCGACATCGTGACGTGGGTCCCGTACCTGAGCGTGTCGGCCGGCGCTCTCGCGCGCGCGCCGAGTCCCGATGCGGGGTTTCGCCTCGACGCCGTGGTCGGAATCGGCGGCGGCCTGGACTATCGGCCCGAGCGCGGCTGGAGCGTCGGACTCGCGGCGCGCGCGGAGTTTCCGCTCACGGATCTCGCGCAGACCCCCGTCACGTATTTTGCGGCACTCACGTGGACGACCTACTTCGAGTGACGGAGGCACGCCCGAGACCGAGGCCGACGATCGCGGCGCTCGAGACCCGTCAGCGCGTGCGCTTGGCCGACCTCGAGCTGGCGTACGACGTGGCGGGGCCCGCGAACGGGGCGGTCCCGGTGCTCTTGTGCATGGGCGCCGTCTTGCCTGGACACGCGTGGCGCTTCGTCGTGCCCGAGCTCCAGGGCGAGCGCCAGGTGGCCTGGTTCGACAACCGCGGAACGGGCGCGTCGGGCGCCCCGCGCGGGCCCTACACGATCGCGCAGCTCGCGGGCGACGCGGCGGCGCTGCTCGCGCACCTCGGCTGGGCGCGCGCGCATGTCGTCGGCGTGTCGCTGGGCGGGATGGTCGCGCAGGAGCTGGCGCTTGCGCACGGTGCGCGCCTGCGATCGCTGACGCTCATCGCGACCCACCCGGGCGGGCTCTGGCAGCGCGTGCCGCCGCTGCGCGCATGGCCGCTCTTGGCGCGCCTGGCGGTTGCCTCGGCCCAGACGCGCGCGCGCGCAGCGGCGCCGCTCCTCTTTCCGCAGGCGTACCGCGAAGAGGTCGGCGAGGACTGGATCCAGGGGGTCCTCAGCCGCGACTTCCACCCGCCGATCACGCGGGATGGGCGGCGCGGGCAGCTCGCGGCCGCGATGAAACACGACACGCGTGCGCGCCTCGGGGCACTCGCGACGCTGCCGACCTTGGTCGTCAAGCCGGGGCGCGACCTCATCATCGCGCCGCGCAACTCCGACGCGCTGCACCGGCTCATTCCGGGGTCGCAGCTCGTCACGTTCGCCGACGCGGGCCACGGCTTGATTCGTCAGTACCCGCGCGAGCTGTGCGCGGCCTTGCGCGAGCACTTCGCGCGCGCAGAGGGCGCGCCTTAGCGAGCGAGACCTCAGGCCTCGGTGGGCGGAGCGCCACCGGGACGTGGACCGCGACGCCGACGGCGCCGACCGCGCTTGACCGCGGGCCCATCCTCGTCGCGCCCTTCATGCGGTTGCACCGGTGCGCGATGCGGGTTGGCGCCGCGCCGGGGACCGAGCTCGACCGCGAGCCCGAGGCCGTGGCCGAGCGCCGCGACCAGCCCGCCGAGGTCGTCGGCCGCGACCGGGAGGAGGCTCGCGTAGCGACCGAGATCGGCGAGCTGCCCGAAGGGGCCGGTCGCGCCGAGCACCCGGCGCTGGACGAGTGCGGCGTCTTCGATGTCGAGGTCGCGACCGAGGCGACTGCCGCCGGTGACCAGCGAGATGACGCCGACGAGGGCCCTGCCCTTCTCGGGTTTGTGGGCGGCGACCTGGCGCGCGACCGCACCGCCGGCGGCCTGGCGCGGCATGACCGGGACGGCCAGCGCTCCGAGCTCCGCGAGCATGGCGCGCACGACGCGCTCATCGCCGGCCACCTCGAGCGCGTCGAGGCGCGCCCCGTCGAGCCCCTGCGCCCCGGGGAACGCGAGGATGCGGAACGCGGGGCCGGCAACGACCCAGGCGGCGTGAACCCGCGCGCCGCCGCGTGCGTTGACCTCGGCGAGGGTGGCCGCGGCCGGCGCGTCGTCGGACGACTCGGCGACGACGACGATGGCGTCGAGTCCGGCGGCGGTAGCGGCCGTCTGGATGTCGGCGAGCGGCGCCGCATGCGCGGGGAAGTAGAGATCGACGAGCGCGAGGGATGGCATCGCCGACGCACGTACCATGCGGCGAGGCGCTCGGACAAGGCCGGCCGGCGCGAACCGGTCGACCTCCGGCGCTTGAGATGCGCCCGCGCTCATGCCAGTGTCGCGCCGTGCCGCGTCCCCTTTCTCGCTTCGGGCGCCTCGTCGCCGGCCTGGCGCTCGTCCTCACGGGCGGCGCGTCGGCACCCGCGCACGCAGACGACGACTTCGACTTCGGCACGAGCGCCCCACCGCCCTATGGCGACGGCTGGCTCCAGCTCGAAGCCGGCCTCACGTTCACGGACGTGGCGCTCCTCGACGAGCACAGCACCCTGGATTCGGTCGGCACGCCCGCCTTCGTCGTCGCGGTCGGCGCCATCTGGCGCACGCCCGCGCTCGACCTCGGCGTGCGCCTCGAGGCGCTCGGTTCGTTTCAGTTCCAGGGTCTGCAGCGCGACAATCGCGTCGGGCCCCAGTTCCGCGCGGTCGCCAACCTGCGCTGGCGCTACGTCGAAGACGACTGGGGTGCGCTCTTCGTGCGCCTGACCCCGGGCGTCGCGGTCTTGAGCCACGCCGATCCACTGCGCTTTCAGGCCTCGCAGGCCGCCGGCGGCGACTTCGACGCGGTCGATCGCTACAACCTCGGCTTCACCGTCGGCTTCGACTTCGGCGTGCTCGTGTACCTCTCGAACAGGATCGCGCTCGTCTTCGACATGGATCTGGTGTCGGCCACGACCAGCATCGGGACGCACGTGCGCGACGTCGATCTCACGATCATCCGGGGCGTCTTCACGGCCGGGCTCGAGTGGCGAATGTGAGCTTCGTTCACACTCGGATCTTCGGCGTGGACATCGGCGGCACCCGCATCAAGGCGGGCGCGGTCGACACGCTCGGCCACGTCGCCGACGAAACGGTCTGGGCGATCGGCGACGCCGACGTCGGGCGCACGCCTGAGGCGCTCGCCCGCGGCCTGGCGCATTGGGCAGACGCGATCGATCCGCGACGCTCCGTTCCGATCGGCGTCGCAGTCGCCGGCGTGATCAATCAGGGCGCGGGGCTCATCCGCGAGAGCCCGAACTTCCCGGCGTGGCGCGATGTCCCCTTTGCGCGTGTGCTCGCCGAAGCGAGCGGGCGGCGCGTCGTGCTCGACAACGACGCGAACGCCGTCGTGCTCGGGGAGGCCGTCTGGGGCGCGGGGCGCGGGGCCGAGAGCCTCGTCGGCTACACGCTTGGCACCGGCGTCGGCGGCGGCATC
>SXIE01000430.1 GCA_005772945.1 Pseudomonadota bacterium
CTTGGGCTGCCGCGGCCGTGGGACCAGCAGTGGTCCTTGCGCCTGCAGCAGATCGTCGCGTACGAGACGGGCCTCTTGGAGTACGAGGACCTCTTCGACGGCAGCCACGTCATCGCCGCGCGCGAGGCGGCGTTGACCGAGGCCGTGCGCGCCGAGCTTGGCTGGATCGCGAGCGAGGGTGGCGTCGCGGCAGCGGTGGCGAGCGGCGCCATGAAGGAGCGGCTGGTGGCCGCGAACGCCGAGCGGCTGCACGCGATCGAGAGCGGTGCGCAGGTCGTCGTCGGGGTGAATCGCTTCGTCGAGTCGGCGGCGTCACCGCTCGCGGCGACCGCCGACGGTGGGATCATGCGGCCGGACGAGGACGCCGAGGCGCGTCAGATCGGCGAGCTGGCGGCGTGGCGCTCGGCGCGCAATGGGGCGGCCGTCGCGGCGGCACTCGCGGGCCTCGAAGCCGCGACGCGCGCGGGCGAGAACATCATGGAGGCGTCGATTGGTTGCGCCTACGCGGGCGTCACGACGGGCGAATGGGGCGAGCTCATGCGCCGCGTTCTGTCCGATGGAAAGGCGTGGCGTGCGCCTTCGGGAATCGGGGCGAGCGCAGGCGCGCGTGACGCGAACGAGACGGCCGGGACGGACGGCGCGCTAGGACCGCTCGAGGCCGCACGGGCCGAGGTGCGCGCCGCTGCGAAGCGCCTCGGTCGACCGCTGAAGTTGCTGGTCGGCAAGCCGGGGCTCGATGGACACTCGAACGGGGCCGAGCAGGTGGCATTGCGCGCGATGGAGCTCGGGATGGAGGTGGTCTACGAGGGGATCCGCGTGACCCCCGAGCAAGTCGCGACCGCGGCGCTCGAGGAGGGCGTCCATGCGGTCGGCCTGTCGATCTTGTCGGGGAGTCACCTCGCGCTCGTGCCGGCGGTGCTGGCCGCATTGGCTGACCGCGGGCTCGCAGGGTTGCCGGTGTTCGTCGGCGGGATCATCCCGGAGGCGGACCGCGCGACGCTTCTCGCGATGGGGGTCACGCGCGTCTTCACGCCGTCGGATTTCGATCTGACCGGCAGCCTGGTCGCCCTCGCGACCCTGGCCGCCGCGCGCTGACGCATGCGCCGCGCCGCGCGCCGTGCGCTTGCAGCTTCACGCAATCATGGCGTCGACCTCGATTTCGACGCGCCAGCTCGGATCGAGCAGGCCCGCTACGACGACCATGGTGGCGGCCGGCATCGCCGAGCCGAACAAGGCCCGGTGCGCACGGCCGATCTCGTCGGCGTCCCGCGCATCCACGATGTACATGCGCGTGCGGACCACGGCGCCAAGGTCACAACCGGCCGCCATGAGCGCTTCGCGGATGATCTCCCCGCAGCGCATCATCTGATCGTAGGGACTCTTGGCGACCGCCTCGCACGGAGGAGGGACGGGCGCCGTGCCCGAGACCAGGACGTGCGCCCCGATACGAACAGCGCGCGAGAAGCCGATGGTGGCCTCGTAGGGCGAGCCCGAGGCGATGTGTTGGGTGGTCATGGGTGCGAGCTTATCAGGACGCGCGCGGCACGGGGAGCGTCGTGAGGGCTGCTTGTGGGCGGCCCCGTTTTGACGGAACCTCGTCCCGTGACGCACTTCGTCGGACGCGGTGTCGAGCTTGCGCTCCTGCGCGACGCCATGATGGCGCCGGCGCACCGTTGGCCGTTCGCGGTCCTGCATCTTTGGGGGGTCGCCGGCATCGGCAAGAGCACGCTCCTCGATCAGTACGAGCGCCATGCGCGCGCCGCCGGCGTGCCGTTCTGGCGCATGGACTGCGGGCACCTCGCGCCGAACCCGAAGGACTTCACGTCCGCCTGGAACGCGCACGCCGCGGACCTTCCCGAGGCGTGTCGCCTTGGCCGACAGCGTTGGATCCTGGCGCTGGATACGTACGAGACGATGGCGCCGCTCGATGGCTGGCTGCGCGAGTCGTTTCTTCCGTCGTTGCCGAGCAGCTGCCTCGTCATCCTGTGCGGGCGGCTGAAGCCGGCGGCGGCTTGGACGTCGGATCTGGGATGGCGCGACCTCGCGCGCAGCCACGAGCTGGCGCCGCTCGCGTTCTCGGAGGTCGCCGAGCTCTTGGCGGCGCGCGAGGTCCCGGTAAGTGCGCACGAGGCTGTGTTCCGGCTGAGCTCGGGGCACCCGCTGGCGGCGGAGCTCGTCGCGTCCCAGGTCGCGGCAGACCCGGCGTGGGACTCAGGCGCGGCGGCCGCCGGGCCCGCAGTCTTCGACGGCCTCGTCGACCGCTTCCTCGATGAAGCCCCCTCGCCGGTCCATCGCGAGGCGCTCGAGGTCGCGTCGATCGCGCTGTTCACGAACCAGGATCTGCTGGCCGATCTGATGCCGCGTGCCGACGCGTATCAGCTCGTGCGCTGGCTCGGCGGGCTCTCCTGGATGCGCTCGACCGAGCGTGGCTTTGTGCCGCACGACCTCGCGCGCGACACGATCTTCGGGGATTTGCGTAGGCGCAGCCCGCATCAATTCCACCACCTGCGCGTGCGCATTCACGACGCGCTCGCGCGCCGCGCGAGCTTCGCGCGCCGCGACGGTCTGGCTCTGCGCGAGCTGACGTTTCTCCAGCGCACCAACCCGATGCTCGGCCCGTTCCTCGAGGTCGTGAAGAGCGGCGAGCACTGGGTCGAGCCGGGCACGCCCGAAGACCACGGCGCCGTCCTGGCGATGACGCGCGCGCACGAGGGCGACGCGTCGGCCGACCTCCTCGCGCGCTGGCTCGACGCGCGGCCCGAGGGTCTCTGGGTGACGCGCAGCCTCGCGAGCGCGGTGACCGGATTCGCCTTCGAGCTTCGCGTGACCGGCGACGAAGCGCCCGCGGGGGCCGGCGGGATCGCGGCTTACGATCCGGCGTTGACCAGCTTTTGGCGAGGGACGGCGGCGCACGCCCCGCTCGCGCCCGGCGAGGTCGGCATGTTCATCCGCAGCTGGATGGCCGCCGGCACGCACCAGCGGATCGGTCCCGTGCAGACGGCCCTCTTCTTCCACCTGGTGCAGCTCTATCTGACGCTGCCGGCGCTCGCGTTCAGCGCGATGAGCTACGCAAACCCCGACGACTGGCGCGTCATCAACGCCTTCTCGAACATGTTCCAACTTCCGAATGGAGCGTACACGCTGGGCGACGACCCCGCACGGACGCACGCGATGTACTTCCATGACTGGCGCAAGACCCCGCCGATGGACTGGCTGGCGCTGCTCGGGCGGCGCGATGGCGCGGGGCAGGCCGAGGCGTCGCCAGGCGCGGCGTTGTTCGTCGGACCCGAGGGGCGATGGTTCCAGGCCTCGGGCCAGGAGCGCGTCGATCTCGCGGCGCGCAAGACCCTGAGCGGGCTCCTCTGGCACCTGGTTTGCGCGCGCCGCGACCGTCCGGGCGAGGCGGTGTCGCTCGCCGAGCTCCTCGGAACGGGCTGGCCGCGCGAGACGCCCACCTTCCACTCGGGACGCCACCGCGTGTACGTCGCGATCTCGTCGCTGCGTAAGCTCGGACTGGAGGTGTTCCTCGCGAGCAACGAGGCGGGCTACCTCATCGACCCGGCCGTCGAGACGGTGTTCGTGACCTGAAGTTCTGCTTCGCGCGCGTCGAGCTCGTGCGCGAGGCGGGCGCTGCCGATGAAGATGAGCGCCGTCAGGTAGGCCCAGCCGAGAAACAGGATCATCGCGCCGGCGGCGCCGTAAACGGACACCGACGCGGCGCGCGTGAGGTAGTTCGCGAAGAGCCAGCGGCCCACGATACAGAGGGCGGCGGTGACGCAGGCGGCCACGAGCATGGCACGCCGCGACGGGTGGCGCACCGGCACGACGTAGTAGATAGCGAGCACGAACCCGACGGTGGCGGCAAAGGCGAGAACGATGTCGAGCGCGGCCCAGACGACGTACGGGACATCGAGGAAGGTTCCGTCGGCGGCGTCATGGAGCACGCTCAGCGCGACGCGCGACCCGAGGAGCGCCAAGAGCGTCGCGGAAGCGCAGAGCGTTCCGATGAAGCCGGCCAGGCGTGCGCGCCCGAACCAGGCGAGCTAGACGCCGAACTTGCGCAGCTGCGGTGTGTTGGGGGCATGGGGCTTCTGGTAGTGGGAGCGCTCGATGTCCCAGATCGCGTGGAGTGCGGTGCGCACGGCGACGAAGAGGCGCCCGCTGCTCCAGAAGAGGATGACGAAGCCGAGGATGGAGGCGATCGAGAGCTGAAGGGTGTCCTGCGCGTTATCGGCGAGCCCGCTCAGGAAGCCGGCGATCTGGGGGCCGAGATCGCCTTCGAGGCGCGCATGGAGCTCGGCGCGTGCGGCGTCGCTGCCGGAGACCGCGCCGGCGATGGCGACCGTGGTGACGACGAACGGCGCTGTGGACATGAGCGCGTAGAACGCGAGTCCGGCGGCGAGCAGGCTGCCGTCGCGATCGCGCGTGGCCTTCACGGTGGCGACGACGAGCCGCGCGGTCCGACCCCATCGGTGGAAGATCGACAACGCTCAGCTCGTCGGACCGACGGGCCGACGGCGCCTTGGTCTCATCCTAGGTCGGGCTCGGGGCGCTCGGTGCATCGGGGGCACGGGGCGCGCTCCGGAGGCTACCGAGGAGCCGGATCGTCAGCACGATCCAGGTCGGCAGATACACGAGGACCATCGCCAGCGCGGCGTAGCCAGCCTCGCGATCGAAGCGGCTGCGCCCGATGGCGACGATGAGCAGCGACAGGCCCACGAACGAGGCGGCGCCGGACCCGATGTAGTTCAGGCCCCAGTAGAGGCGGCTGACCGCCGTGCGCTCGGCCTGGTTCGTGCGCGCGAGCAGCGCGGTGTGAAGGCCGAAGAAGAGCCCACCGACGACGAGCATGGCGATCGGGGCCCAGAGTTCCTTGAGACGCGTCTCGTACGCGAGGCCGGCGATGAGCGCGGCCGCACCGGCGAGGAGAGCCATGAACCCGAGCGTCTGGAAGAACCCGAGCGCTGTCTTGGCGCCGAGCTGCGGATCGAGCCCCCTGCCCTCGCGGGCGTCGCGGGCGCGCGCCAGGAGGTACACGACCAGCGGCAGGAAGACGACCATGCCGACCAGCGGCACGAAGCTGATGGCGGAGAGCACTTCGAAGATGCCCATGGGGACTCCGCGGGTCGAAGGACGGTTGGATGACCCGGCGAGGCAACCACGCGCCCCGGGCGCGTCAAGTTTTCGCTTGCCCCGCGCGCGTCAGATGGCCGTCAGCTCCCTCTCGGACGCCGCCACCTCGGTCGCCGCGGCGTCCCCCTCGGGCGTTCCGGCGTAGATGAAGCGCCGCACGCGCGGGTCGCTCACGTGGCGTAGGCCGTCGGGAGTTTCGGCCGCGATGATCCTCCCGCGATCGAGCATCGCGATCTGATGACCGGTCCGAAAGGCGGACGCCATGTCGTGCGAGACGACGAGGCTCGTGATGTCGAAGAGCTCCTGCGCCTCGACGATCATGTCGTCGAGGTAGCGCGTGAGCACGGGGTCCTGCCCGGTCGTCGGCTCGTCGTAGATGATGAGCTCGGGGCGCGTGACGAGCGCGCGCGCGAGCCCGGTGCGCTTGCGCTGACCCGACGACACCTCGGACGGCATGCGCTCGCCGATGTCGGCCAGATGAAGCTGGGTCAGGATTTCCTCGACGCGCGCGCGGACGTCGGATTTGGCAAAGCCACGCTCGCGCAGCGGGAACGCGACGTTGTCGCGAATGGAGAGCCCGTCGAGAAGCGCCGCGCCCTGGAACACCATGCCGTAGCGCTCGCGGAGCTTGATGAGCTGGGCCGACGACAGCTTCGCGAGGTCCTGGCCGAAGACCACGATCGATCCGGCGTCGGGGCGCATGAGGCCGATAATGTGCCGCATGATGACAGACTTGCCGCTGCCCGAGCCGCCGATGATGACGGAGATCTTGCCACGCGGGATGACGAGGTCGATGCCGCGGAGGACGTGCTGCGTGCCGAAGTGTTTGTGGACGTCGCGAAGCTCGGCGATCGCAGTCTCGCCCGGCCCGAGCTGCCAGACGCTGCGCGGTTCGCGGGCGCCGGCGCTGGGCTCGCCCGAGGCGCGCGCGTCCAGGCGGAGGCGGCCCACGTCCGCGAAGAAGACGGAGACCAGCGGTGTCTTGCGCGGCCCCATAACCTCGTCGAGTGTGCCGTAGGCGGAGATCTTCCCGCCCTCGAGCACCGCCAAGCGGTCGGCCAAATGGAGCGTCGAGGTCATGTCATGCGACACGACGCAGGAGGTGATCCCGAAGCGGCGTCGCGTCTCGGCGAGCATGTCGTCGACAAAGTCGATCATGATCGGATCGAGGCCAGTCGTCGGCTCGTCGAAAAGAACCACCTCGGGATTCGAGATGACGGCGCGCGCGAGCGAGACACGTTTCTTCATGCCGCCGGAGAGCTCGGCCGGCAGCTTCTTCTCGGCGCCTGCCAACCCCAGCGAGGCGAGCAGCTCGCGCACCAGTCGCAGGACCTCGGCCCGCGGCATCGGCGTGTTCTCGGTCAGCGGAAACGCGACATTGTCCTCGACGCTCAGCGAGTCGAGCAGCGCATAGCTCTGGAACATCATCGTCACGCGCTTGCGCAGCTCGAACAGGCGACTCGGCGCGACCTGGCGCGTGTCCTCGCCGAAGAGCCGGACCTCCCCTTCATCGGGGAGCGACAGGCCGTTCATCAGCCTGAGGAGTACCGATTTTCCCGAGCCCGAGGCGCCGGCGATGACGGTCGTCAGGCCCGTGTGCAAGTCGAGATCGAGCCCATTCAGGATCGCGCGCCCGCCGAAGCGCTTGACGACTCCGCGCAGCTGGATGACGGGGCGCGCCGGATCCGCCGCCCAACGCGGCTCGCTCGGGCAGAGCAAGTTCGTCCGGCGCGGGAGCTCTCCGTCAGCGCCCACGGGGCCCGCGGCGCCCGCCGTGTGCGGGTGTCCCGGGGATGAGCGAGAAACTTGAATCATGCTGCTCCGCGCCCATGATGCACGGACCGCGCACGGGCTACCGCGTCCGCCGACGATCGGCGACACTCAACGGCCCCGGGAAGTTGCAGCAGGCGCCGCCCGCGCGCAAGCTGCCCGTGCCACCGAAGGCCGCCGCGCGGCCGCCCGAGTCGGTGCGCGCCCGCGGGGGCCTCGCGCGCCTGCATCTCCGAAGGAGTCTCATGCCATCCCGTGACTTGACCGTTTCCGCCAAGAAGGCGCCACCGGCCGCCGGCGGCACCAAGGACCAGATCCGCCAGCGCATCCTCGTGCTCGGTATCGGCCTCGGGATCATGTGGGGGCTCGAGGTCATCGACGCGATCCTCGGGCAACCGCTCAACAACCTCGGGATCCACCCGCGCGAGCTCGACGGCCTGCCAGGGATCTTCCTGTCGCCGGTCCTGCACGCGGACTTCCCGCACCTCATCGCGAACACTGTGCCGTTCCTGGTGCTGGGCTTCTTCGTCACGCTGCGCGGCCTGCGCGTCTTCACCGTCGTGACGCTCTTCACGGCGCTCGGCGGCGGTCTGCTGGTGTGGCTTGCGGCGCGGTCGGGCTCGGTCATCGGCGCCAGCGGTGTCATCTTCGGGTACTTCGGCTACTTGATGGCGATGGGGATCTTCGAGCGCTCGGTGAAGTCGATCGCGCTCGCGGTGATCGTCGGGCTCCTCTACGGAGGGATCATCTTCGGCGTCGTGCCGACCGACGGGCGCGTCTCGTGGGAGGCGCACCTCTTCGGCGTGCTCGCGGGCGTCGTCTGCGCGTACCTGGGCAATCGCAAGGTCGCCGCCGCCAAGAAGGCCAAGAAAGCGGTCTGACCCTGGGCTCAGAAGTTCGTCAGGCGGAAGAACTGCCCCATGTCGCGGATCGACGCGAAGTCGCTATCTTTGCGGGCCGCGGCCAACGCCCTCTTCGCGTCCGACGTGCCCGCCTTGTAGAGCACCGTCAGCTCGGCGAGCGCTTCCTTCTTCTTGCCCGCCAGCGCCAGCTCGCACGCGTAGTTGTAGCGCGCCCAGACGTTGTCGGGGTTCGTCTGGACGGCCTTCTCGTAAGCCGCGAGCGCGGCCTTGTGGTCGCCGGCCTTGCGCGCCGCGAGCCCCTGATCGTTGAGGCGCGTCGACTCCTTCGGGTCGATGGTGACCGCACCCCCCTTCGGAGCGCTCGGTTCCGCGGGCGCCGCCACGACCTCGGCCGCCACGGCGTCCGCGGCCAACGCCCCATCGGCACCGACGACCACGTCGTCGCCCGTCACTTCCCCGGCCCCCGCGACCTCGTCCACCGCGCCGGCCGCCTCGGCGCCCTCGACCTCGACCTCGGCGACCTCGGCCTCGACCTCGGCGACCTCGGCCTCGACCTCGACCTCGACCTCGGCGACCTCGCCCGTCTCGTCGGCCTCGACCGCGCCGTCTGCCGCCTCGGCCGCGTCTTCGGTGGCCCCGTCGGCCACCTCGTCGCTGCCCCCGGCGTCGGCCGCCGCGCCCGCGTCCGCCACGGCGCTCCCGGTCTCCGCGGTCGCCGCCGCCGTCGTCGTCGTCGCGGGCTCGCCGCCCTCGCCCGGCTTCAAGACGACCAACACCACGGCCGCGGCCACGCCGCCGAGAACCACCATCGCCGCGATCCATGCGACCGCGGGGACCCTTCCCTTGCGTTTGACGACGACGGCCTGCGCCGTCTGCGTGTCGTGGGTCACGGGTCCGTCGTCGGGCTCTTCACGCGGGTCGCTGCTTCGAGGTGACTTCGCCATAGGGCGAGCTTAGGCGGCCGCCGATTCCTTGTCGACCGCATCCCCCCCGACATCCCGCCCAGGCGCCGCGTGCCAGGCGTGTTCCAACATTCCGAGCCCCGCGACGCTCACCTCGAGGTGCGCCAGCATCGCCTCCGGCGTCGCCAGCTTCAGGCAGCGCACGCGCAAGCCGGGATCGGCCCCAAAGCCCTTCAAGAAACGCGCGAGCATCATGCGCATGCGTCCCGGCCCGACCTTGGGCGGGTACTGCGCATCGAGCAACGCGAGGTAATGCCGCAGCGCCGCGATCGTATCGCGCCACGTCGGCGCGAACATCGGCCGCCCCGCCGCCACGTCCGCGATCTGCCGAAAGATCCACGGGTTGAGGATCGCGCCCCGCCCGATGAGCGCCCCATCCGCCCCGCTCGCGGCGAGGCGCGTCAACGCGTCCGCCGGCGTCACGATGTCGCCCGACCCGAGGATCGGGATGCGCGCCCGCGCCTTGAGCGCGCGTACGACCCCCCAATCCGCCTCGCCCGAATACAGCTGCATGCGCGTTCGGCCATGCACCGCGAGCGCGCTCGCGCCGTGGTTCTCGGCCACCTTCAGCGTCTCGAGGTAATTGACCGAGCCGGCGTCCCAGCCCGGTCGGATCTTGATCGTCACGGGGATCTGCACGGCCGCCGTGACCCCGTCCAGGATCGCCGCGAGCCGCGGGAGGTCGCGCAAGAGCCCCGCGCCGCCGCCGCGCCGGCAGATCTTCGGCTCGGGGCAGCCGCAGTTGATGTCGACCGCCTCGGCCCCGGCGTCCTGGACCATGCGCGCGCCCTCGGCGATGCGCTCGGGATCGGCGCCGTAGAGCTGGATGGCGATCGGCCGCTCGGACGCGTGGAAGGGCATGCGGATGACGGTCCGCAGCTGACCGCGCGTGAGCATGTCGACGTTGATGAACTCGCTCACGAAGAGCCCGACGGCGTCGCCCGAGCAGTGCCGAACGAGGCGCCGGAAGGGCGAGTCGGTGACGCCGCTCATGGGCGCGAGCACCAAGCCCGGACGCACGTCGACCGCGAACGGGGAACGCAGAATGCGATAGGCAGGTAGCGGCGTGGGCATCATCATCGTCGGCCGCGCGCCTTACCGGGCTGCGTGCGGGCGGTCAAGCACTTGGCCGATTGGACGGTTGGACGACATCCGCGAGCAACGAGACCGTGAGGTCGAGCGAGGCCGCGCGACGGCTTCATGAGCTTGACGCGCGCGTCGCCCGTCGCGTCGAGGCTGCCGTTGCCGGAGTAGTCGTCGGAAAGGGTGCAGTCGTCGGCTCGCGCCGGGCCAGCGCGCCCGCGATGCCGCGTCGTCGATCTATTCAGGCCCGCAGACGTCGACCAGGGCGTCGTCCGCCGGCGAGATGCGGGCGCCATGGTGGAGCACTGCGGTCCCGCACGTGGTTGTCGCGGGGCAGTCCGTCTGCCCGCCCGGGCAGGGGCGAACGCACGTGTTGGCCGCGCAGATGAGCCCGAGCTCGCAGTCATGGGTGGTCTCGCAGGGATCGTTCTCGTCGCCCACGCCCGCGGACAACGTGCCGCACGCATGGCGCGGTGCAAGCGCCGCCGGCTCGATGAACGCGAGGCACAGCTCGGGATCCGTGCAGTCGGATTGCCGCGCGCATGTGACACCCTGGATCTTGGCCGAGCCGTCGCAGAAGGTCACGATGCCGATCGACGCGCTCGTAAGGCCGTCGGCGAGCTCCGTTCCGACGCAAGTCTCCCCCGTCGGACAGTCGCCGTCCGCCGAGCAGTGGCTTCGGCACAAGCCGGCGGCGCACAGCCCAGTCGCGCACGCGGAGTCGCTCGCGCAGGGTGCGCCCGGGAGTTGGCCCGAGGGATCGGGGGCCTGGCACACGCCCCGCCGCCGCCCGGGGCTCGTCAGGTAGTGGCCGAAGCACCAGCGCGGGCGCTTGCAGTCCGCCTCCCGCGCGCAGAAGGCAATGTCGCAGAGGCCGTCGTCGCGGCAGGAGGCGTCGAGGGGACAGCCCCAGGTGAGCCCGATCTCCTCACAGTCCGGGTCCGGCGCTTTCGCCACCCTCTCCTCCGCCTTCTCCGCCCTCCTCCGGCTTGTCCTCGCCGAGGGGGAAGCAGACCTGAAAGCTCGGAAGGGCGTTCGACCACGACGCGGCCTGTTTCAGCGAATCAAGGGTCGGGACGGAGCAGCTCGTGGTGGCTTGGCAGGCGCTCCCTGCCGCGTTCGCGTCGAAGACTGTGCAACTGCCGGCCACGCCGGAGGGCTGCGGGGCATTCAGCGGGATGCCGAGGAGCTCGAGCTCCATGCTGTTCGACGCGCACTGCGGATCGGACCGGTCGATGTGCACGTCGATCGCGAGCAGGTCGATCGGCGGAAACTTCTTGCCGAAGACGCAGGGTACGTGGGCATCGGAGAGGTCGATGGTGTAGCGCGGCTCGTCGTTGCCGAGCGCCGGCGCGTTGACCCCATCGTGGTGGATCTCGACGCGGGTGTCGTCGACCCGCACCACGCCGAACTTCACCGCGGCCTTCCCCTCGCGCTGCCGGTTGCCCGCCTCGCCCTCGACGGGCGCGAGGCGGTTTCCGCCCTGCTTGCACGTGTGATCGCCGCGCTCATCACAGAACGCCGACGCGCAAAATTGCCAGGCTGGGAAGTCCGTCCCTTCGCCCGCCGCCGTCGGCGGGCAGGTCGCGCCGTTTTCTTGGAGGATCGGCTGGCAGGTCTGAACGTTCTTGCCGTTGTGATAGGCGGTGGTGGCGACCCCATCATAGGCGTTCGCCAAGCCATGCGCGTCGTCGGGCCAGCCGGACGCACAGAACCTGAGCGGGAGAAAGTTGCCCCACTCCTGGCGGATCGCCATCTCCGCCGCGTTGTCTTTCCGGCTGATGGCGCTCCACCATTCGATCAGCGGGAGGCCCACGCCGGCTTTGGTCAGGCGTGCATAGTCGCCGTCGTCATAGGCCGAGCCGTCGTTGAGGAAAGCGAGCTTCGGCTTGTCGCCGAGCGTTTCGAAGTCGTAGTGGCGGAGCGCCTGCCAGCGGTCTTCGCATTCGCTGCTGGCCGCCACGAGCGACGCCTTGCACAGGTTCGGGTCGAGCACCGACCAACGCGGCTCGAAGGACGGGGCGCATTGGGGCGCGGGTCCATCGAGGCATTGGACGGCCGTGATGTCGTCGAGGGTCCCCTCGCCATGGGTGCTGTTGTCCGTGATGAGCGGAGGGCCCGGCGGAATCGTCTTTTTTGTCAGCGACTTGTAGCCGCGGCGCTGGCATTCCCCCTGACCGCTGGCCCCTGCCCAGGCGCACACGGCGGGGTGACTCACCGAGGTCGCCTCGAGTTCGGGCGCGTACTGACAGCTGGTCGCGGCCTCCGCATCGGAGCCCAGGTGCGCGTTGACCGTGGTCTCGACGCTTGCCGAGTACGCCGGCACGCACCAGGCGCTGTCGCAGTCTGCGTCGGAGCCGCAGGCCTCGCCGCCCTTCTTGGTCGGGTGCCATCCGCAGGTGAGGTCCCAATCCTCCTCGCCGTGCGGGTTGTGAACGTTCGGGGCGAAGTGCTCGAGGCACTCGCCACAACGGTAGGCATCGTCAGACGGGACGCATTTGCGGCGGATCTGCCCGCAGTCGGCGTCGCAGATCGCCTGGTCCTTCGTGGTGCAGCGGCCGTCCCGACATGGGGCTCCGCCGCACTCGACGTCCTCGATGCAGGCGCGGCCAAAGAGGACGATGGGGCGGCACTCGCGGGTCGCGGGCGCGGTCCCGCCGACCTCGAAGTAGCCCGCTTTGCACTCGCCGCACCACGCCCCGTGGTAGGGCACGGACACGGCGTTGGCCTCACGGCCCTGCTCGTCGCAGCGGGCCTCGCGGCCGCGGGTGGTGATCGCCTCCGGGTCGGCGTGGTAGTACGCGTACACGCGGACGTCGGTCAGGTCGATCCCGATGTCGGCGGCCGCGCCAGGCGGATCCGAAGCCGAGGGGCTCAGGTACATGTTGCGCCCGACGTTTCCTGGACCGAACTCCCAGCGGGAGTCGTAGGGGCCCGACGGTGGGCTGTGACTCGGCGGGACGCTGCCCACGAAGGTGAGCTTGTCGCCGCCTTGGTCCTGCTGGTGTCGCCGGTTCACGAGCACGCCGTCGATCGTGACGCGCGGCTCGTCCGACGTGACGGCTGGCGTGTCCGTGGGATCCCAGGGAGCGGGCGGGATCGTGAGGTTCTCGCCCCAGGCGATGGTGACCGCGTGCGTGCGCAAGTCCCAACTGAGCGGCACCACGTCTTCGCGGCCCCCCTTGGTCTGGCGGCGGCCGGTCACGAGGTGCAGGTTGCAATGGTTTTGGCCGTCGCAGGTGACATAGGCGAGGAAGTCCGAGGCCCTGGCCGCGAGTCGCGTCTCGAGGACGCGGTTGTCGGGGAGACTGACAGCGCCGATCGAGTTCACCGAGCGCGGTATCCGGCGTCCTTGAACCAACTGACGATGTGGCCTCTGGGCAACTCGTTCATGGCACGCAAGACCTCCCGGTCGACGGCGTCACGAGAGCGGGCTTTGGCTCTTCGA
>SXIE01000431.1 GCA_005772945.1 Pseudomonadota bacterium
CGGGGCCGGGACAGGGGACGCCGCTCGTCAAGCGCTCGCCCGCGCCGCCGACGCTCACGCGGCCGGGGGGACGTCGTCTCGACGAGGAGCTCGTGGAGCTCGACATCCTCGAGGATCGGCTGCGCGACATGCTGCCGGATCTGGCGATCTTCACGCGCGAGCTGCAGCGCATGGGGCTCATCGCGTTCATCGCGCGGGCGCGCCAGATCGCGTTGCGCGTCCACGACGAGCGCGTCGAGAACACGGTGCGCCGCTTCGCGGGCAAGCTGACGGAGCTGGCGCAGGAGTTCTGGCCGGGATCGGTGCGCTCGCTGCAGTTGCGGGCGACGCCGCTGGATGCGGGCGCGGAACTGCGGCTGGTGGACGGCGGGCGGCTGCACGACTGGGCCGAGGCCGCCGAGGTGGCCGAGCGCATGATCGACGAGAAGCGCAACGCGATGAGCGAGGCGGGGCTCGACGATTGGGGCTGGGTCGACTACGCGGCGTGTTTCCCGGCGCCGAACGATCCGGACGCGCGGCTCGAGGCGTTGCGCGTGCAGATGGCCAAGGTGCTCGAGGGGCCCGACGCCGACAAGCGCCTGCAGGTCGAGGGGATGGAGGTGCTGCAGGAGCTACAGCGCTGGGCGAGAGAGGCGCGCTGGCTTCGGCCGCATGTCGAGGACCGACACACCTGGGGTCGGCTCATGGGGCGGCTGCGCTGGGCGGTGACGCGGTTGCCGCGTGAGCTGCGCGGGGCGCTCGATGTGCTGCTCGACGAGAACCGGCGGCAGCCCAAGCCGTGGTCGCAGGAGCTGGGCGAGGACCCGCTCGCCAAGCAGCGAAAGAAGCAGCGCAAGGAGCTCCTGCACAAGAAGCCCGAGGGGCTGGCGGCGCGCCCGGAGGTGGTGGCGGCGTGGCTCGAGGAGGCGTTTGCGCTGGGGGATGCGTTCGCGACGGTCGAGATCGCGGAGCGCATCGAGGACCTCGGGGACATCGTGCTCGGGCTGCCGTCGGACGAAAGTAGCGGGCGCGAACGCAAGTATCGGCGGCGCTTGAAGCTGCTGCAGGACGACCTCGAGCGGCGGCGCAATCCGAACGCCGCGCCGGACCGGGCCGGCGCCGAGGGCGACGGGGACGAGGACGCCGGCGCGGGTGTGCGCGAGATCGACGAGGGCGAGCAGAGCTTCCGGCTGCTGCTCGGCGAGGTGCGCCAGCGGGTCGAAGGCAAGCGCGCGCTGTTCGTGTCGAATCGGGCGGATCCGGCGCTCAAGGACAAGCTCGAGCGCGAGCTCGGCCTGCTCATCGAGTGGGCGGAGATCGATCCGCGCCGCCTGCAGGCGCGCATCGAGTCGGTCAAGCAGCGAAGCTACGATCTGGTGTTGTCGGCGACCGGGTTCCAGGGGCACTCGGTCGACACGACGCTGGGGCGCGAAACGCGCGCGGCGGGGCTGCCGTATGTGCGCGTCCACCGCGGGCGCCTGACCTCGTGCGTGCGCGCGCTGGCGCGGAGCTTCGGTTTGCTCGAAGCAGCGTAGACGGCGGCGGCGTTCCGTGCGAAGGGGCGCCTGGGCATTGAACAGCGAAGACGCGCACTTACCGAGCAAGGAGCCCGACGATGGCCGACGAGAACGACGACCTCTTCCACAACCCGACCGACGACCCCGAGATCCTCGAGGAGTCGCTCTTCCAAGCGCGCGCGTGCCTCGAGGATGCGCTCGATCTCATCGCCGAGGCGGCCTACACGGTCGGCGCCGTGCGCGGGCTCCTGCCGCGGGACGCCGAGGGCAACGTCGAGTTCGACGAGGACGATCTGCGCAAGATCGACAACGCGACCCTGCAGGGCATCGCGAAGATCGCCGACGCGATCTACGCCGTGCTCGAGACGCTGCCCGAGCCGCCGGAAGGCGAGGACGACGGCAGCGCGGCGGGCGACGACGAAGGGATCTGACGGACGAACGCGTAACCCCTGACGTTGGGGTCGCAACCCCTGACGTTGGGGGTCGCAACCCCTGACGTTGGGGGTCGCAACCCCTGACGTTGGGGGTCGCAACCCCTGACGTCAGGGGTCAGGTCGCTCAGCGGCTCAGGGAGCGGTCGCCGTCGCGCCGGCCACGACCTCGTAGGCGAGCGTCTCGTAGGCGTAGCCGCCATCATCGACGAGCTCGACGGTCCACTTGCCGGCGTCCTTCTTGCCGATCTTCTTCTCGGCCCAGGTGCGCCAGTTCTTGCCCTTGCCGATCTCGGTGTCGAAGCGCCACGACTCCTTGCCGTTCTTCTTCCAGACGAGCGTGAGCGGCACTCGGTCGCCGGTGTTCTTGACCTCGAACCAGGCGATGACCTTCGTGTCGGTGCCGATGGTCCAGCTGGTCTTGCGTTCGGTGGGGATCCGGTCGGCGACCTCGGGCGTGACCGCGGCGTCCGTGATCGTGAGCGCGTACTTCGCCTCGCCTGTCGGGTGATCAGCGTCGCCGCTTGGGCCGTCGGGGGCCGGGGGATCCACCTTGTCGACCTTCTCGGTCGGCTCGACCTTCTCGATTCTCTCGGTCTTCTCGGTCGGCGCGACCTTGTCGACCTTCTCGGTGAGTTCGAGCTTCTCGACCCTCTCGACCCTCTCGACCTTGTCGACCTTCACGGGCGGTGCGGGCGGGTCGACCGGCGCGCGCGGCTCGATCTCGCGGCGCGGTTGCCGCTCGACGGACGGCGGTGGCTTGGGGGCCGCGGGCGTGCGCGTCGGGCCCGCGACGGAGGCTGGACCGGCGTTCGCGGGCTCTTGTTTGCCGCCGCAGGCTCCAAAGCCAAAGCAGGAGACCGACGTCAGGACCACGAGCGATGCACGGAACGTCACGGTGTACCTCATGGGGCAGACAAGAGGGCTGTAGGCGAGGGCATCCTGCAACGGCGGCTCGGGCGCGTCTACTCCGCGCGCGCCGACTTGAACGCCGCGACCGCCTCCGCGAGTGCCACGCGGGCCGCGCCGAGCGCGAGCCAGGGCTCCGCGGTCACGACCCCGACCCGCCGGCAGACATGGCCCGCCAAGGCCGCTTCGAAGGCGGCTGCGTGGACCGGCGGCACCTCGACCACGTGACGCGCCGCGTCCTCGGCGAACGCCGCGCGATCGGGTCGGAGGCCCGGTGCCGCGGCCGTCAGCTCGAACGTCGCGCCGAGGCGCCCGCCGATCGCCATCTCGGCGATGGCCACGCCGAGCCCGCCCTCGCTCGCGTCATGGCAGGCGACGACCAGACCGGCCCGCATCGCCGCGTGCAGCGCGACGTAGCGTCCAGGCGCCTCGGCGTCGGGTGGGCCGCACACGGCGTCGGATGTCGGAC
Organism: Pseudomonadota bacterium; assembly: GCA_005772945.1. The sequence goes on from SXIE01000431.1 coordinate 3,306, forward strand.
CGAGAACGTAGAGGAGGTCTCCGGCGGCCTTCAGATCGGACGTCACGCTGCGCGTCGCGTCCGGCAGCAGCCCGAGCGCCGTCACCACCAAGGTCGGCGGGATCGCGCGCCGCGTCCCGTCGGGCGCGCTCCATTCGTTGTTGAGGCTGTCCTTGCCCGACACGAACGGCGTCCCGTACGAGAGCGCCGCGTCGTGGCAGCCCTCGGCGCAGAGGACCAGCGCGCCGCAGCGATCGGGCAGGCGCGCGTCGCCCCAGGAGAAGTTGTCGAGGATGGCGATCTGCGAGGGATCGGCGCCGACCGCGACCGCGTTGCGCACGGCCTCGTCGATCGCGCGCCAGGCCATGACGTAGGGATCGATGAGCCCCGCCTCAGGGCAGAGGCCGATGGCGATGGCGAGGCCGCGCGGTCCGCCGGCCGCGGCGAGCTCAGGGTGCGCTACACGTGCTCCGCACGTTCTCTCGGAGGCTGCGCCTCCGACACCGTGCCGTCGCTCCGCTCCAACACGCGCCTCGTGGATCTCGAGCGGCACCAGGACCGCGGCGTCGCTCGGCGCGTCGTGATGAACGCCCACCAGCGGGCGAACGACCGAGCCGCCCTGAACCTCGTGGTCGTAGCGACGAACGACCTCCTCGCGCGACCGAATGTTGAGGCTTGCAAGTCGCTGCAAGAGTCCGGCGGCGAGCTCTTCTGCCGCAGGAGGCCACGCGGGAAGGAGCGGCGCGCGCCACTCGCCGACGAGCTCGCGGCGCGGCAGGCCGTCGTGGAGAAACTCGAGCCCGAGCGAGGCGACGTTCGTGCCGTTCATCGTCACGGAGAGTGTGCCGCCGCCGAAGGTGCCGATGGCCGAGACGTGGCAGCGGTGCTCGTTGGCGATCTGGACCAGCCGCAGCCAATCGCCGGGGGCGACCGCGAGCACCATCCGCTCCTGCGCCTCCGACAGCCAGATCTCCCACGGCGCGAGCCCTGGGTATTTGAGCGGCACGTGCGTCAGCTCGACCGAGGCACCGAGCGTCTTGCCCATCTCGCCGACCGCCGAGCTGAGCCCGCCCGCGCCGCAGTCGGTGATCGCATGGTAGAGGCGCTCGTCGCGGGCGCGCAGGATCACCTCGAGGACCTGCTTCTCGCAGATCGGATCGCCGATCTGCACGGCGCCGCCCGATACCGTGCCGGTCCCCCCGTCGATCGTCTCCGAGCTGAACGTCGCGCCGCGGAGCCCGTCACGTCCCGTCTTGCCGCCGACCACGACCACCAGGTCACCCTCTTGAGGGGCCGTCGGGTGCGAGCCGCGCGGCAGGATCCCGAGGCAGCCGGCGAAGACGAGAGGGTTGGTCGTGTAGGCCGGATGGTAGTGGACCGCGCCGGCGACGGTCGGGATCCCCATCTTGTTGCCGTAGTCCTCGATGCCGTGGATGACGCCGTCCCGCACCCGCCGCGGGTGCAGGACCCCCGCGGGCAGCTCGGCGAACGGCAGGTCGGGCGGGCCGACGCAGAGGACGTCGATCCCCGCGATGGGCCGCGCCGAGACGCCGAGGACATCGCGGATGACGCCGCCCAGGCCCGTATTGGCGCCGCCGAAGGGCTCGAGCGCGCTCGGGCGGTTGTGGGTCTCGACCTTGATGGCGAGGTCGTAGTCGTCGTCGAAGGCGACGATGCCGGCGTTGTCGACAAAGGCCGAGTGGACCCAGGGGCGCGCGAGGCGTTCGGTGGCGGCGCGGATGGTCGATTTGAGGAGCCCGTCGATCACCCGATCCGAGTGGGTGCCGTCGGCGTTCCACTCGCGCATCTTGATGCGGGCGCGAAAGGTCTTGTGGACGCAGTGCTCGGACCAGGTCTGGGCGAGCATCTCGAGCTCGAGATCGGTCGGCTCGCGGCGCAGCTCGGCAAAGTGCGCGGCGATGGCGCGCATCTCGGCGAGGTCGAGCGACAGGCGGCGCTCGCGCGAGACGCGCATGAGGCCGTCGTCGCCGACGTGGCGGACCGGAACGTATTCCAGCGGCGCGGCCGCGTGGTCGGCGTCGCCGAAAGCGGGGACCAGCGGGCGGCCGATAGCGAAGCGCTCGATGATCGCATTGGCCAGCACCTTGGTCGTCAGCGCTTCGAGCTCGGGTGCGCCGAGCGTGCCCGAGAAAGTGTAGCGGCGGCCGGTCGCGGCCCGCACGGGGCCGTCGATGCGGATGAGGTGGGCGGCGTGGACGACCGTTTCGGCGACCGGATCCGTGACGCCCGGGAGCAACGCGACCTCGACGAAGCCCTCCGCGGCGGCGTGCGTCGCGCTTGGCGCGCTCGCGTCGAATCCGTCCGCCGTCTCGACGCCCGACTCGACGAGCGTCTCGACCACCGGGTCGACGAGCGCGTGGCGCACCAGGCGCGCGATGTCGTCGGTGCCCAGGTCGCCCTCGATCCAATAGATGTCGCTGACACGCACCCCCGCGAGCGAGGTGATCCCGATCTGCGCCGCAGCCCGCCGCACCCCCTCGCCGCGCGCGTCGGCCAGGTGGGCTTTCAGCGCTACCTCGACCCGCTGAATCGACATCGCTCTCTCCGTCTGCCCCGTCGGGAGCTCAGTGCTTGAAGTGCCGGCGGCCGGTGAAGACCATCGCGATCCCCGCGTCGTCGGCCGCCTGGGCGACCTCGCGATCGCGCAGCGCGCCGCCCGGTTGTGCGATGGCGACGACGCCAGCCGCGGTCGCCTCGGCGATCGAGTCGGCAAACGGGAAGAAGGCGTCCGAGGCGAGGACGGCGCCCTTGGCTTTGGCGCCAGCGCGCGCGATCGCCTGACGCACGGCGTCGACGCGGTTCGTCTGGCCGCCGCCGATCCCGATCGTGGCGATGACCCCGTCGGCACCGCGCGGGGTCGCCAGGACGATGGCGTTGGACTTGACGTGCTTGGCCGCATGGAAAGCGAACGCGAGAGCCTCGCGCTCGGCGTCGCTCGGGGCGCGTTGGGTCGCGACGGTCCAGGCGGCGAGGTCGGGGAGGGCCACGTCGTAGTCTTGGACGAGCAGGCCGCCGACGGCCGTCTTGAGCTGTTTCGTCGTGAGCTCGGCTCCGGTCATCGCGAGCACGCGGCAGTTCTTCTTCTTCTCGGCGAGGCGTGCGCGCGCTCCGTCGGTGAAGCTGCGCGCCGCGATGACCTCGAGGAAGAGATCGCCGAGGGCCGCGACCAGCGCCTCGTCCACCGGGCGATTCAGGGCTAGGATGCCGCCGAACGCAGAGACGGGATCGGACGCGAGCGCCGCCAAGAACGCATCGGGCAGCGTCTCGGCCATCGCGATGCCGCAGGGCGAGCTGTGCTTGACGAGCACGGCGCCGGGGCGGGCGAGCTCGGAGACCGCCGTCCAGGCCGCGTCGAGGTCGAGGAGGTTGTTGTACGAGAGATCCTTACCCGAGTACTGGATGAACGGAGGCTTACCGTCTTTGGCGTGGAAGCTCGCGGTCTGGTGTGGGTTCTCGCCGTAACGCAAGTCCTGCGCGGGCGCGTAGCCCGGTATCTCCAGCGGGGCGCCGAGCCAACGCGCGATGAGGTAGTCGTAGCCGGCCGTGCGCGCGAACGTCTTGGCGGCGAGCGCGCGCCGTGCGGTCGCGAGAGCCGTCGGGTCGCGGGCGTCGAGCGCGGCCAGCACCTCGGGGTAGCAGTCGGGGCCGGGGACGACGGTCACGTGCGCGTGGTTCTTTGCAGCTGCGCGCAAGAGTGTGATGCCGCCGATGTCGATCTCCTCGATGATCGCGCTCGGGCCCGCGCCGCGCGCGACGGTCTCTTCGAAGGGATAGAGGCTGACGGCGACCAGATCGATCGGCGCGAGGTCGTGTGCGGCGAGATCCGCGCTGTCGGCCTCACTACGGCGCGACAGGATCCCCGCGTGTACGGCCGGATGCAACGTCTTGACGCGCCCGCCGAGCAGCTCCGGAAAGCCCGTCAGCGCCTCGACGGTCGTGACCGCGAGCCCAGCGGTGGCGAGCGCCTTGGCCGTACCGCCCGAGGCGACGAGCGCGTAGCCGTGAGCGACGAGCGCCTCGGCGAACGGAACCAGACCCGTCTTGTCGTGAACGGAGAGGAGTGCGCGCATCGGACCGCCTCGATTACTTGGTGTACGTACTATTGCAGCGACGCCAGAGCGCGCGCGGTGCCCTCGACGATGAGGCGGTGCTCGACCGCGTGCACGGCGGCCTCGAGCTCATCCAGCGTCATCCCCTTCGGGATGGGGACGATCTCCTCGAGAAGCACCGGTCCCGCGTCGACCTCCGGCACGACCAAGTGAACCATCACCCCGGTCCGGTCGCGATGGCCTGCCTCGGCCTCCTCGAAGGCGCGCGTGATCGCGTCGACCCCGGGCAGTTCGCCCGGCAGCGCCGGATGCAGGTTGATCACCCGCCCCGGAAAGCGGTCGAGAAACGCGGGCCCGAGGATCCGCATCCAGCCCGCCAGTACGATGAGCGCCGGCTCCATCGCCGCCACGCGCTCGGCCAGCGCCAGGTCCCACGCGTCGCGGTCCATACGTTTGGACGGCGTTGCCACGAACACGCCCGGGATCCCGAAGCGCTTCCCGCGCTCGAGCGCGATCGCCGTCGCGCTGTGCGACACGATCCCGACGATGGTCGCCTGCAACCCGCCCGAGCGCGTCGCGTCGATGAGCGCCTGCAGGTTTGTCCCCTGACCCGACGCCAAGACGACGAGCCGCGCCAAGCCCCCGCCGCTCACGCGAACACCATCGCCGGCTGCCCCGGATCGCGCGCGACCATGCTCCCGACGGGCTTCAGCTCCGGCACCAGCGCCCGCGCGCGCGCCGCATCTTCGGCCCGCACGATCACCAACATGCCGATCCCCAGGTTGAACACGCGCCGCATCTCGTGGTCCGCGATCCTGCCGACGCGCTGGATGAGCTTGAAGAGCGGCGACCACTCGAAGCGATCCAGCGCCATCGCCAGGCCCGCACCAAAGAGCCGCGGCGGGTTCTCGACAAAGCCCCCGCCCGTGATGTGGACGAGCCCGGTCGGGAACAGCTCCTCGCGCCAAAGCGCCGTGATTTCATTGAGATACGGTCGGTGCGGCGCGAGCAGCGCGTCGCCCAGCGTTCGCCCCAGCTCGGGCACGTGCGTGCCCAAATCCCAGTCCTCGAACACCTTGCGCGCGAGCGAAAAACCGTTGGTGTGCAAACCATTGGATCCCAACCCGAGCACCACATCGCCGGCACGGATCTTCGAGCCATCGATGATGCGCGACTTCTCGACGACCCCGACGATGGTGCCGGCCAAGTCCACCTCGCCCTCGCGATAGACGCCCGGCATCTCGGCCGTCTCGCCCCCGAGCAGCGCCACGCCATGCGCCCGGCAGCCGGCCGCCAGGCCCCCGACGATGGTCGCGATGCGGCGTGGATCGATGCGCGCCGACGCCACGTAGTCCAAGAAGAACAGTGGCCGCGCGCCCATCACCAGGATGTCGTTGATCGAGTGATGGACGATATCGAGCCCGATCGTGTCCCAGCGCCCGAGCGCCGCCGCGATCATGGTCTTGGTCCCGACCCCGTCGGTCGACGCCACCAACACCGGCTCGCGCATCCCCGCGAACGCCGCCGCATCGAAGAGGCCACCGAACGTCCCGAGCTTCGAGAGCACGAACCGGTTGAACGTCGACTCGACCGCGACTTTCATGCCGCGCACGGCCGCGTTGCCCGCCTCGATGTCGACGCCGGCCGCCGCATAGGCGCCCGCGACGGGCGCCGCGAGCCCGCTCGCGCCGATGTCGGTGCGGAACTGCATGCCCTCGAACGCCACGCGCTCGACCGCGTCGTAGGCCTTCTTGCGGGCCCCCTCGAGCGTCGGCGCCCGCGCCGTGACCGTCAGGACGCGCCCGCTGGTCGCGACGAAGCCGCTTGTGACCTGCTCGATCCCGGCGGCAAAGACGGCCACGTCCTCGTCATCGGTCAGATCGAAGGTCGAGAGCGCCGAGCCCGGCTGCACCTTGTCCGGGTACCCGGGCGCCGCCGCCACGACGCCGATACACGCGTCGCTCGAAAACCCAATTGCAGCGTCCTGCAAATGTCCGTCGATCGCCGCCTCGACGATTTCAGCCAAGTCGCCTTCCAAGAGCGGCATCAGCACCTGGGTCTCCGGATCCCCGAAGCGCGCGTTGAACTCCAACACGCGCAGCCCATCGGCGGTCCGCATGATGCCCGCATACAGGCAGCCCAGGAACGGCCGCCCCTCGTGCCGCATCCCCGCCAGCGCCGGCTCGAGCACCGTCCGCTGCACCTCGTCGAGGAACGCCTGGTCGGCGCCCGGCACCGGCAGAAACGCGCCCATGCCGCCCGTATTAGGACCCTCGTCGCCGTCCTTCAGGCGCTTGTGGTCGCGCACCGCCGGCAAGACCACCAGGTGCTGCCCGTCGGTGAGCGCCAAGACCGAGACCTCGTCGCCGACCAGCCGCTCCTCGATGACCACGGCGCGCCCGGCCGCCCCCAGCTCGCCCGCTTCCATCAGGCGCCAGAGGGCATCCTCGGCCGCCTCGCGCGTCTCGCAAACGAAGACGCCCTTGCCCGCCGCGAGCCCCGACGCCTTCACGACGCACGGCACGCCGAGCGCATCGAGCGCCTGCCGCGCATCCTTATAAGAGGCGTAGGCACCACCCCGCGCGGTCGGGATGTGATGGCGCTGCATGAACGCCTTGGACCACGCCTTGCTGCTCTCGATCTCGGCCGCCTTCTGCGTGGGGCCGAAAATGCGTAGCCCTGCGTCGCGGAACTTGTCGACGATGCCGGCCGCCAGCGGACCCTCGGGGCCGACGATGGTCAAGTCCACGTTCTCGCGCACCGCCAGCGCCCGCAGCCCCTCGGGCGTGGGCTCGACATCGCGCACGCGGATGACCTTCACGAAGTCCGCGGACGCCATCCTTGCAGGTCGCCGCAAGCGTTCGAGCCCGGCGTTGCCCGGCGCGACGAGGATCGTCCCGACGCTCGGCGAGCGCATGAGCGCCCACGCCAGCGCATGCTCGCGCCCGCCGCCGCCCACGATGAGGACCGTCTTCTTCACGGGGATCTGTCCCGCGTTCTCGTCTCGCTGCGCGTGGTCAATGGACATCGGCGATCTCCAGCGGGTAGCGACCCGAAAAGCAGGCGCTGCAATGCGTGCGCGGCTCGGCGACCCTCGTGGGCAGCCCCGCGTCTGGGCCTTCGGCCCGTACGGGGCCTTCGCGAGGGAGCCCCTCGCGGATCGCGCGCATCATGCCGTCGTGCGTGAGGTAGGCGACGCTGTCGGCGCCGATGTGGCGCGCGATCTGCGCGATGTCGAGATGCGCGGCAATGAGGTCTTTTTGGCGCGGCATGTCGACCCCCATGTAGCAGGGGTTCTTCACCGGCGGCGACGACACGCGGACGTGCACCTCGGTCGCGCCCGCGTCGCGTACCAGCTGCACGATCGGCCCGGCGGTCGTGCCGCGCACGCTCGAGTCGTCGACCAGGACGATGCGCTTGCCGCGCAGGTTCTCGCTCAGCGGGTTGAACTTCAGGCGTACACCTGATTTGCGCAGCTCTTCGCTCGGTTGGATGAACGTGCGTCCGATGTAGCGGTTCTTGATGAGCCCTTCGCCATACGGGATCCCGGAGACCTGCGCATACCCGAGCGCGGCCGGCAGCGCGGAGTCGGGCACGCCGATGACGAGATCGGCCACCGCCGGCGCCTCGCGCGCGAGCTCGCGTCCTAGGCGCTGACGGACCGAGTGGATGAGCTGCCCCTCGATCTCGGAGTCGGGCCGCGCGAAGTAGACGTACTCGAAGCTGCAGAAGGCGCGCGCGCACTCGGGAACGCGCGCGCGCCGGCTTGTCATGCCGTCGGCACCGAGTCGCACGATCTCGCCGGGCTCGACCTCGCGGAGGAGCCGCGCGCCGATCGTTTGGAACGCGCACGACTCGGACGCGACGACCCAACCCTTGCCGTGCGGCGCATCGGGCGCGTCGATCTCGCCGAGAACCAACGGCCGCAGGCCATGCGGATCGCGCACCGCCCACACCGCATCGTGCGTCAGGAGGACCAGCGAATAGGCGCCCTCCGCGAGCTGCATCATGCGCTCGATGCGCGCGAACCAGTCGTGGCCCGGCTGCGCGATCCCCTCCGACATCGGCGTCGGCGCCGCGAGCAGCTGCGTCAGGAGCTCGCTGTCCGACTCCGACGTCAGCCCGACCCCGCGCGCGAGCAGGTAGCCGCGAAGGGCGCGCGCGTTCGTGACGTTGCCGTTGTGGCCGAGCGCGAGCGGGCCCGAGCCGGTGTGCAGCACGTAGGGTTGCGCGTTGCGGACCTCCGACGCGCCGGTGGTCGAGTAGCGCGTGTGGCCGACGCCGAGCGAGCCCGTGAGCGGCGCCAGATCCCGCTCGGTGAAGACCTGCGTCACGAGCCCCATGCCCTTGTGGGCGCGGATCCCGCCCTGCCCCATGACCGCAATGCCGGCCGACTCCTGGCCGCGATGCTGCAGCGCATAGAGCGCGAAGAAGGTGCTCTTGGCGACCTCGAGCCCAGGCGCGACGATGCCAAACACCCCGCACGCTTCGCGTAGACCGTCTTCGCCGAGTATGTCGCTCATTGCGGGGCTCCTCTTCGATGCAGGGTCGTGGGGTTGCGTAGGCCTTCGCCGAGCGGTCTTGGCGCGCGCGGGCGTCAGCCTCGCGCGAGCTCCTCATCGTCGCGCCGCAGCCTCTCGCGATGCTGCGCCTGCACCGCCGCGACCCGTTGCCGCATCCCGGCGTCCTGCAGGCCGAGGACCTTCGCACAGAAGAAGGCGGCGTTGTCAGGATCGAGCACCAGCGCCGGTGCGACGCCCGACGGCATGCGCAGCGAGCTGAAGACATCCGCGCCGCCGAAGCGATCCGAGTACGGCGGGCACGAGACGACCGGAGCCGTCACCGCCGCGCACAGCATAGCCGAGAGCGCGTTCGAGCGCCCCGCGATCGCCACGTAGACCTTCGGCCGCGGATCCGTCTCGTACTGCTCGATCACGTCGAGCAAGCGCGCCGGCGATTTGTGCGCCGAGGCGATGCGCAGATCACTTTGTACACCAAACGATTCGAGCGCCTTCTGCACGTGCCGCGCGTGCTCGAGGTCCGACTTGGACCCCATCAGGATCGGCACGATCGGGGTCGTCACTCTCGACCAGAGCCGCGCATGGGGCGGCGCACCGGGCTCGAACGTCGTCCCGGTCAGGCGCTCGAAGAGCTCGATGTATTTGCCGCCGAGGCGCGTGCGCAGCGCATCCGGCAAGGCCGGCGCCGGTCCGTCGCCGCTGTAGCCCATCGCCTTGAGCTCGAGACGCAGGAGCTCCTTGTCGAGGTGCTCGGGTGGCTGGCCGGTCTGCAGACGCGCTTCCCAGGCCGACTTCAGCCAGTAGCGCGAGGAATCGGGCGTGTGGATCTCGTCGATCAAACAGAGCTCGCCGTTCACCAACCCGAACTCGTATTTGGTGTCGACGAGCAAGAGCCCCGCCGCCTCGGCCACGCGCTGACCCTCCTCGAAGAGCGCGATCGCCGCGTCGGTCACGCGCTTCCAGAGCACCCGATCGACCAGCCGATCCTCGATCTCGTGCGGCGAGAGGCGCGCGTCGTGCTGCCCGGGGCCGGCCTTGGTCGTCGGCGTGATGACGGGCCGCGGCAAGCGATCGTCCTTGTGCAGGCCCTCGGGCAGCTCCAGGCCGTAAGGCCGCTCGACCCCATCCTTATAGAGGGTCCACAGCGACGTCGACGTGACGCCGGTGATGAACCCGCGCACGACCACCTCGACCGGCAGCGGCTCGGCGTCGCGCACGACCATCGCGTTCGGGTCGACCACCGCCAGGAGGTGATTCTTGACGAGCGCCTTGGTCTTCTCGAACCACCAGGCGGAGAGCTGGTTCAGCACCTGGCCTTTGTAAGGGATGGTGCCGAGCACGCGGTCGAAGGCCGACACGCGGTCGCTCGTCACGAGCAGGCGCTTGCCGCCGCCGAGCGGCCACGCGTCGCGCACCTTGCCCGATTGGGCGGGACCGAGGTGGGAGAGGCCCGGCGCGCGCTCGAGCGCATCGGCGAGTCCGGCGGTGAGTTGCTCTTGGCTCAGCATGGAACCTCCTGTTCGAGTCGCTTCAGCTCCGTCGTGACCTTGCCCGCGAACGCACGCGCCCGAATCGGCGCATCGCCCACGTGTCCGCGCGCATCGAGCAGCTCCGGGATCCGCCGCGGATCCAAGAAGGCGGTGATGCGCGGATCGGCCGCGAGCCGCTCCGGAAGCGGGTTTGCGTGCCCTGCCTGCACGGCCGGCCACGCGACCAACGCCTGCTCCCGCAGCACCTCGTGCAGGACCTGCCGATCCCCGCCGCCCTTGACCGCCTCCATCAGGACGCGCTCGGTCGCCGCGAAGACACCGTAGCTCGCAAGCAATCGCTCCGACGCGCCGCGATCGATGACGAGCCCGTTCAGGATCCCCGCGGTCCGCGCGACGATCGTATCCGCGATGAGGAACGCCTCCGGCAGCACCGAGCGCCGGTTGGCCGAGTCGTCCAGCGTTCGCTCGAGCAGCGAATGCGCCGCATTGTCCCACGCCACGCGCGGCAGAGCCGCCAGGTGCCGCGCCAGCGAGTCGATGTTCTCGGCGCTCACCGGATTGCGCTTGAACGGCATCGCGGAGCTGCCGACCTGATGCGTCCCGAACGGCTCGGAGAGTTCCCCCAAGACCGGCGACTGCAGTAAGCGCAGGTCGAACGCCAGCTTGTAGAGGCTCTGCCCGAGCCCCGCCAGCGCCGCCAAGACCGTATAGTCCTGCTTGCGTGGATAGGTCTGCGTCGCGACGTCGTATGCATCCAGCTGCAATTGTCGAAGGACCAACCCCTCGAGCCGCGCCGCCGCCGTCGGGTCCCCACCGAGCAATTCGACGTAGCCCGCCGAGGTCCCGGTCGCGCCCTTCAGGCCCTTGCCGCGCACGTCCGCGTGCACGCGCGCCAGCACGCTCGCGTCCTCCAAGAGGTCCTGCGCCCACTGCGCAAAGCGATAGCCGAGGGTGGTCGGCTCGGCCGGCTGGAGATGGGTGAACCCCATCGTCGGGTGGTCCGCGTGCGCCTCGACCAAGCGCGCGAGCCGCGCCAAGAGCGCATGCAACGCCCGTCGCACGAGCCCCAGCGAGGCCTTCATGCGCAGCGCGTCGGCGTTGTCCTCGATGTCCATCGAGGTTGCACCCAGATGCAAGATTCCGCCGCCGACCGGACACTGGGCCGCGTACACGCGCAGCTCGGCGACCAGATCGTGCTTCAGCTCTCTTTCCAGTTCCTCGGCCGCGGCGACATCGATCTCCAACGCATGCGCCGCGACGTCCGCGACCTGCTCGGCCGTCACCAATCCGAATTCGGCTTGGGCCCGCGCCAGCGCGACCCAGATCTGCCGCCAGGTGCGCCGCTTCTCGCACTCGCTCCAGATCCGCCGCATGGCCTCGGACCCATAGCGGTACGAGAACGGCGAGTGCCACCGTTCATGGTCGAGCGCGGAAGTGTGAACCCCTTTCACGCCGACCGCGCTCATCGCCGCAGCCGCCCGCGGAACCAGGGCGAGAGGTGCAGCTCCAAGAGCTGCTCGCGCTCGGCGCCGACCGACACGAACTCGAGCGGCACGCCCGCGAGCTCGGCGATACGATGCAGATAGGCGCGCGCCGGCTTCGGCAGATCATCCCAGCGTCGCGCCTCGAGCGTCGACGCCTTCCAGCCCGGCCAGCTCTCCAAGATCGGCTCGACCTCTTCCATCTCCGGCGTGTCAGGCACGTAATCGATGGTCTTGCCGTCCAGCTTGTAGCCCGTGCAGATCTTGAGCTCGTCCATTCCATCGAGCTCATCGAGCTTGGTCACCGCCAGGCTCGAGAACCCGTTGAGCCATGCCGCGTGCCCGACCGCCACCGCGTCGTACCACCCGCAGCGCCGCGGCCGCCCGGTCGTCGCGCCATACTCGGCCCCGGCTTTCCTCAGGAACGCGCCGACGTCGTCGTGCAGCTCGGTCGGGAACGGCCCCGCGCCGACCGCCGTCGAGTACGCCTTCACGACGCCGATCACGCGGTCGATGGCCGTCGGCGGCAGCCCCGCGCCCGCCGCCCCGACCAGCGGATTCGAGCTCGTCACATACGGATACGTCCCCCAATCGAGGTCGCGCATCACGCCGAGCTGCCCCTCGAGCAGCACGTTCTTGCCCTCGTGCACCGCGCGCCGGACGATCGGCAGCGTGTCGACGATGCGCTCCTTGAGCGCCTCGCCCCAGGCGACGCACTCCGCGAGCAGACCGTCCATCGTCAGCTCGGCCTCACCATAGTAAGCGAGCAGTCGGTTCTTCTGCTCGAGCGTTTGTGAAAGGCGTTCACGCAAGTAGGTCGGTCGCAGCAGGTCGCCCATGCGCACGCCTGCGCGCGCCGACTTATCAGCGTAGCACGGCCCGATCCCGCGCTTGGTCGTCCCGATCTCTTTGCCGCCGCGGCCCTTTTCCTGCAGCCCATCGAGCGTCCGATGGTACGGCAGGACCACGTGCGCGCGCTTCTCGACCCAGAGGTTCGAGAGCGGGATCTGCGCGGCCGCGAGGCTCCGGATTTCCTCCAAGAGCCCGCCCGGCGACACGACGGTCCCCGCGCCGATCACGCAGTTCGTCGCCGGGTTGAAGATCCCCGACGGCACGATGTGCAGCGCGAACTTGCCGTGCTGATTCACGACCGTGTGACCGGCGTTGTCCCCACCCTGGAACCGAATGACCAGGTCCGCGTCCTGCGCGAGCCAGTCGACCATCCGCCCCTTTCCCTCGTCGCCCCACTGGGCCCCCACCACGGCAGTCACAGGCATGGTCTTTGTCCTCGTGCAGTCGTTGCTTGATTAGGGCACGGCCCGATCGGCCAGCGCGATGTCGTCAGAGCGATGCGGCGTACCGAATACCTTCTTGAAAGAGCGCGAGCCCGCTCTCGCCACCACCGCCGCGATGGAACGTCGGATGTTGGTGCGGGAAGATGTGATCCTCGGCGTGCGGCATGAGGCCGAGCGCGGTGCCATCGGCGTTCGTGAGCCCGGCCCAATCGTCGGTCGAGCCGTTCGGGTTGCCCGGGTAGCCGTCGTCGTCCGCGTTCGGTGCGGCCGGTGTTCGTTCGTAGCGCAAGGCGCCCAAGTCGCGCGCCTTCACGTCGGCGCGCGTGGCCTCGTCGGCGAACATGACGCGCCCCTCGCCGTGCGCGACGACGCAGGCGATCGGCTCGGTGAGCGCGCGCGTGAAGACGCACGGGCTCGCGGGATTGGGCAAGAGGCGCACCCAGCGGCACTCGAAGTGCGCGCGCGCGTTGCGCGTCAGCGTGGTCGTGCGCGGGCCCCGTGGGGCGTGCGTGCCGGGGAGGATCCCGGCCTTCACGAGCGCCTGGAAGCCGTTGCAGATCCCGAGCACCGGACGCTTGTGTGAAAGAAATTCACGAACCACGTCGCCAAAGCGCGTCTCGAGCTCGAGCGCGAAGACCTTGCCCGCGCCGAGGTCGTCGCCGAACGAGAAGCCGCCCGGCACGACGATCATGCGGTAGGCGAGCAGATCGCTTGGCTGATCGCTCAGCTCGGTGAGCGTCCGGATCGTCGCATCGCCGCCAGCCGCCGCCACCGCGAGAGCCGCCTCGCGGTCGCGATTCGTGCCAGGGGCATGGAGAACGAGGACCGGCGGGCGCATCGGTGGGCTTCCTACCAGTCCCCCGACGATTCGGCTAGGGTCAAGGCGCAGAGCCGCATGCGGTGCGGTCCGGCGGCATTTCCGGGTGGGCGCGGCCGGGCCCCCAAGCGTCCCCCAACGCCTCGGAGACCCAGCCGCGCCCGAAGGGGTCGCGCGCCGCGTGCGGCGCCGCGCGTCAGCGAGCGAGCTCGGGGCCGACGCAGCGCGCGTCGTCCCAGGGTGCGTAGGCCGGATCGAGCAGCGCGCCCGCGTCGAAGGCGGCCGCGGGCGAGCCCAGCAGGAACTCCGCGCAGGCACCGGCGGCGCATGGCACGCACGCCTCGCCGGGCACGCTCGCGACGAACTGGCAGAGGTCGAAGCCGGCGACGACGCTGCCGGAGGCCGCGTCCATGCGGCCGCTGACGGCCAGGTTCGCGAGCTGCGTCCCGGCGACGTCGGCGGTGCCCGCGATCTGGAAGTCCTCGAGGCCGACCCACGTGCCGAACGCATACGCGTCGAGCGCGACCGGGTCCGACACGAAGGCACCGTCGACCCCGAGGTGCACGGTTCCGAGCGCGACCGGCGCAACGCACGCCAGCGCGATCCAGCCGGCCTCGGCGAGGGTCCCGAGCGCAAAGGCGGCGGTCAGCGTCTGCCCGTCTTCGCTGGCCGAGAGGAACTTCACGAGCACCCCCTCGGGCATCAGATCGGGGTTCATCTCGGCCGCGGTCGGCGCGGTCCAGCCGAGCTCGGAGGCCACGAACGTCTTGCCGACGAGGTTGCGCGCGGTCTGGTTCGTGACGACGATCCGATAGGTGCGCGAGGTGATGAGGTTCTTGTTCGCGTAGGGGACGTAGGTCGCGTACGGGAAGTCGATCCCGGCGCGGACCTCGTAGACGCCGGGACGGGTGGCCGTGAAGACGCCGCTCTTGGTGTAGTCGCGCGTGAAGCGTGGCCAGTCCGCGTTGATGTTCGGCCAGGCGCCGGCGTTGACGACGCCGGGGCTGAGCCCGGCCGGATCACCCGACGCCACGCGCCAATTTGCGTAGCCCTGACCCCGCGCCCGCGAACGATCGGTGGTAGCGATCCAGACACTGAAGCGCACCGACTCGCCGATATCGAGGGTGCACTGGACCGGCGTCGCGAACCCGTAGCTCACGCCGTCGGCGTAGGACGTGAGCGGCGTCGGCTTGGCGAGGACGCAGGACGCGCGCGCGCTCGTGTCGGCGAGCGCGAGCGTCGCAAGGAGGGTCGTGAACGCGATGAGACCGAAACCAGCGCGCGATGTGCAGACCGAAGCGAGTTTCATAGGGGCAACCTCCTGCTCCGTGGCGGTGGAGCGAGGGCAACCCTACGAGAAGGGCTCGGCAGGCCGATCTCAAGCGATCTCAATTCGCGCGGAGGCTGCGCCCCGACTCAGGGCGCGCACGCGTAGGTGACGCGCTTGTCGTAGACCGGGCGAACGCCGGACACGGCGGTCGTCTGGCTGTCGCCCTGGGTCACCTTGGTCGAGTCCTCGCTCGTCGCCGTGATGGGGCCGGAGTTCACCGCGACGCCGTCCTTGGCTTTGTCGGTGCGCTCGCCGTAGTTGGTGTTGGTCTGCGCGTAGTTCTCCGAGCCGACCAGAATCGAGTCGCGCGCGAGGATGCGATAGTGGCCTTTGCCGCAGTGCTGCTCCATGAGGACGACCGCCTTGTCCATGGAGTCGTCGTCGAAGGCCGCAACCGAGATCACGCCGCCCTTGGCGTCCTGAGAGAAGATCTGTGCCGAGCCACATCCCATCAAACCCGACCCGACGAGCACGGCGCCGAAGAGAACCATCCGCAATGACACGATCAACCTCCACGCGAGGACGGGCCGATGCGGCGGAGCGACCCCCGCTCCCGAGGCCGCATCTGCCCCTTCGGCGACCGATGCTACCCCGCTGCGGGCGGCCTGGGAAGGGCCGCCAAGCGGCGTCGGTCTGTGGTACAACCCAGGGGTATCCGTCTGCCAGCGGAGGAGCGATGGACGCGCGCAACGCACTGGGGATCGTGTCGTGTCTCGCGATGACCGTCGCGTGCCAGAAGGGCCCGCCCGAACCCGGCGCGGCGACGTCCGAATCGCCGTCGGCTCGGTCCGAAGACGCGGCCGCGATCCCGTTCCATGGGCCCGACGGATTCAACAAGCCCGACGGCTGGGTCGCCTTCGACGGGCCCGACGGCCTCTACACCGTCCTGTTTCCGGGCACCCCGACGACCCGCGAATCGAGCGAGACGACCGGCGGCAACGTCGAGGTGACGAAGCTCGCGCTCTACGAGGCCCACGGTGGCCGCAACGTCTACGTCGCGGCGGTGTCCGAGGTCGCCATTCCGGGGCTCTTCGACCTGCGCGCGGGCGTCCGCGGGGTCGTGAAGAACGCCGTGTCCGGGGTCGGCGGCACGATCGCCACGGTGCGCGAGCTGGCCTGGGGAGCGGCGGCGGGGCGGGAGGTGACGTTCGACGCGACCGTCGAGGGGACGCGCATCACGGGCCTGGTTCGCGCGTACATCCTGGCCGGCGAGAAGACGCGCTACTGGCGCGTCATGGCGATGAACGTGGGCGCGAGCCTCGACGGTCCGTCGCGTGCGTTTGTCGAGAGCTTCACGCTCGGGATTCCGAAGGAGGCCGCGCCGCCCAAGCGCGTGGCGCGCGTGCTGGAGCGGAGCGACGGCACGGTGTCGGTGGCGCAGCCACCGAGAGAAGGTGCGAAGCACGTGCCCGTGACCCCGTCGGCGGATGAGGGCGTGGGGCTCGCGCCGATCATCACGGGGAACATCACGTTCGTCGCTCCCAAGGCGGGCGCGAGCTGGTTCGAGGTCGCGTTTCCGTGCTTGCGTGCGGGCATCGGGCTCGAGGCGGGCGGGACGGTCGCGGCCGCGATGTACAAGGCGAGCCCGCTGATCGAGCCGGCGATGAAGGCGGCGGGCATCGATCCGGATCGGGACATCGCGGCGCTCGGGTATTGGGAGAAGGGCGACGCGCGCGCCGTGTACCTCGCGGTCACGTTGCGCGCGCCGGCGGCGATCGGGGGCGTGATGGCGGGGATCCCCAACGCCAAGAGCAAGCTCCTCGCGCCGCTCGCGTGGTCGCTCACCCTCCGAGGCGACGCCGGCCCGCGGACGATTCACGTGCGCGTCCTGCCGCTGACCTGGGGTGACAGCGTCCCCGACGATGCCTGGTCGCACGAGGCTGCGGCCGCCACCCATCTCGTCGCCATCAGCTTCGGCGGTCCGGCGGCGGGTGCGAAGGCGCCGGCCGATCCCCTCACGGCCCTCGAAACGGGCCCCGACGCCGAAGCGCGCGTTCGCTACGTCGAGGGCCTCCTCCCCGCGCCCTACGGGCGTTGCGTCATCGGCGCGATGGGCCCGGGCGCCTTCAAGCCGGGCTTCGCGCTGACGGACGGCCGCTTCGTCTTCGCGCTCCCCGCGGGAAAGAACGACCCGTTCACCCAGATGCTCGGATCGAACCGGACGGTCGATCTCGGCGTCGAGTTTGCGCTCGTCCCGGCGCCCGCCCAAGCGGACCTCGATGGCTGGGTCGCCGAGACCGAGGCGATGCTGGCGACCACCGTCGCCGGCGTGCGCGCGCAGTTCGAGAGCGTTCCGGGTGCCGGCGCCTACCTCGATCGGTACATGGAGCTCTTCGGCTCCCTCGGCAAGATCGGGCTGAAGACGACGCTCGTCGGCAAGGTCGTGACCGTGTCCTGGCGCAGCGATCGCATCACGGCCGCCGACGCCGACGCGTTCGAGGCCAAGGCCGAGGCGCTGGAAGCGGCGCCGCCGTCCCCCTGAAAGTGACTCCGCGTCGGAGGCGTCTGGGGGGCGGCGGCGTCGCAAAGCGCTCTCGACTACTTCGCGCTGACGTCCCCGGCGGCCGCGACGACCGTGGCGCCGAGCGTCTGGAGCAGGACCCCGTTCGCGTCCGAGACCTCGACCGTCCAGACTCCCGCGTCGTTCTTGCCGATGCCCTTCTTGGACCAGGTTTTCCAGCCGTACGAGTGGCCGACCGGCAGGGTCACGGCGAGCTTCGTCTTGCCGTTCTTCTTCCACACCATCGTGATCGTCGAGGCCTCGCCGAGGTTCTTCACCTTGACCCACGCGTAGAGCGCGCCGACCGAGGTGTCGAACTCGGCCGCAGCCCCGATCGGCTCGCGCGCCTCGACGGCCGTCGCGAGCTTGCCGGCGGCCACCGCGAGCGGCGCGGGAACCACCGGAACGCCGGCCGCGGCGACGACAGGCGCGGGCGCGGGCGCGGCGGCGAACGCGACGCTCGGCACGGCGGCGGTCGAGACGAAGGCGGCGAGGACGAGGCGGCGGGTCACGAGCGAGAGCGAGCGACGAATCACGGCGAGTCTCCTGGGTGCGAGCGACATGCTCGCGGCAGTCTCATCGCAATCGGTGTGCCAGGCTCGCGTCGGCCTGGAAAGCGGGTTTCAGCCGCGTCGCCGTGTCACCGCGGACACGCCCTGACACACGCAATCTGGGTCAGGGATGCGTGCCCTCAGGTCTCGTCCGCGAACACCACGCCGCGCGCATCCCGCGCCTGAAACGGCAGATCGAGGCGCGGCGCGCGGGCATGGGCGCCGGCCAGAATCGCCGGCCGCTCGGCGAACGTCGTCGGGTAGTAGTTCATGAGGAAGAGCGTCATCGCGCCCTGCGCCTCCGGCGTCGCTGCGTGCGCGATCCGAGCCGCAAGCTCGGGCGCCCGGCACGCGCGCGCCGCGGTCCCGAGCCCCGCCAAGTCCCAAACGGACGGCGCCGGCACCGGCTCGAACTCGCCACATCCCTCGTCAGGGCACGGCCGCGGGTCGTTGCCGCCGCGCCACAGGGCCGTCTCGCCGGGCGTCGCAAACGGATCGACCGGCTTGCCGTCGAGCCACACATTGAAGTGGACGTGCGGCGGGCTCCAAGGGAACGCCACGACCGCGTCGAGGCCCGAGTACGCCGAGAGCGCGAACGGCTCGCCGCGCCGCAGGACATGGCCGACCGGCACGAGCGCGCGCCCGAGGTGCGCCGACATCGTGAAGAGCCCGTCGCCGTGGTCGATGAGGACCTTGAGACCGCCGCGGTTGAAGTCCGACGTGATGAGCGCCACGCGTCCAGGCGCCGGTGCCACGACCGTGGTGCCGATCGGGACGGCGAAGTCGGTCCCGTTGTGGCTGTCGTAGGTCAGCCCGCGACCGCGGAAATCGCGGACCTGCGTGCGCTCGACCGACCAGCCGGCGGCGTGCGGGGTCGGGGTGCGATTGAAGAGATTGGAGACATGAACGCGCCCGTCCGCGCGCCGCCGCCCGAGCCACGTGCGGACCCCGAGCGCTGGCCGCAGGATGCCGAGCGAGGACCTGCCGACGCGCGTCTTCGGGATGTGCGGGGAGCCGCCGAGGACGAGCCGCACCGCCCTAAGCGTGTCCGAAAATGGCGTAAGTCCGAAGACTTCGAGCGGGCTCAGCATGGGGTCGTCCTGGTGATCGGAGGTCATTGTGCGCGGCGCGCGGCGCGTTTCGAGAACGCCCATATCATTACTCGACGGCTGCGCGAAACTCCGGTCCCGTTTCCCGCGCATGGCACCGTTATCCCTTTTCACGCGCAGCCCGTTGCGGCACTATGCGCGTCCCCTGAGACCCGTGTCCGGAGCCGGCCTTGCTCGACGCCATCGTGGAAGCCATCAAGTCGTTCATCGAGTCCGTCGGCTACCCCGGCATCTTCATCTTGATGGTGCTCGAGAGCACGCTCGTGCCCGTGCCCTCGATCGTCGTGATGGGCTTTGCCGGCGTGCTCGCGCACGACGGCCGCTTCTCGCTGCCGCTCGTCATCCTCATGAACACGCTCGGTGCGCTCGTCGGCAGCTGGCTCTTCTATCAGTGGGGCGCGCGCGGCGGAAAACCGCTCCTCTTGCGGGTCGGCAAGTGGTTCCTCCTTCGCCCCGCCGACATCGAAAAGACCGAGGCCTACTTTCACCGCCCGCGCCTCATGACCGTCTTCGTCGCGCGCCTCATCCCGGTCGTGCGCCACTTCATCTCGTTCGTCGCCGGCCTCGGTCACATGCCGATGCGCCCGTTCCTCATCCAGACCCTCGTGGGCGCCACGCTCTGGGGCGGCCTCATGGCCACGCTCGGCTACTTCCTCGCGAGCCAGTGGGACACCATCACCAAATACATGAAGCCCATCGAGTACGTCATCGGCGGGCTCATCGTGGTCGCGGCCATCTACCTGGTCCTGCGCTTCCGCAAGCGCCGTCAGGCCGAGCGCGAGCGCGCGGCCGCCGGCGCCCCGACTGCCGCCGCCTGAGCCGCGTCCCTCGCCCCCGCTCACACCTTCGTGAGCGTGCCGTTCTCGACCTTGAAGGACACCGCCTCGTACGGCGCGATCGCGGCCGCCGAGTCCCCGGCCGTGTCCACGGTCACGTGCTCGATCGGCGCGAGATACATCGTCGCGTTGCACGCGTTCGCGTCGAGCGCGAACGTGATGAAGCCCGCCGCGTCGTTGTTGGCGAACTCGAGCTCGGGATAGGTCGACTTCAGGAAATCCTCGAGGTGCTTCACCACAGCCACAACGCTTGGCAGTTGGCTGATCCCCGCGGCGACCGAGTCGACCTTGGCGCGCACGAAGCCCTTGAAACTCTCCGACGAGATGCCGCCGCCCGTGAACTCGACGACGCCGTTCGCGCCCGTGCCCTTGACGTGCTCGGTCGCGTAGAATGAGTGGATGTCCCCGGAAAGAATCAGGGAATTGGGGATCCCGCGCAGCAGATCCAGCAGCGCGTCGCGCTTCTGCGGAAAGCCATCCCACTGGTCGACGCTGAAGAGGAACGGCGACCGAAGCAGGTTCCGGAAGAGCCCGAGCCCTTCGATGACGAGGTCGCGATCGGGGTGGTTCGCCAAGACCGCCGGGAACCCTGCCGCGCTCACATCGAGGATCATCGAGGTCATCGAGATCGACGACGCGAGCATCTTCCAGGTCGCCGTCGAGCCCTGCAAGGTCGTGCGGAGCCAGGTCTCCTGCGTCGCACCGAAGACGTCCTGCGATGCGGGATCGGCCGCGTAGCGCGCCTTCGCCATCGCCTCGTAGTGCTTCTTCTCGACAAGATACCGCGCGTGCAAGCCGTCGGCCGCAAAGAGCGTCTCGGCCGAGAAGCGCAGGTGATCGTACGTCGCCCCGCGCGTCAGCACCGAGGTGGTACTCACGTCGAGCGCCGTGACGCGCGCCGCCGTGATGTCGTCCTTCAGGAGCGCGTTGATCGCGACCGCCGACCAGTGCCCCTTCACCTGCGCGGTCGCGCGCGCCGTCGCCTGCGCCTCGGTCTCGGTCGGCAGCTCTGCCTGATATTGTTTCACGACCGCCGCGAGCAGCAGCGGCTTGTAGGCCGCATACGCCGCGTCATCGATGTCGACGACCGTCGGGTAGAGGTTGACCCCGCCGTCGCCGAGCGCCTCCGGATCGATACCCGCCGCGACCAGCCCGGCCGCGTCGATCGAGACGCGCGCGTAGTGGACGTCCTCCGGCAGCAGGTGATCGGGGCGATACGTCCGCGTGTCGCTCATGACGAGGTGGCAGTGTTTGCCAAAGCGAAAGTCGCGGTAGATGAATGTGCCAGAATCCGTCACTGGCACTTTCGTGCCGATATCGAGCGCATTCCCCGCGGTGTTGAGGCCATGCCCACTCGGCAGGAACTCGAAATTCGCGCGCTCCGCGTTCCCGCGCCGCGTGGTCTGACCGTTCTCGTCGACCCGGCCGTCGAAGTAGGTCGCGTTGTCCGCCCAGCAGTCATCCGAGAACTCGTGGTCGTCCCAGACGAACACGAATGGCACCTTCTCGTGCACGGCCTGCAGGTCCGGATCGCTGCGATACGTCTTGTAGAGCTCGCGGTAGTTCGCGAGGCTCTGGGCCGCGTAGTGCGTGACCTTGCCGCTATCGTCCTGGAACGCGATCGCGCCTGCGGTGTCGGTGAAATACACGCCGCGGGCGCCGCTCGGCGACGCCTGGAACGTCGGGTCGCCGGTCGTCTCGTAGACGTAGTCGCCGAGGTGGACGACCACGTCGAGCTCGTCGACCATCGTCAGCATCTTCGCGTAGCTGTGGTAGTAGCGACCGATGAAGTCCTGGCAGCACACGAGCGCGAACTTGACGGGCACGTCCGCGTCCGCCGTCGGGGCGGTTTTGGTGCGCCCGATGCGCGAGCCCAGCCGCAGGTCCGGCGACTCGTAGACGAAGCGGTAGTAGTAGCGCGTCGCCGCGTCGAGACCCGAGAGGCGGATCTTGACCACGTAGTCGTTGGCCGCATTTGCCGTGAGCGTCTGCGTCACGATCGGGTCGGCCATGTCCTCGGTCTCGCTGACCAAGAGCGTCAGCTTGAGGTCACCCGTCGCCGCCGCGTCGACCGCGCGCGCCCAGAGGACGATGCTGTCGGGGCGTGGATCGCCCGAGGCGATCGACTGCGGGAAGTAGCTCGCGCCGTCGGTGATGGGCCTGAGCTTGACGGTGTCGTCGGCGCAGGCGGCGCCGAAGCGCAAGACGGCCGGCGCAGCGAGGCCGAGGCCGACCAGCTGGAGGAAGCGGCGGCGACTCGGGTCTTTGTTCGTCATGGTCCCTCTCTCCTTCGATTCGTCGCGGGCGATGCGCTCTTCGAGAGCGAAGTCAGTGGACACCTTTTTTGGGCCGTAGCTGTCCGGAGCCACTACCGAATTCGTTCCAGGTCGTCGGCGCAAAGCCGTTGTCGACCTGCACCATGTCGATGCAGCCCGGCACCGGGCACACGATCTGGCAGAGATTGCACCCGACGCACTCGCTCTCGTCGACGCGCGGGACGAACGTGTCCGCTTGCTTGTGGATGCACTGATGCGCGCCGTCGTGGCACGCGACCACGCACAAGTGACAGCCGATGCACGTCTGCGCGTTGATCTTGGCGATCGTCTCGTAGTTCATGTCGAGGTCGCCCCACTCCGAATAGCGGGGTACGGCGCGGCCGATGAGGTCATCGAGCTTGTACATGCCTTTGTCGCGCATGTAGTTCGTCAGGCCCTCGATCATGTCCTCGACGATGCGATAGCCGCGCAGCATGACCTCGGTGCACACCTGGACGCTGCTCGAGCCGAGCGCGATGAACTCGACCGCGTCACGCCAATTGCTGATGCCGCCGATGCCCGAGATGGGCAGGCCGAAGCTGCGTTCGCGCGCGAGAGCCGCGACCATGTGGAGCGCGATGGGCTTGACCGCGGGCCCGCAATAGCCGCCGTTGGTGCTGGCATCGGCGACGCGCGGCTCGGGCACCAGGCGATCGATGTCGACCCCGATGATGCTCTTGATCGTATTGATGAGCGACACGCCGTTGGCCCCGCCCGCCTTGGCCGCGAGCCCCGCCGGCACGATGTCGTCCACATTCGGTGTCAATTTCACGAGCACCGGAATGGTCGAGTACTTCATCACCCAACCGGTAATGCGCTCGTTGAGCTTGGGCTCCTGCCCGACCGCCGATCCCATGCCGCGCTCGCACATCCCGTGCGGGCACCCGAAGTTCAATTCGAGCCCGTCGGCACCCGTGTCGATGCTGCGCAGGATGATGTCGCGCCACTCTTCCTCGGTCTCGACCATGAGCGACACGATGACCGCGTGCTTCGGGTAGCGCTTCTTGACCTCGGTGATCTCGCGGAAGTTGACCTCGAGCGGCCGGTCCGTGATGAGCTCGATGTTGTTGAAGCCGATCGCGCGCGTCCCCCGATAGTGAAGCCCGCCGAAGCGGCTCGACACGTTCTGGACGGGCACCCCGAGCGTCTTCCACACCGCGCCGCCCCAGCCCGTGTCGAACGCGCGCATCACCTGATCGCCGCTGTTGGCCGGCGGCGCCGACGCGAGCCAGAACGGGTTCGGGCTCTTGATGCCCGCGCAATTGGTCGACAGATCGACGGTCACTTTGCCGTTGCCGCTCATGCCTTGGCTCCCGTCAGAAACGCGTGGATCCCGTGCGCCGCGTCGCGCCCTTCGGCGACCGCGTTGACGACCTCTTTGCCGCCATTGGTCAGGTCGCCACCGGCGAACCACTTCGCGCGCCCGGTCGCTCCGTTTGCAGATACGTGCAAGCGTTGCCGGTCGACCACGATGCCGTCGAGGGCCGCGAGCTCGCTGACTAGTTTCGCCTGACCGATCGCGACCAGCACCAGATCTGCAGGGAGCTCATGCTCGCTGCCGGCGATCGGCTGCTTCTGGTCGTCGACCTTGATGCAGCGGATCCCACGCACCTGCGCGTCGCCCAGATAGCCGATCGGCAAGGTCTGCCAGGCCGTGCGAGCGCCGTCGATCTTGGCGGCCTTCCACTCGTGCGCGTACCCGGGCATGCCGCCCTCCTTGCCGCGGTAGACCAGCGTCACGTCCGGGACCCCGAGCCCGAGCAGCTCTCGGACGGCGTCGATGGCCGTATTGCCGCCGCCCACGACGGCCGCGTGGCGGACGCCGCCGAGCTCGAACGCCCCGAGCTTCATGCGCTCGATGGCATGCACCGCCCCCTCGACCCCCGCGAGCGTCTCGCCCGGGATCCCGAGAACGCTGTCGGGCCCAAGGCCGATGCCGACGAATATGGCGTCATATTCGTTCTCGAGTTGGGTCAAGGTCACATCGCGCCCGACCTCGATCCCGCACTTGACGTCGATGCCGCCGATGGCGAGCACCCAGGCGACCTCTTCGGCGGCCCGGTCCGCCTTCATCTTATAAGGAGCGACGCCGGTGGTATTGAGCCCGCCCAGCACCGAGCGCTTTTCATAGAGGGTCACGCCATGCCCGTGGCGCCGAAGGGCGTGCGCGCAGGCCAGTGAGGCCGGGCCGCCACCGATGAGCGCGACGCGCTTGCCGGTGTCGGGGCCGGCCTCGTAGAAGCGCCAGCCGGCAGTGAACGCGCTGTCGGTTGCATAGCGCTGCAACTTGCCGATCTGGATGGGCGGCTGCTCGAGGCGGTTGTAAACGCAGTCGCCGACGCACAGCGTCTCGACCGGGCAGACGCGCGCGCAGCTCATCCCCAGGATGTTCGAATCGAAGATGGTCTTGGCCGCGCCCTCGACGTTGCGCGTCGCGATCTTGCGGATGAACTCGGGGATGTTGATGCCGGTCGGGCACGCCGTGATGCACGGCGCGTCGAGGCAGTAGAGGCAGCGGTTCGCCTCGGCGGCGGCGTGGTCGGCCGTGAACGCCGGCTTGAAGTCGGAGAATACGGTCTCGGCCCGCTCGGGCGGGATGTCGTGCACGTGCGTCATCGACGCGGCCTCCATGAGCGCCGGTGGAACGGTCCGGCGTTGATCGCGATAGCTTGCCCCGGCGCGAATGTAGACCGGTTCCCGGGTGCCTGCAATGCGCCCGCGAACCGCATTTGACCGCGGGCGGCGCCTGACGCAAGCTCCGCCGGTGACGTGCGCGTGACCGACGACCCCCACGACCAGCTTCCCATCACCGATCCCACCGAGCTCGGCCGCATCGCGGGCTTCGCGCTCGTGCGCGAGACGCCGGTCGCGAGCGTGCTCGATGCGATGCGCGCCGACGCGTCGAGCGAGGCCGAGCTGCTCACGCGCCTCTTCGGCGCGCTCGTGCGCGTGCCGCCGACCGCCCTGCCCGAGGCGGTCGACCGGGCCATGCGCGCGCTCACCGTAGGGACCCTCACCGTGCTCTGGCGTCAGCGCGCACCGACGGTGCCGGGCACGGTGGGAGTCAGTTTCCGGCGGGCGCTCGGGCGCTTCGCGCACGAGGTCGCCGCGATGGCCGATGCGCGGCGCGCGGCCGCCGGCGACGCGGTCGAGATTCATTTGCTGCGAGGCGTGCGCGTCAAGACCGTACTCGAGCTGGCGCGCCTGATGCGCCTGGCAATCAGCGCGCGCGCGCAGCAGGAATTCTGGCAATATGGCACATTCACGGTCGGTCAGTGGCTGACCAAGAGCGGCGCCGGTGCCCCGAGCCTCGACGCGCGCCGCATTCTCGGCGGCGTCGAGTCCGCCTGGATCCAGGCGAGCAAGCAGGCCGAGCCGCTGCGGGCCGCACGGCAGGCGGCGCGCGAGGGCTACGGCGGCCCGGCGCGCGACACGGTCCGGGCGCTGCTGCGGCTGCTCGCGGCGCAACAGGGCGTGCCGACGCCGCTCGAAGTCTCCCGTCAGGGCGCCTGCGAACGCGGCCTGACCTACGTCGAGTCGGCGCATCGCTTCGACGCGCACGTCGGTGACAGTTGCCCCGCCTGGGGTTGGTGCGACGTCGTGAGCGTGCGCCTCGACGACACGAGCGCGCCAAGCGTCTCCTGCTCGCGCGGGGACGAGCCGTGCAGCGGCAAGCGGCTCGCGCTGGAGCTCGCGCTCGATGCGCTCGTCGATCCCGAACTCCCGGTCGCAAACGGGGCGATGCTGCGGGCCGACTCCGGCGTGGCGGGCGACGCGCGTCTCTTGGCGCGCCTGGACCAGGCCATCGCGCGGGCGCGCGCCTCGCAGCACGACGAGGAGGGGCGGGTCGGCTGGGTCGTGACGCCGGGCGAGCGACTCGAGCTCGTACGGATCAGTGCGCGCAAGGTCGGCGGTGGCTTCAAGACCAAGAAGTTCGCGCGCAACGAGGGGCGGCGTGCGCTCACGCGGCCGGCGCACGTGGCGGCCCTCGCGCAGCTCGGCGGCATGACCGACCGCAAGACCGGGGATGAAAACGAGTTCGACGCCTGCGTGGTGCCGGCCCTTGTCATTTTGGCGGGCGATCCCGATGTCTATGTGAAGACGGGCAACGACCTTCGGCCGCTGGCGGTCCTGCTTGCCGAGCCGCGGCTGGCGACGCGCACCGAGACGGGTCCCACGGGCGAGGCGGTGCGCCTCGTGCTCCAGCTCGGCGATGCCACTTTCGACCGCCCGCCGGAGTTTGTGGGCAGTTGGCTCGTCGCCTTCGACGTGCCCAACGGGCGCGTGACGATCGGCCATGTGCCGGCGGCCCTCGCGGAGGCGGCCGAGGTCCTCATGCGCGGGCAGCCGGTGGCGATCGGACCCGAGGCACGCGGGCGCTTTGCCGAGGCGATGCTGCGCCTCGCGCGCGTCGTGCCGGTCGTCCCCGATCGCCTGTGGCTCGGGACGCGCATCGACGAGGCGCCGACCTGGGTGCTCAAGCTGGAATGGTCTGGGACCGCCTCGGAGCGCGGTCTTCAGGCCACGCTCGGCCTTCGTCTCGGCGAGGGCGTCGGGATCCTCGTACCCGGCGAAGGGGACCGCATCGTCCCGCGGCAGCGCATCAAGCCCGACGGCGCGATCGAGGTCGGGCACACCGAGCGCGATCCGGTCGCCGAAGTCCAGGCCGCGTCCGCGCTTGCGGCGCGCTTCGGCGTGAGTGTGCCGGGGAATGTGGCGGCATATGCCTGGCATATTCGCGCGCTCGACGCGGCGCTCGCGTTCGTCGCCAGCGCGCACCAGCTCGCGATCACCGATCGGCTCGAGGTCGTCTGGGCGTCGAAGCCGCTGGCGCTCGTCCGTGGCGCCAAGCCGGATCGCCTGAAGCTGCGGCTCGGGTTCCGACGCGACTGGCTCGATGTCGCGGGCGGCTTCACGCTCGATGGCCACGAGCTTCCGCTTGCGCAGCTCCTTGGTGCGCTGCGTGATGGCAAGCGCTTCGTCCCGCTCGACGATACACGTTTTCTGGAACTCGGCGACGAGCTCCGGCGCGCCCTAGCGCCGCTGGCCAGCCTCGTGCGCACCCGCGGTGACACGCTGACCGCCAGCCCGCTGGCCGCACCGCTCGTCGCGGAGCTGGCACGCGAAGGGGTCACGATCGACGGCCCACCCGAGTGGCTGGCATTCTCGGATCGAATGCGCGCCGCGACCGAGCTCGAGCCGGTCCTCCCGCTCACCCTCGAGGCGACGTTGCGCCCCTACCAGCACGCCGGTTTCGCGTGGGCGATGCGCCTTGCGCACTGGGCGCCGGGCGCCTGCCTCGCCGACGACATGGGGCTCGGCAAGACGCTGCAGGCGCTGGCCGTGCTCCTCTCTCGCGCGCCGCTCGGGCCGCAGCTGGTCGTGGCGCCAACCTCGGTCGTACCAAATTGGGTGCGCGAGGCGGCGCGGTTCGCCCCGACCTTGGACGTACGGCGCGCGTTTCTCGGGGCCGCGCTCGAGGACGCGCTCGCGGGTCTCGGTGCCGGGCAGGTGCTCGTGACGAGTTGGGATCTGCTGACGCGCCACGAAGCCCGTCTCACCCGCCCGAATGGCGACGCCGCGGCCTCGCTAGCGAAGAGCGCTTCGCGCTCTTCGCGAGCCAAATGGGCCACGGTCGTCCTCGACGAGGCCCACGCAATCAAGAATCCGGCGACCAAGCGCGCCCAGGTCGCACGCGGTCTGGAGGCCGGCTTCATCCTGGCGCTCACCGGCACGCCGGTCGAGAACCGACCGCTCGAACTCTGGAGTCTCTTCTCGGTTGTCGCACCGGGGCTTCTCGGCTCGGCCGAGTCCTTTCGCGAGGCGTTCGCGCGCCCGATCGAAGAGCGCGTCCCGGACGCACCCCAAGCGCTCGCGCGCCTCGTCCGCCCGTTTCTTCTGCGTCGCACCAAGGCCCTGGTCGCGCCCGATCTACCGGCGCGCACCGAGGTCCGCGTCGACGTGATCCTCGATCCGGTCGAGCGCGCGCGTTACGAACAGATCCGCAAATCGGCGCTGCGCCAGCTCGCCGACGCCGGGCCCGAGGCGCTCAGCGGCCAGACCGGCATGATCCGGGTCCTGGCGGTCCTCACGCGCCTTCGCCAGGTCGCCTGCCATCCCCAGCTCGTCGACCCCAAAGCGCCGCCGACCTCGGCCAAGCTCGAACGCCTCATGGAGCTGGCGCTGGAGCTCCGCGGCGAGGGCCGCCGCATGCTCGTCTTCAGCCAGTTCACCGAGCTGCTCGCGCTCGTCCGCGCCGCCTTCGACGCCGCCCAGATCACCTACGTCTATCTCGACGGCAGCACGCCCGGCCCCGCGCGCGAGAGCGCCGTCGACACCTTCCAGCGGGGTCAGGTCGACGCATGTATTCTCTCGCTCAAGGCGGGCGGCGTCGGCCTCAATCTCCCCGCCGCCACCGAGGTCATCCACCTCGATCCTTGGTGGAACCCGGCCGTCGAAGATCAGGCCTCCGACCGCGCCCATCGCATCGGCCAGGACCGCCCCGTCACGATCTATCGGCTCGTCGCCAACGGCACGATCGAAGAGCAGATCCTCGGCCTGCACGCCGACAAACGCACGATGGTCGCGAGCCTCCTCGAAGGCACCGCGTCGACGCGCCCGCTCGGGGCCGACGAGCTCCTGCGACTTCTCGGCGGCGACCTGCCCGATCCGACCGCCTGAATTATCTCTCGCGAAGACCTCGCCTGGGGTCCGCCTCGGACCCCGAAGCGAGGTTGCCCGCGATTCCAGCGTCCCTAAGGGGCTGTGCGGAAATTGTCGATCCGACTGCCGGTCTCGCTTGACGGCCGAGGGTGCGGCGTGATCCACGCTGGTAATGATCGACGAAGACGCGTTGCGAGTCCGGTTTGAGCTTGTATCCCCGTCGCTGGATGAG
>SXIE01000432.1 GCA_005772945.1 Pseudomonadota bacterium
CCGAGTCCGAGTCCGAGACCGTGCTTCCACACTCCCCCGGATTCACGGTCGCGCTCGGCGGCTCCCATGCCTGCGCCATCCGCGCCGATGGCGCCCTCGCGTGTTGGGGCGAAAACGGCCGTGGTCAGCTCGGTCTCGGCGAAGTCGCTCCCGACGGTGTCCCTCCGCGTCTGGCCCCAGACTTCGCGGACCCGCCTCTGGTGGGCGCCACATCCACATGGCTCTCGCTCGCGACCGGACACTCACACACCTGCGCGATCCGCACGGACCACACGCTCTGGTGTTGGGGCTGGAATGGGGACGGACAGCTCGGGCGCGGGACCTTCTCGGTCGCCGAGCCGACCCCGGTCGCCATCGCCGCGCCGGCCACCTGGAGCGCCGTCGCGACCGGCCCGATGAACACCTGCGCCATCGCGGCCGCCGACGCGAGCCTCTGGTGCTGGGGCGCGAACTTCGTCGGACAACTCGGCGACGGCACCCTCGAGCACCGCGCGAGCCCCGTTCCGATCGCCCTCGACAAAGCCTGGCGCGCCGTGGGGCTGGGCGACGTCCATACCTGCGCCATCGACGCCGACGGCGCGCTCTGGTGCTGGGGCCGCGGCGACGCCGGCGCGCTCGGTACCGGGGACGCGGAGGACGCGCTCGCGCCGCGCGCCGTCGTCGGAGGCCACTTCTGGAGCGGCATCGCAGTCGGTGGCGACACGTTCGGCGGCCAAACCTGTGCCATCGAAGACGCCGGCGCGCTCTGGTGCTGGGGGCGCTCGACGCCCGGAGCGCTGGCGATCGACGGCACCGCACGGAGCACCCCCCGCCTGGTCGACGGCGGCCTCTGGTCGCGCGTGGCGCTCCAACGCGCCGATGGTTGCGCCGTTCGCGCCGACGGCACCCTCTGGTGCTGGGGGGACAATCGCATGGCCCAACTCGGCACGGGCGCGCGCGGCTCCGAGCGTACACCGATGCAGGCCGTCACCCCACCAGAGGCGGGCGCGCGCTGGCAGGACGTCGTCCTGGCCGCTGACCGAACCTGCGCGCGCGACGCTGCCGAGCGCACCTACTGCTGGGGCACCAACCTGACGGTCCCCTTCGGTGACGGTCGTGCGAGCACACCGCTCACGCCCGTGCAGGTCGACCTCCGCGCCGTGCTATCGCACCCCGACGCGGCCGACTTCCAGCTGGAATCCGGCGGCGACAGCACCTGTGCCCGGACGGGCACCACGGTCCTCTGTTGGGGCGCCAATTCCCTGGGCGGGCTCGGTCTCCACGGCGCCGTGACCCCAGGCGCGACCGACGCGATCGACGCGCCCGCCCTCGTGCCGCCGCCCACCAGCGCCTGGCGCACGCTCTCGCTCGGCACCCAACACGCCTGCGGCCTCGACCAGGACGACGCGCTCTGGTGCTGGGGGAGTAACATCAGTGGCGCCGTCGGATTCGGGACCGATTCGGAGGCCACCGCGCGCCTCATCGGGTGCACCGTGGGCGTCCCTTGCACTTGGCGCGACGCGTCGGCAGGAGGGGCACACACGTGCGCCATCGCCGAGGATCGCACGCTCTGGTGCTGGGGCGACAACTACTATGGACAGGCCGCCGGGCCCTCCACGGGACCCGTCGCGACGCCCATGCGCGTGAGCAGTGACCCGACCTGGGGCGCGGTCGCTGCCGGCGGTTCCTTCACCTGCGCGCTCCGCACGAACGGCACCCTCTGGTGCTGGGGCTGGCTCTTCGTCGGGTCTGCCGGCACGAGCAACGAACCGGTGCAGGTCGGCGCCGCCACCGATTGGCAGGCGCTCGTGGCGGGCGGCAACCATGTGTGCCTCACGCGCAAGGACGGCGCGCTCGCATGCCTCGGCGCCGACCCCTACGGACAGGCGGGCGCCCAGGGAGCCGACCACGATGCGCCGATCGCGATCGCTGTTGGTGACGCCACCGACCCGGTCGCGGCTGGACCCTGGCGCAGCGTCGCCACGGGAACGTCGCACACCTGTGGCGTCGACGCGTCCGGCGCCCTTTGGTGCTGGGGTCAGAACTGGGAAGGCCAGCTTGGCACTGGCCAGCGGGGCGGCGTGAGTGACGTGCCCTTCCGGGTAGACGCTACGCGCCAGTGGCGCGAGGTGGCCGCCGGCGCCGGGCACACCTGTGCCGTAGCCGAGCCTCTGGAGGGCACGCGCGAGGTGTTCTGCTGGGGCGCGAATGGACGCGGGCAGCTCGGGATCGGCACCGCCTGGAACGTCTCGCCGACCGAGCTCGAGCTTGGCGAGTAGCCTGGGCGCGCCGGGCCTCCGAGCGCGCGCGCCACCGTGACGCGGCCGTTTCGGTGGGTGCGTGGCGCCCCCAAATCCGGTAGCATCCGCCCATGCGCCCCCACCTGCTGGTTATCGTCACCGTTCTCGGTCTGGCCGCGTGCAACTCGGGACCCGACTGCCCGACCGACGAGATCCCCGCCGGTCCCGGCTGCGTTCCAGCCGTGTTCGCCGATGTACGCATGGAGCCCATCGCCGAGGCCGATCTGGTCGTCGACCCCGCGGACCCCGACCAGGCCCACGCGCGCGGCACCATCGTCGTCGCGCTCGAGGACCCGAATCTCCCGGCGGCCGAACGCGACGCCCTCTTCGCCGGCGCCGACGTGACCGGGGAAATTCCGTTCGCGGGGATCTACCGTCTGCGCTATCCCGAGGACGATGCCCGGCTCGACGCGCGCATCGACCTCTTCCTCGACAACCCCGCCATCGCCGTCGCGATGCGCGACTACGCGACGGGCGTGCTGCTCGGGCGCGCCGACACCGACCTCGAGAAGGTCGTGCCCGGCCTGACGGCCAAGACCTTCTTCGACGACGGCCAGATCATCAACCCCAGCGCGGGGCCGGCCGACGCTGGCGCCTACACGCGCATCGGTGTCCCCGAGGCCTGGCAGCTCCTCTACGACAAGAACCCGATCACCGACTCGATCGTGGTCGCGGTTCCCGACGGCCCGGTCGCGCACGACCCGGTCTTTGCCAAGGGGTGGATCAACGCGCACGACCTGCGCTTGACGGGCGGCGATCTGACGACCCTCTCCGAGTCGCGCATGGCCCGGCGCCACGGCACCGCCATCGCATCCATCCTCGCCGCGCCCAACGACAAGAAGGGCATGAACGGTATCCTCGAGGGCCTCCCGTGCCTGCGCGCCGGACTCGCGCCGATCACCTTCACCGACACGGGTACGCTCGACCCAGCCACCGGCCAGGCCTCGCCCAAGACGCTCCTGACGTTGACGCTCGCGTCGATCGTCCTGTCGGTGAAGTCGGGCGCCAAGGTCGTGTCGATGTCCTGGGGGATCGAGCGCGCCCTCCTCACGCGTCACCTGCCCAAGCTCAGCTGGGACAAGTTCCGTCGCCTTTTCACGCGCCTCTTCCAAGCCGCGCCCGGCGTGCTCTTCGTCGCCGCGGCGGGCAACTCGGGCGCCAGCGCCGCCGACACGGTGCCGTGCGACGCCGCGACCCCGACGGGCGATTGGCTCCAGCCCAACGTCGTGTGCGTCTCGGGCCTGGCCAAGGGCGCCGACACCACGGGCGTCTGGCCCGGGAGCGGAAGCTCCAACCGAAACCCGACCACCTCCGATGGCGGTCAGCGCTATCCGATCACGCTGGCCGCGCCGGGCACCGACGTCATCGCCCACCTGCCGAGCGGCGACCTGACGTTCTTCTTCGGAACCTCGTCCGCGGCCCCGCTGGTCGCGGGCGCGGCAGGCCTCGTCTACAGCGTCAACAAGGAATTCCGCGGCTACCAGGTCCGGCGCCTGCTCGAGACCACGTCCGTCGACATCCGCGACGACACGCTCGGTCGCCGCGTCGACGCCCACGCCGCGCTCGCCGCGGCCATCGCCACGCTGCCGCCCGACCGGCTCGGCAAGGGGACCTGCCGCCCGCCCGATCCGCCGCCGCCGTCCTCGAGCGGCCACAACCCGGTCGGCGCCGCGTGGCTGCGGATGGAGGTCCTCTGCGACGGCTGTAATGGCGTCGTGCCGAACAGCCACATCGCCTTCGGCGGCGAGAAGCCCAGGGTCGGCTGGGTCGACGACAAATGCTTCATCGGCAGTTACTGCGCCGATATCTGGCTCCTACCGGGTGTTCAGCTGACGCCCGTTTCCGCGCCCGGCGCCAAGTTCCTTCGCTGGGAAGGCACCTGCGCCGGGACCGACGTCCAGATCGTCGCGGGCGACAGCATCGCCGTGCCGATGACCCACGAGCAGAACTGCCGCGCGTACTTCGATCGCTGACCCACGGCGCGCGATCGAGCTCGCAGAGTGGCAGAAATGCCACGGCGCAATTGCCCGAAATGATTGGCGTTGCCATCGGTGCGGCCGCTGGCCGCGCCACCTCAGTCGAGCTGCTCGAAGCGCAGCCGCAGACCCTTGACCTTGTGCTTGGCGAGCCCGTCCGCGACCGTGCGCGCAGACGTCTTGGCGATGGCGACGAAGGCCCAGCGGTCGTGGATCTCGATGCGTCCGACCTCGGAGCCGGGGATCCCGATAGCGCCCGTCAGCGCGCCGAGGAGATCGCCCGGGCGCAGCTTGTCGCTCCGGCCGGCGCCGAGCCAGAACGTCGTGAGCGGGGTGCCGAGCGGGCCGTCGACCGCGTCGCCTCGGGTCGCCGCGGTGGGCAGCGCGCTGAGGTCGGAGACCGCGGCGATGCTGGCGAGGCGCGCGACCTGCTTCTCGGTGACGAAGGTCCAGGCCACGCCCGGGCGGCCTGCGCGCCCGGTGCGCCCGACGCGGTGCACGTAGTCCTCGGTGTGGGCCGGGAGATCCACGTTCACGATCAGATCCAGCCCGGCGATGTCGAGGCCGCGCGCGGCGCCATCGGTCGCGACCAGCACGCGCACCGTGCCGTTGCGAAAGCGCGCCAGCACCGCGTCGCGATCGCGTTGCTCGAGGTCGCCGTGCAGCGCGTCGGCAGCGAAACCGGCCGCTCTCAGGCGCGCGGCGCTCTCGGCGACGGTGCGCTTCAGGTTCCGGAAGACGAGCACCGAGGCCGGCTGGAGCGCCCGCAACAGCGTGTCCAACGCGAGGTCCTTGGCCTCTTCGTCGACGAGCGCCGCGCGGGCCTCGAGGTCCTGGCCGCGGCTGTCGATGGTGACGCGTACCGGCTCGCGGAGCCACGCCAGCGTGAGCTCGGCGAGCGCCGCCGGAAACGTCGCCGAGAACAGCACCGACTGCCGCGGGGTCGGCACGCGGTCGAGGATCGCCTGCACCTCGTCGGCGAACCCCATCTCGAGCATGCGGTCCGCCTCGTCGAGGACGAGCACCGTCACGGCCGCCAGATCGAGCCGCCCGCGCTGGAGCTGATCGAGCGTTCGCCCCGGCGTGCCGACGACGACATGCGCGCCCTCGGCGAGCTGTGCGGCCTGGAGTCCGCCCGGTTGGCCGCCGACCAGCGACACGACGCGCAGCCCGGGCGAGCGCTTGCCGACCGCGCGGAGGTCGGCGACCACCTGCGTCACCAACTCCCGCGTCGGGCACAGGACCAGCGCCTGCACGCGGCGCTCGGCCAGTACGACGCGCGCCAGCATCGGCAGCGCGAAGGCGACCGTCTTGCCGCTTCCGGTCGGCGCCTGGCCGACGAGATCGCGCCCTTCGAGCAGAGCGGGCAGCGCCGCGGCCTGGATCGGGGTCAGCTGGGTGAAGCCGAGGTCCGCGATCGCGTCGCGGAAGGTGGCTGGCAGATCCAGCTCGGCAAAGGTGGAAGCGGTCGGGGCGGGGGGTGCGGTCAGAGCGGGCGCGGCGGGCGGAGCGAGCATGGGGCCCGGTAGCGTAGTTCGCACCCACCGTCGAGCAATGGCGCTTTGCGAACGTCACGTCATGGCAGAAATGCAACGACGTAACTATGCGATATCTAACGCGAGTATCTGATTTCGGCCGCCGGCCGCGCACGGTTCCGACCGCATCCGCGCGACGTCACCTGGTCGAGGGCCTACGTCGACGCGGTGCGGCTGCCGCGGCACGCCCGAGCGCATCCTCGAGCCAACTGGCGAGCGCGCGCATCCGCTTCTGGACGGCGTCGGGCCAGGCCTCGGGCTGCGCCAGCCGGGTGTCGATCGAGAGGCGGTGTGGGTCTCGAATCCGGACGCCGAGCGTCGGGCGGCCGAGCCGCCGCTTGGGGAGCGCCTCGAGCTCCTCCGCCAGATGAGCCTCGCCAAGCCCGCGCTTGGCGGCCGAGGCGAGCGTCGGCGCCACGTCGATGCGCGGGTGGCGCGCGAGGAACGTCGCGATGACGGCCGCGTGGCGCAGCGAGAAGTCGTGCTCGCGCACAAGCGCCCGCACCGGGTCCGGCAGGCGTCCGACGGCGTCGATGCGTCGCGCGTCGCGCTCGGACATGCTGCATAGGCGCGCGATCTCGTCGGCGTTGTGACCCTCGTCGTGCAGCTTGAAGACGAGGTAGCGGAGATCGAGACCGCGCAGCTTGCGGTGGGCGATGTTCTCGCCCCACGCGAGGCGCCAGGCCTCGGCGGCGTCGCAGCGGAGCACGATCGCCTTGGCGCGCACGCGGCCCAGCTCCTTGAGCGCGTGGACGCGGCGGAAGCCGGCGACGATCTGGTAGCGCTTGTCCGGTCGGCGCCTGAGGAACACCGGGACCTGCTGCGGGGTCTGGCGCAGCTCGGTGACGAGATCGTCCACGGCGATGATGGCGCGTTGACGGAAGGTGTCGTCGCTGGCGTCGATATCCGCGAGGCGGATCTCCTCGACGACGAGCGGCTCCGGTGACGGTGACGGAGGGGGCTTGCGAGCGGCCATGAAGCGAGCTTAGCCCGCGAGGCGCCCGTTTTCTAGTGGTCGTCACTCGCGGTGCGCGCGCGCCGTCCTCGGCCGTCACTCGCGGTGCGCGCGCGCCCATTCGCGTTGCCACGCGGGCGCGTCCGAGGCTTCGAGCGCCTCGAGCGTTTGGCGAGCCTCGCCCTTTCGTCCGAGCTGCATGAGCGCGAGGGCGCGTGCTGCGAGCGCGAGTGGCTCGCTGCCGGCGAGCTCCAACAGTGCCTCGGCCGCGGCTTTCCGCCGCAACCGAACGATGCCGCGCAGGGTCCGGGCCAGTGGTGGCGGCGTCGGAAGGCCTAGCGCGATGTCCGCGGCGCGCAGGGCTTCGGCGTCGTTGCCGAGCGCGAGGCAGGCTGCTGCATAGACGGACCAGGCGATCCCATCGCTTGCGTGCGTATGCAAATAACTCGCGGCGGCGTCTCGCGTCGCGGCGACCTGGGGCGCGGTGCTGAGGCCGCCGCCGGCGCCCCCTGCGGCGGTGCTGAGCGGGAGCGCGCGAAACAACGCGTCGGGGTCGAGCAGCATCGCGCGTTGATAGTGCGCCCACGCCTCGGCCCCGCGTTCGAGTTGCACGAGCATGTTGGCGCGCGACCAATGCGTCCACGGGTCGTCGGGGGCGAGGACGAGGGCGCGGTCGTAATCGGCGAGGCCGCGGGTGACCAGCTCCGGTTTCTGCCCGGCCTGCCCCTCCAGGATCGCCGCCAAGCCGCGCATCTCGAGGCCGCGCGGGTAATCGGGACGTGCCGCCACGCACTGCTCGAAGACGAGGCCCGCCGCGCGGTTGTCCCCGGCGGCCGCCAGCGCGGCGCCCAGCATGAAGTGGTGCCAGAACTCGGAGGGCTCGAGGCGGACGGCTTCGCGCAGGCGCTCGATCGCAGCTTCCTTGGGGTGTGCGAGGTCGAGGCCGCTCGCCGGATCCGCGAGCATCGGGCCGACCACCAGCTGGATCGCCGGCGGGAGATCGCCGATCCAGAGGTGGATGAGCCCGAAGAAGAAGGCGTCAGTGGCGCCCGTGCTCGGGGTGCGGGTCGCGGGCTTGGGCACGTTCGGCGAGAGGCGCGCGCAGACCGATTGGACCAGCTCGCCAAAGGCGGTCGGTCCCTCGGCGCGCGCGCGCTGGAGATCGACCCACGCGCGATCGCAATCGGCCCCGCCACCGAGCGCGAGGGCTCCCTTGGCGCGCACGATCGCCGTGAGCAGCATGAGGCGCTGCATTCGGTGTCGGCACGCCGCGGTGCGCTCGGGACCCAGCGTGTCCTCGAAGTCGGCGCACACAGGCGCGCCGGCAGCCTTCAGAGCGAGCTCCGCGGCCCGGAGTGCGTCCGCGTCCCGCTCCTCGCCTGAGAGAAACCAGGCGCGCTCGGCGTGGGCGTCGAGTTCCGCGAGGCGGCGTGCGCGGTCCCGCAAGGCGATCAGTCGGGCGCTCACGTCGTCGAGCGCCGCCTCGGGTTGCGTGCGATCGAGCGCCAGCGCGAGAAGATGGATGGCCGCGAGGGGGCGGCCACTCTGGAGATCGGCGCGTGCGAGCGTTTCGTCGCGAAGAGCCGTGGCGCTGACGTCCGCGAGGCGCCGCAACCGCGCGTCGTGCATCAGGACGAGGGCGATCGCCGTACCGACGATCGACAAGACGAGCGTCACGCCGAGCATCGCCCAGCGGGTTCGGTGCGCGCGCATGGAGCGCGCGAGACGCTCGCCGATGCGCTCGCGATGGGCTCTGACGGGCTCGTCCGCGAGAAAGCGCTCGAGGTCGCGCCCGAGCTCGGCGGCGTCGCCGTAACGTGCGGCAGGATCCCGCGCCATTGCCTTGCGACAGATCGAGAGGAGGGCCCGCGGGATCCCGGCCGCGCCGCGTGACAGGGCCAACGCCCGCACGCCCCCCTCTGAAGGCCGTACGCCGCTCACGAGTTCGAAGAGCACCGCGCCCAGCCCGTGGACGTCGGTGCGAGCGTCGTGGTCGGCGACGCGACCCTCGGCCTGCTCGGGAGCCATGTAGGCGGGCGTACCGAGGATCGTGCCGTCCTCGTCGCCGGGCGTCGGTGAACGGGTGAGGCCCCAGTCGAGCACGATCGTCTCGCCCAGCTCGCCGACCAGGATGTTGTCCGGCTTGATGTCGCGGTGGACGAAGCCGCGCGCATGCGCGTGGGCGAGCGCGCGGGTCGCCGCGAGGAAGACCTCGAGCAGGCGGCGCCAGGCGACGCCGCGGGTACCGGCCTCGGGCCCGGTGTGGAAGGCCCGGATGACCTCGGTCAGGGTCTGGCCCCGGACGAGCTTCATGACGTAGTAGGGCGCGACCGCCTCGCCGAGCGTGTGGACGGGGACGATGCCCGGGTGCTCGAGCTGCGCGGTCACGCGGGCCTCGGCCACGAAGCGCGCGCGCGTGCCGGCGTCGGCCGGAGCGACCGGCCACTTGAGCGCGACCTCGCGTCCGAGGCTCTCGTCCTCCGCGCGCCAGACGACGCCGAAGGCGCCGCGCGCGTGGACCTCGATGAGGCGGTAGCGCCCGAGCGCCATGCCCGGGACGAGGCGGGGCGGTGCCGCGCGCAAGCGGGCTTCCTCGCGCGCGAGCTCCTCGGCGCTGGCGGCGAGCGCGGGGAAGCGCGCAAGGTACTCCGCCGCGGTCCGCAGGATCCCGTGGCGCCATGAGAGCTCGAGGTCGATCGCCGCGAGCTCCTCGAGCGTGGCCTGAAAGCGCGGGTCGTCGGGCGGCGGCAGGAAGTCGTCGATGCGCGGCGGTGATGCGCCCGGTGCGCCCCTCCATGCGGCCTCGAAGCGCCTGCGCGAGTCCTCGTCGACCTCGCTCGCGAAGAGCGTATCGCGCTTGCCCGGGTTGGCTTCCGCGTCGGAGGTCATGGCGCGAGGCGCTCGGCGAGCTGGTCGCGCACCTTGTGGAGCAGACGTCGCACCGTCCGCTCGGAGCAGCCGACGCGCTCGGCGATCGCCTCGTTCGTCAGATCCGCGATCTTGAGGAGCACGACGTCCCGCGCCTCGGGCTCGAGGGCCAGGATCTCGGTCTCGATTTCGTCGGCCAGCAGCGCGGCTTCGGGCGATGGCTCCGGGTCGATGAGCGCCGGGTTCCCCGTCCCGACCCCACCAGAGGCGGCCGGCGCGTCGATCGGCACCTCGCGCCCGAGCGCGCGCTTCTGGCGTCCGTGGAAGCGGGCCTGCTCGCGCGCCTTGGTCAAGGCGATGGCGCAGAGGAGGTGCCAGAGCCGCTCGGCATCGTCGAGCACGAGCTCGCCGCCTTGCACGCGGCGCAGGAACGTGCGGCACACCGACTGCACGACATCCTCGGGTGCCACGCGGCGGCGCAGCGCGGCCGCCAGGCGCCGCTCGGCGACCTCTTGGAGCAGCGGGCTGTACGCGTTCCAGAACGTGCGCGTCGCGCGCGCTTCCCCGGCGCGCAGCCCGCGCATGAGGCTCTGCCAGTCGTCCTCGGGCGTGGGGTCCATCGGCGCTCCCAGTGGAAGTCGTTCGCGAAGAGCGCGCCGAGCGCTTGCCCGCGACGAAGTCACCGATTCTAACGCGAACCGGTCCACGCCGGAACCGGTTCGCGCAAAGCACGTGCCGTCTCACGGGATGGTCAGGCGGATCGGCGCAAAGCGTGGGTTTTGCTCGTCGACCCGCGTGTAGCCGACCATCTTGTACGTTTGCGCCATCGTGCCATCGATGCTGGAGCCCATCACCGTTGCGGGGTTCAGCAGCACGCGCCCGCCGGCGACCTCCTGCCATTGCCAGCCCTCGGTGCGGTTGGGGTCGGTGGCG
Source organism: Pseudomonadota bacterium (assembly GCA_005772945.1). The sequence goes on from SXIE01000432.1 coordinate 10,547, forward strand.
CCGACGAGCCAGTACTCGATGTACCAGCAGGCGATCTGCCCGTCGGGCTGGGTCTCGAACGGCGTGACCGTCATGACGTGGCCGTTGGAGGGCCGAAAGCGGAGGAAGAAACCGAAGGCGTTGCTCGCGGTGAAGACCTCGAACGAGCCCCAGGCCGCGTTCGTGTCGGGCGTGCGCAGCGTGCCGGAGATCTCCGGCGTGGTCTGGGCGAGGGCGGGGGACGCGGCGAGCGAGGTGGCGGTGAGGGCGAGGGCGATCGAGAGGCTCTGGAGGAGGCGGCGGGGCGACATGGCGGTGAATCCTTGGCACTGGTTGGGTCGGTCGGAGCTGCCTCGCTCCGGCCTCATCCCTGTCATTGCCGTCCGCGCGCCGAACCGGACACGCGTCCCGAAAAAAAAGGTGCCGCGTGCTCCGGACCCCGCGCGCGCTTGCCCGCGAAAGTGAATTTGTTGACACCCGCCGGGGCACTGAAAGACTCGGATCCCCATGTCGTCCCAACCCCCCATCACTGTTTCAATCGTCGAACTCATCGCCAGGAAGCGCGATGGCGGCCGCCTCGCCGCGGACGAAATCCGCCAGCTCATCGCCGCCTTTGCGACCGATCGGATGCCCGCGTACCAGATGGCCGCGCTCGCGATGGCCATCGTCTTTCGCGGGCTCGATGACGAGGAGACCCGCGTCTGGACGGAGGCGATGCTTCATTCGGGGCAGGTCCTGGACCTGGCGGCGCTCGGACCGGGGCGCGTCGACAAGCACTCGACGGGCGGCGTCGGCGACAAGGTCTCGCTGCCGCTCGCGCCCGCCGCGGCCGCCTGCGGCGTCATCGTCCCGATGGTCGCGGGGCGCGGCCTGGGCCCCACCGGCGGCACCATCGACAAGCTCGAGGCTATCCCCGGGTACGACGCCGCGCCGAGCGTCGCGCGCTTCATCGAGATCCTCGCGAGCGTCGGCTGCGCCATCATCGGTCAGACCGAGGAGATCGCGCCCGCCGACAAGCGCCTCTACGCGCTGCGCGACGTGACCGGTACGGTCGAGTCCATCCCGCTCATCTGCGCGTCGATCATGTCCAAGAAGATGGCCGAGGGGATCGAGGGCCTGGTGCTCGACGTCAAGGTCGGGCCGGGCGCCTTCATGAAGGACCTCGCGAGCGCGCGCGAGCTGGCCGAGCGCATGGTCGCGGTGGGCGAGGGGATGGGCCGGCGCGTGGTCGCGTTCCTGACGCGCATGGACGAGCCGCTCGGGCGCATGGTTGGTAACGCCTGCGAGGTGGCCGAGTCGATCGACGTCCTCGACGGCAAGGGGGCTGCGGATCTCGAGGAGCTGGTGGTCGTCCTGGGCGGCGCGATGGTCGAGCTGGCGCACGGCGTGTCCGCCTCTGAAGGGCAAGCGCGCATCCGTCAGAGCCTGCACGATGGCTCGGCACGTGCGCGTTGGGACCGGATGGTCGCCGCGCAGGGCGGGGATCTGGCGCGCCTTCCTACATGGACGGGCGCGACGTCGATTCCCGCAGCGACGACCGGCTACGTGCAAGCGATCGACGGGCGCGAAGTCGGACTCGTGGCGGTGCAGCTCGGGGCCGGGCGCGCGACGCGCGACGACGTGCTGGATCTCGTCGTCGGGATCCGCATCGACGCGAAGGTCGGCGCATACGTCAGCGCGGGCGCCCCGCTCGCGACGGTCCTGCACGGGGCTCGCGGCGCGCCGGATCCCCACAGCATCGCGCGCCTGACGGCCGCGTTCACGTTCGGGCCCGAGGCGCCGGCGCCACGACCCTTGGTACTCCAACGAATCGGCTAGGAGCCGCGATGCAAGCCGCCCACGACCCCCTGGCCCGCCACGACGCCGCGACCGCCTACGTCCGCGCGCAGTCGAGCCTGGTCCCCGCCCTCGGCATCGTCGCCGGCAGCGGGCTCGGCGCGCTCGCGGGGCTGGTCGAGAATAGCGTCCACATTCCCTACGCCGAGATCCCGTACGCGCATGCGCCGACGGTCGTCGGCCACGCCGGCGCGCTCGTCCTCGGGCACCTCGCGGGCCTGCCGGTCGCCATTCTCTCGGGGCGCGTGCATGGCTATGAAGGCCACTCGCCCGAGGAGACCGTCTTCAACGTGCGGCTCGTCGCGCGCCTGGGGACGCCGCGCTTCCTGCTCACCAACGCCGCCGGCGGCATCGACCCCTGGCTCCATCCCGGCGCGCTCTGTCGCATCACCGATCACCTCAACCTGACCGGCAAGAACCCGCTCACCGGACCGAACCTCGCGGAGCTGGGCCCGCGCTTCCCCGACATGTCGCACGCCTATTGCCCGACGCTGGGCGCGACGCTCGAAGCCGCGGCGGCCGAGGCCGGCGTCCCTCTGCACGCGGGGATCTACGCGGCCCTCAACGGCCCGAGCTACGAGACGCCTGCCGAGATCCGCATGCTACGCGTCCTGGGCGCGTCGTTGGTCGGGATGTCGACGGCCTTCGAGACCATCGCGCTCGGCCACATGGGCGTGCGGGTCGCGGGCCTCTCGGTCGTCACGAACCACGCGGCCGGAGTCTCGTCGGCCGCCCTCTCGCACGAGGAGGTCGCCGAGGTCGCGCGGGTCGCCGGGCCGCGCCTCCTCCAGCTCGTGCTCAGCTTCGCGCGTCGCCTCGCGGCGCCGCTTCCGCCGGAGGCATAGCCCCATGGATCCGACGCACACGCGCCCGACGCCCACGGACCCGATCGACCGCGCCGCTCTCCTCGACGCGGCCCGCGCCGTCCGCCTGAACGCCTATGCGCCCTACAGCCGCTTTCGCGTCGGCGCCGCGCTGCTCGCGAAGTCGGGGACCCTCTATAAGGGTGTCAACGTCGAGAACGCGAGCTACCCGGTCGGGTGCTGCGCCGAGCGGCACGCCATCGGTGCGCTCTGGACGGCGGGCGAGCGCGAGGCGGTCGCGGTCGCGGTCGTGACCGACGCGGACGTGCCGGTCCTGCCCTGCGGGATGTGCGCGCAGGCGCTCTTCGAGCTGAACCCGGACCTCATCGTCGTCGCTCAAGCGGGTGCGGGCGGCCCGACGCGCGAGCTGACGATGCGCGAGATCCTGCCCCACGCCTACCAGGGCGAGGGGCTCGAGAGGCGCTGACATGGCCGATCTCCTCTTGCGCGGTGGCGTCGTGATGACGATGGACGACGCGGGGGCGGGCTCGGCGGGCTCGGCGGCCGGGACCATCCTGCGCGCCGACGTGCGCGTTCGCGGGCAGCACATCGCCGAGCTCGCGCCCGGGCTCGTGCCCAAGGCCGGCGAGACGGTCCTCGAGCTCGAGGGCGCGGTCGTCTTGCCGGGCTTCATCCAGACGCACGTTCACCTCTGCCAGACGCTCTTTCGCAACCTTGCTGACGACCTCGCGCTGCTCGAGTGGCTGGCCGAGCGGATCTGGCCGCTCGAGGCCGCGCACACCGCTCAGAGCCTGCGCGCCTCGGCCGAGCTCGGCGTCGCGGAGCTGCTGCTCGGCGGGACCACCGCCATCGTCGACATGGGGACGGTGCACCACACGGAGCAGGTCTTCGAGGCGCTCGAGCGCGGCGGTCTGCGCGCCGTCGCCGGCAAGTGCATGATGGACGATCCCGGCGGCCCCGACGGGCTGCGCGAGCCGACCGACGCGAGCCTGGCCGAGTCGATCCGCCTCGCCGAGCGCTGGGACGGCGCCGCCCAGGGCCGCATCCGCTATGGCTTCGCGCCGCGTTTCATCCTGTCGTGTACGAACGAACTCTTGCAGCGTGTTGCAATCGAAGCGGCTGCGCGTGGCCTCTGGATTCACACCCACAGCTCCGAGAACAAGGACGAGGTCGCGGCCGTCGCGCGTAGGTCTGGTGGGCTCGGGAACGTCATGGCCCTCGCGGCACTCGGTGTCCGCGGACCTCGCACCGTGCTCGCTCACTGCGTCCACGTGAGCGACGAAGAGGTCGCCGAGTTGGCCGCCGCCAAGACGCGCGTCGCCCACTGCCCGAGCTCGAACCTCAAGCTCGGCAGCGGGATCTGCGACGTGCCGCACCTGCGCGGGCAGGGCGTTCACGTGTCCATCGGCGCCGACGGCGCGCCCTGCAACAACCGCCTCGACATGTGGACGGAGATGCGGACCGCGGCGCTCCTCCAGAAGCCGCGTCACGGGCCGACCGCGATGCCCGCCGAGGAGGTGCTCCGGCTTGCGACGCGCGCCGGTGCCGAGGTCCTCGGCCAGGGTGACGTGCTCGGTCAGGTGCGCCCGGGCTTTCTCGCCGATCTCCAGGTCGTCCGCCTCGAGGAGCTTCTCGACGGCCCCGGTGGCCGTCTCGCCTCGCGGCTCGTCTACGCGACCCAGCGCGACGCCGTGCGCCACGTGGTCGTCGACGGGGCCTTAGTGGTCAAGGATGGTGCGCTGGTTCGCTGGGATCGGGCGGCCGTCGCGCGCCGCGCCCACGCCGAGCTCGCCGGCTGCGTCCAGCGTGCGGGCCTGCAGGATCGCGTCGGGGCCGCTTGAAAAGCGCGCCCGAGCCTGCGACGATGCCCGCGTGCTGGGCCCCCGGACGTTTCCGATTCGCTCGCTGAGCGCGCTCGTCGCGCTCGGCCTCGTCGCGGCCTGCGGCGCGAGCGATGAAGACAAGCCGCCGCTGCCGACCGTCGGCCCGCCCACCTGCGAGCGCGTCGATCAGATCCTCCAGCCTCTCTACGCGCTCGTGGATGCGCACGCGCTCGACCGCCTGGCCGCCGCGATCGGGACGACCCTGCCCGAGGATGTGCGCCGCGATTTCATCGACGCCGTGCTGGGGCTGGTGGGCGCGTTCCCGCCCGGGAGCTTCGCGGCGCTCGATGCGCTGCCCGACAGCGAGCCGGGTTCGCCAAGTTCGGCAGGCGCGCCGGGTACGCAGGGAACGCTCGCGAAGGTCTTGCGCTGGCTTGTCGAGACCGGTCCGAGCGCGCCGAATACGCCGGTCTTCGGGCTCTTGCGTCGCGCGCTCAACACCTGCGAGGGGGCGCCGGTCTTCGAGCTTCTCGCGGAGATGCTCGCCGACGACGAGCTCCTGCAAGGACTCGCCGATCTCCTGGGCAACGAGGACCTCGCGAACGCGCTCCAGGGCCTGGATTTCGAGGGCCAGAATGGTCGCCAGGCGACCCAGCTCCTGGTTCGGAACCTCCTCGTGTCGGCCTCGGGCGACGCCTTCGATCTGAACGGGCTCATCAACCTCCTCGGGCTCCTCGTCGACCTCGAAAACCCACCTTACGACCGCGTCGTCCGCGGCCTCGAGCGGGTCCTCGACGCCGATGGCCTACCGCGCCTCCAGGGCCTGCTGGCGTGCCTTCATCGCGTCGATCCGGAGCTGGTCTCGGGCGGCCTCGTCTACGACCTGCTGACCTCGGGGCTGCTCTCGGATCTCGGTGGGCTCACGCCGGCCGAGGGCGAGCCGCTGCTGCCGACGGCGCTGAAGAACCTCCTCACGGCCGCCCTGGACGGTCTCGCGAAGGATGCCGAAGTTCGGCGTGGCCTGGTGCCGGCGCTGACGATCATCCTGCGCGACGACCTCGCGCCCGGCGTTCTGGGAGACGTCGCGGCGATGCTCGAGGCGAACGCGATCGACGGCGTCATCGAGGTCGTCGTCGATCTCGCCACCGGGAAGTGTCGCCGATGAGGGGGGGCTCCGTCGCGGGTCGCGGGCTTGCGTTGCTCGCCTTGGTCGCCTGCCTCACGACCGGGAGTGCGCGCGCCGGTACCTACGACATCTTCGGCGACACGCCGCGCGACATCGGCATGGGCGGCGCGATGACCGCCGCCGTCATCGGCTACAGCGCGCTGTTCTACAATCCGGCCGCGTTGACGCTCGACCACGCGCACATGCTCGGGTTCGGTTTTCACCTGTCGGTGCCGGCCCTCGAGGTCGAGCGCGAGCACGCGACCTCCGAGTCGCCGACCACGCTGCCCGAGACCCACTTCGGCGCGACGCTCGGTTGGGTCAAGCCCTTCGGCGGCATCTTCGACGAGCGCCTCGCGGTCGGCCTCTCGCTCTCGCTGCCCCTTCAGAGGCTGGCGCGCGTGCAGGGGATCGACCCCGAGTCGCCACAGTTCTATTTGTTTCAGAACCTGCAGGACAAGCTGCTCATCAATCTCGGCGCCGCCTACGACATCACCGACTGGCTCAGCGTCGGCATCGGCGGTCAGATTCTGGCCGACATCGCGGGCTCGGCCACCCTCGACATCGACATCCTCGGCGGCACCTTCGATCGGCGCGAGCTCGCGGTCGAGCTGGCACCTTCCTTCGCGCCGTTTGCCGGGATCCACATTCGGCCGCCGTTGGGCGCCCATGGCGGACAGATCAAGATCGGCGTCGCCTTCCGCGGCGCCAGCTCGCTGCGCTTTCAGCTCCCGGTGCTGGTGAGCGAGGGTGACGCCCTCTCGCTCAAGATCAACGTCTCGCAGACGGTCCTCTACACCCCGAACGAGCTGGCGTTCGGCCTCTCGTACACCCTCGATGCGCCGGCTATCACGTTCGCGCTCGACCTCACCTACGCGCTCTGGTCCGACGCCCCCGATCCGTCCCCGCGTCTCTCGGTCGAGATCACCGGCAAGCTGCTCGCGGGCTTCGGGCTCGACCACGCGCTCGATCTGTCGACGCGCTCGGCGCCGATCGATCTCGGCTTCAGCGACACCGTCACGATCCGCGGCGGCATCGAATGGCAGGCGCTCGACTGGCTCACGGTGCGCGGCGGCTACTTCTTCCGACCGACCCCGGCACCCCTTCAGACGGGCTCGACCGCCTATCTCGACAACGACGCCCACGTCGTGTCGCTCGGCCTCGGGTTCTCGCTGCGCTCGCCGCTGCAGGACAAGCGGGCCATCGTGGATTTCGACCTGTCGGCGCAGGCGTCGATCCTGCCGCGCCGCACGGTGTATCGATCGGACGCGGGGAATCCCGTCGGCGATCTGAGCCATGGCGGCGTCATGTGGCATTTCGGCGTCTCGGCGCTGCACCGCTTCTGATGGCCCTTCCCGCCACCATGCACCAGATCGTGATCGCGCTCTCGGACATCGACCGGGGCGTCTACGAGACGCTCGAATTGCGGGTGGCGCGGCATCCGTCCGAGACCGTCCGCTACATGCTGACGCGTGTCCTAGCCTATGCGCTGTCCTACGAAGACGGGATCGCCTTCAGCAAGGGCGGCCTGTCGTCGCCCGATGAAGCGCCCGTCAGCATCCACGATCCCACCGGGATCCTCGTCGCCTGGATCGACATCGGGCAACCCTCGGCCGAGCGGCTGCATCGGGCGTCGAAGGCCGCGCGCCGCGTCGCGCTCTTCACCACGACCGACCTCGCCCAGATTCAGCGCGAGGCCGCCAAGGCCGCCATTCACCGCGCCGAGCACCTCGCGCTGTGCCGCATTGATCCGCAGTTCATCGACGCGCTCGAGCCGCTCGTCGGGCGCCGGCTCGAGCTCGAGCTCGTGCGCACCGAAGGGCGGCTCTATGCGACCGTTCAAGGTGCGCCCGGGGAGCGCGCGACGCACCTCGAGGGCGCGCTCGAAGAAACGACGCTGGCGGGTTCGTAGACCGAACCAGCGTGCGGGCCGGGCGCGTCGACGAGGCTCATGGGCTCCCGATCACCGAGACGAGCGTGGTGCCCGACGCACGATCCGGGATGACGGAGACGACCGTCCATTCGCCTCGCGGCTGAGCGCCTTCGTGCGTGAACATGCAGTAGGGAGAGGCCGCGCCGTCGGTGGTGTCGCCGACCTTGCTCACGCCGGCCGCGAACTCGCGGGTAGCCTCGCTCTCGGGTCCGGTGCGGACCCCACGCGAGTCCTTCGCGAACAACTCCCGATCGTACCATGCGCAGACCTCGGCGACCGTTTGGCGCGCGTGTGCCACGAAGATCTCGGGCGTCCGGGTGAAGAGCGTCGCGCCTGGCGGGAGCGGTGCGCCGAAGACGCGTGCCGGGACCCGCGCGGCGTGCGTGTCGACGAGCGCATTGCGGGTCAGCGTGAGGAGCACGTCGTCACCATAGACGGCGACCGTGACGTAGACGAACGGGGCCGCGTCGCCCTGGAGCGCGAGGCCGTTCGGGATCGACGTGAACGGGTACCGCCCGCGCAGCTGCTCGTCATAGAACGCGAGCACCGCGCGCGCCGGCGGCGACGTCAGGTACGACACGCTCGACTGCGTCTCCGAGAAGAGACGCGCCGCGGCGGGCAGGGGGAAGTCGCCGGTCGGAGCCGTCGGCGAAAGCGCGGGACGCTCGGGCGGCGGTGATCCTGGCGCGTGCCCTTCAGAGGCGGGTGTGGTGCCGCACGCGCCGAGGCCGACGACAGCGATCAGGACTCCGATCTCACGCGCGGTACGTCGCAGCATGGCGCGATGATACGGAGCCATCCGCGCAAGCGCAACGCGAATGGGCGTACCCAAAATGGCTGGTGTGCAAACTAAAAAGAAAAGGCCGTGCCCGGGGGCACGGCCTTCGCGCGGGTGATCCGATGCGCAGGTCAGAGCGTCTCGAGGTACGCGATGAGCGCGGACTTCTGATCGGCCGTGAGGTCGGCCGTGTGTCCCATGGTCTCAGCGGTGCGGGCGAGCACGGTCTCGAGGTCCCTGGCGCTGCCGTCATGCAGGTACGGCGCTGTGTAGAAGAGGCCCTTGAGGGTCGGCGTGTTGAGGCGCCAGGGCGGCTTGGCCTCGGGGTCCTGGGCGAGGTGCTGCTGGAAGATCACGCTCTCGAGGGCCGAGCCGGTGCCGACGTCGTGCGCTTCGCCGTCCGTGAAGTGCTCGCTCGGGCGGTGACAGCTCGCGCACCCGACCTCGGGGTCGTTGAACAGCGCCTTGCCCTGCTCCTGGCGCGCGTCGAGGCGTCCGTCCGGCGCCACGTTCGGGTTGGCGGGTGCGGTCAGGCCGTGCAGCAGGAACTGCTCGAGGTCCGCGAGCTCGGCCTTGGTGAGCCCGTCGCCGCCCATGCGCTCCACCGTCTGCACCATGTTGGACTTCAGCTGCGCCTTGGTGCCACCCCAGTTGAACGGCGCGGTGCCGGCCAGGCGACCGGCGAGCGCCGGCGTCTGACGGGGCCCTTCGGGGACGAACCAGGTGAGCTTGTCCTCCGTGCCTTCGAAGTGACACGACGCGCACGCGAACTGACCCGCATGGCTGATGCGGGTGTTGCGCGCGAACGTGAAGACGCGCGCCCCGCGCCGGACGGCCGCCGGCAGCGGGTCCTTGCCGAAGGCGGCCTCGCGCGTCGCGGTCAGGCGCGCGGGGTGAACGCGCGTGCTGCTCGGGTTCGGGAAGGCGATGGCGTGCGAGCCGTCGCTCTCCGAGGGCATGGGCATGGCCATGCCCGCGGCTTCGAAGTCCACGCCCTGGGCCGGGGTCGTGGTGTGCACCTCGGTCGTCACCGGGAACTCGGTCGAGTGCGTGGCGATCGGCAGCGCGAAGAGCGGGCTCAGATCGATCGCGCTGACGGTCAGCGCGTGGTCGTTGAGGACGTAGGCCGTCATCCCGTCGGGTGCGATGGCGATGGCCCGCGGCGCGCGTCCCGCGCCCATGACCGCGACCGGCGAGCGCAGCGGATCGCCCGAGGCCGTCGAGAACGCGAGCACGTTATCGGTGCCGTAGCCCGTCACGAAGAGCAGGCTCCACGATGGATGGTGCACGATGTCCGAGGGCTGGTCGATGAGGTGCGTCAGCGGCTCGCCGGTCAGGCGGTCCTGCACCGGGAAGTCGACGTCCTCGGCCAGCGGCGCGCCGAGGCCGTCGGTGGCCGTCACCCCGAGCTCGACCGGGCGCGTCGGGATGTTGAACGTCGCGCCGACGCTGCTGGTCGAGCCGTAGCCGCCATCGGAGGGGACGCCGCCGCTGGAGCCAGCGGGCGAACCGTTGGCGGGCACCATGTCGGCCTCGCTCGGCGGCATCGGGGCGCCATCGGGGCCGGTGTTCACCACCATGGTCGCGCCTGCGAGGAAGTCCGCCTCGTTGCCGGGCGCCGCCATGACGTGGGCGACGAAGACGCCGCCGGTCTCGGGGCTCACGGCGGCCGCGAGCGCGCGGGTCGACGTGAGGGCATGGATGCGCGCGCCGGTCATATGGTCGGCGGGGCTCGCTTGGCGAAGGACCGCCGGCAGCGCGAGCTCGTTCAGCATGAGGCCCTGGTCGTCGAGCGGGATATTGGCCACGTCGGCCTGCTGATGCACGACCGCGAGCCACTTGTTCGGGCTGACGGCGATGCCGCGTGGCACGTCGAGCGTGCGGATGCGGTCGAGCTCGGCGAGGGTCGTCGTGTCGAGCGCGACCACTTCGGCGGCCGTCGACATCGTGACGTAGGCGGTCTTGGCGTCGATGGCGAGCGCGATGCCGAAGGGCTCGAGGCCCACCGCGACGCGCGCGGCGACGGTGAAGTCGGGGCCGACCCGCACGACCTCGCCCGCCCCGCGCACGGTGACGAAGGCGGAGCCGTCCGGGCCGACCACGACCTGCTCGGGGCGCGCGCCGACGGGGAGGGTCTTGTCGATCGCGAGCGTGGCGCGGTCCATGCGGACCAGCGCGCCGTTGTCGCGGTCGACGACGAAGAGGAAAGCGTCGGTGGCGGCGAGGCCGTGGCCGCTGGTCCAGGCGGGCAGGCCGCTGCTCGCGAGGGGGCGCGGCGCCTCGGGCATGCTGTTCGGGAACTCGAGCACCGACGGCGGATGGAGGTTTTCCTCTTTGCCGCAGGCCGCGAAGCCGAGTGACCACAAGCCGAGCGCGCTCAGCACACCTCGAAGCATCCGTCGCATGAAAACCTCCACCCGACCGGCAAGCGATGAAAGTAGGGGCCGCCGTGTGCGACCGTCAATCTGGGGCGTCGATGCGCGAGGGCCTCCCGAGCCGTCGCCGTGCGCGTCTCGAGCCATCGAGCAAGGCGTGTGCCGTCGCGCACACCGCGAAAACACAGGCCCTTTGAGACGAATCAAGGCGCCGGGATTGGATAAGTGCTTTCCACCCGCGCAAAGGTTCCACACCCGAGCCGATCGGCGTGGACACCGGGCGTGCGGCGATCGCGATCGCTGCGTCTAGCGTGCGTCCGATCGGATCGCGTACACGCCGGCCTGCCCCGGGCTCTCCTCGACCTGCACTTCGAGTCCGCGCAACCGCGCGTCCGGAATGCGCTGTTCGAGGCCGACGAGGATCTCGCGGGCGATGAAACGCGCGAGCATCTCGGTCGAGGTGTTCGGGATGTCGAGGATGCGCACGTCACGCCGCGGGAAGCAGAAGTAGCTGCCGTCGCGATGGCGCGCCTCGACGCGGTCAGGGTGCTCTTCGATCGCGAGGTTCGGGTTCGAGCGCGGGAGCAGCGTCCGGTGGTCGAGGCTGTCGCAGATAGCCTTCACGATCGGCTTGAACTGGATGAAGTCGAGGACGACGTTGCCGGCCATCGGCTCGCCCTCGACCGCGACCTCGACCTTGTAATTGTGGCCGTGGAGCTCTTCGCGGCTGCCGTCGCCGAAGATGAGGAAGTGGGCGGATCCGAAGTTGAAGTACTGCTTGTAGACGCGGACCGAGTAGCGCTCGGTGCCGTCCGCGAGCAGCTTCGCGTGGGTCGGGACCAGGGGCGCGTCGCTCATCGGTCATCCTTGTGCGGCGGCCGGTCGCCCCGGTAGACGCAGCGCGTGTCGGGCGTCTCGCTGATCGCCACGGCCTCGAGCGGGGCCAGGTGCGGCGCGAGCGCGCGCCAGATCCAGCGCGCCAGGTGTTCGCTCGTCGGGTTCTCGAGCCCCGGCACGTCGTTCAGATAGCGATGGTCCAAGGTGGGTCGAATCGACTCCCACGCGTCCGCGATCGCCCCGTAGTCCATGAGCCAGCCGACCGCGGGATCGACCTCGCCGGACAGCGACAGCTCGACCACGAAGCCGTGGCCGTGGACGTGCGCGCACGGATGGTCGGCGGGGATGGCGGGCAGGCGGCGCGCCGCCTCGAAGCGGAACGTGCGCGTGAGGGTCACGAACATGGCGCCGAGCTACCAGGGTTCGCGCGCGCCCGCAACGTCCGGAACGCGGCGTCCGCCTGGACGCAGGGGCTCAGCGCGCGACGAGCTCCGCGGCGATGAAGCGCAGGTAGTCCCCGAAGCGCCCGACCTGCCCCGCTTCGTCCACGCGCGCGATGCGCACGACGACGCGATGTCCGCCGCCGCGCGGGCGGGCGCTGCGTTCCAGGACGTGCGCGTGAATCGTCAGCGCATCGAGCGGGGCCAAGGCGCCGGCGGGTCGCAGGACGATCGGCGTGCCCGGCTCGGGTGCCGAGTCCGTCGTCCAGAGCGCCGCCAGCTGCGGCGTCAGCTGATCGATGCGCGCCACGAGCGTCGTGGCACCCCACGAGAGCACCATCGCCGGCCGCCGCGCCTCGCGCGTCGCCGCGCCCGCGCCGCCTGCGTCGCCCGCGCTGGAGGCGGTGAACGCGTCGGCCGGGTCGTGCTCGCTCAGCTTGGGACGCCGGAAAATGGCCGTGAAGATCCCGGTGACGCTGCGCCGACGGGAGCGCTTCGTGGGGTCGGAATCGTCGGGCGCGGTGCCCTCCGCGGTGCCAGGATCACGGTAGGCGTTCATCCCGCGCGGCACGGTGGCGCGCGAGTTGAAGCCTGCACCCCGCTCGGGACGGCTCTCCGGGTGGGCGGACGGGGCGAGGCCGCCGTCGAGGCCCGCGAGCTCGCTCGCGAGATCGATCTCCACGAGGTCCTCGAGGTCGGCCGGGCTGAGGTCCTCGTCGCTGAAGAACTCGCCGCGTGCGGCGATCGCGGGCACTCGGAAGATGGCGTGGGCGCCGTTGGTGCGCTCTTCATACGCGATGCCGGCCCCGGGAATGGTCTTGTAGCCGGGATCGAGCGCGCGCAGAAAATCCTCGAGGTGGCCCGGGTCGGCTTGGGTCGCGATCTCGTGGATGCGGAAGCCGAAGCCGATGTCGGGACGCTCCAGCGTCGGGCGCTCGAGCGTCCAGACGACCTCGCAGCGCACCGAGATGTCGACCGCGGCGGCGTTGAAGCGCTCGCGCAGGACGAGCAGCGCGCCGGGGCGCGGCACGGCCGAGGACTTCACGAACGCGCCGCCGAGTCCGACGATGGTCGTGACCGCGAAGTGCTCCTCGCCGTTCTGTTCGAAGGTGAAGCGGATGCTCTTGGCGCGGCGCGCAAAGCGGCGTTGCTCGCTCTTCTTGGGCGCGGACTTGCTCGGAGCTTGGCGACTCATGCGGCGGCGATTCTAGGGCAAAACGCGCCTGCGCGCCCGAAATCTCTCGGCGGCTTCGGGGCACGGTGCGGGCGCCGATCTGCGCCTCGGGGTGGCGCTCAGCGGGGCGTTGCGAGGGCGGCGCAGGCGCCACGAATGCGCTCGCGACGACCGAAGGTGAACGGGCGGCACGGAACCGCATCGGGCCAGGCCTGGCACATGGCGGCGTGCGCCGCGCGGCAGCGGTCGTCGAGTCCGGGGAGCGCGAAGGCCTCGACCTCCTCGCGCGTCGCGCTCGCGACCGCCATGGCGATGGTCCAGGCGCCGAGGTTGGCCTGCAGCGCGAGGTGGTCGCCGGTCACGTCGAGCGAGGCGACCAGCAGGAAGTCGGCGCTGAGACGCGGGGCCACGAGCGCCAGCCAGGGGACGCCCGTCTGCGCGAGCAGATCGCGTTGCCCGATGAACTCGACGGCCGCGGGGGTTCGGATACCCGCGCGCGCGGCGCCGAGCCCCGGGTGATTCGCGAACGTCCGACCCGCGCGCCGTGCGGTCTCGAGCCGATCCAGTGTCGCACGGTCGGGCGCGAGCTCGAGCAGCCCGTGGCGCACGCGCCAGGCCAGCGGCGGTTCGCCTGGGCGGTGCGGGACGGCGAGGTGGAGGCGGCTCGGCGCGGGCCCGTGGTGGTCCGCGACGTCGCCGATCGCGTAGCCGGTGCCGAGCCCGGCGGCG
>SXIE01000433.1 GCA_005772945.1 Pseudomonadota bacterium
CATGATGCCGATGTTCCGAACGTGCGCCATCGCGCTTTTCTTGGGCGGTGTGGACATGGCGCGGATGAAACATGCCATCGCCCGCGAGGTCAACCGCTAGCTGCGGACCGCCGGAAGCGGGCGCGCGCGGAGGTCGTCGCGGAGCGAGGCGAAACGGAAGGCGAGGCCGAAGCCGAGCACGGTGATGCCGAGGAAGCCCGCGACGACGAGGGCCATGGCGAGCCCGAGCGGGAGCTCGAGCGAGCGGCTGTAGGCCAGCGTGGTCGCGACCAGGCCGATGAGCGCGAGGGTCGCGCCGCCGCGAATGGCCCCGGAGCCGCCATTGTCGCGGGTGCGCGGCAGGTTGAGGTGCGCGAGGGCGCAGAGGATGAGGCCGGCCATGAGGACGAGGCCTTTGACCAGGACGAAGGCGGGGGCGTCGTCGACGGCCTGCGAGCCGATGACCGCAGCCGGGACGGCGAGGGCGCCGAGCAGCGCGGCGAGGCCACCACGGCCGGTGGCGACGAGGCCGAGCCAGGCGACGCCGAGCGCGAGTCCGCCGAGGACGCTGAGAATGGCGGCGGCGAGGGCGAAGGCGGCCGTCGGTCCGCGCCCGAGGTCGGTGACGACCGCGAGCGAAGCGGCCGCGAAGGCCAGGGTGCCGAGGGCGAGCGCGGCGCCGCCGATCGCGCCGACGAGGGGGATCCAGCGGGGAGCGGGCGAGGAGAGGGCTTCGTTGGGGGTGCGCATGACGGCTCCGGGGACGTGGACTGACACCGAAGACGGGGACGCGCGCGCCGTGAGCGATTGAAAGGGACGTCACTTGGACGAGAACTTGTCCTCGGGGTGGCGAAACAGGACGTTGAACGTGGTCAACGTCCCGTAACACTTGGCGATGTAGTCAGCGAGCGCGGCCTTGTCGTCGGCGCCGAGCTTGGGTTGGGCGCGCATGGCGTGCTCGAGCTTCTCGAAGCGCAGCTTGAGGCGGCAGATCCGATCGAAGATGAGCTCGAGGCTGAACTCGAGCGGTGCCTCGTCGGGGTCGGACCCGGGCCCGGGGCGCACCGTCACGACGCCGCCCACCCACTTGGGCGCCAGCTCGATCGGCTGGCGCGGCGCGAACCGCCGCAGCAGCTCCTCGAGCGCGCGCCGCGTCGAGCGCCGTGCGCGCCAGCCGCTCGCCACGCGCTCGAACAGCGTGTTGAAGGACGTCAGGGCGCCGTAGACGCGCGTCACGTGCGCCTGCATCTCGACTTTCTCGAGGTCCGTCAGCGCGTCATGCGCGTTGATCTTCTGCTCGAAGACGCGGATCCGATCGCGGACCATCACGACCTTGTGAAAGAAGACGTCGACCTCGACCTCGTGTGGCTTCAGCTCGGAGTCGGCCGGCTTCAGGACCAGCACCGCGCCGGCGAAGTCCTTCGCGAGCGAGGTGTCGCGAATGGCCAGCTGCGCCTCGACCACGTCGAGCAGCGCCTCCTCCATCGCCTCCGGATCGAGCGCCCCGCTCGGCTCGTCGAAGGCCGCCGCCACTGCCGCGCGCGTCGTCTCGGTCGCGCGCTCGCCGACCTCGGTCTCCTCGCCGTCACGCCGCCGCCGGATCGTCGCGCCGCTCAGGACCTCCTGCTCGGTGACGCGCACGACCGGCCCCGCGCGGTGGCGCGACGACTCGGGCACGACCGTCCGCGGGTTGAGGACGATCTTCTCCTCGAACCCCTCCAGCGGCCTAAACTCGTGGCACGTCGAGTCGCCCGAGCTGCGCGAGCCGCTGCGCGTGTACATCTTGCAGTGCCCGTACATCGTCGGCGGCTCGCCGAAGTCCGTCTGGAAGTGCACGCACGCCCCGCACGCCCCGTTTCTGCGCCACGCATCCATCAGTCGGCTCCGACTCCGAACGTGTCGATCGTCCCACCGGGGAGCGCCCCCAGCGGGCTCTCGAGGCGCACCTCGTCGCCGTCGAACGCGACCGCGAAGGCGTCCCCGGGCACCCCGAACACCAGATCCTCGTCACCGGTCGCATCCGCGATCGGCCGCGCGTAGAGCGTCTCGCCGGGGGCGATGACGACGTGCTCGCGGATCCGCCCCGTGCACCCGCAGCTCGCGCTGCCGATCCCGAAGCCGACGAGATCGAACGTCGCGGCGCTGATATTACGTACACCAATGATCGGCCCGTCCGTGTCGTCGGTGACGCTCACGATGTCGAGCGCCCCGAGAGGCGCGACGCACGCGGCGCTGACGTTGCAGCCGTTGCCGAGCGGGCAGAAGCGGCTCGCGCCGCAGCCCGTTTCGGCGTCGCACCAATCGGCCGTGCAGGGGTCGCCATCGTCGCAGGTCGATGTCGCGACACACACGCCGGCCTCGCAGTGATCGCCGGCGGTGCAGCCCTTGTGATCGTCGCAGGTGCCGACCGCGAGTGGCGCGTGCGTGCACCCGGTCGCGGGGTCGCAGCCGTCGGTCGTGCAGTCGTTCTGGTCGTCGCAGCCGACGCGCACGGTTTGGCAGCCGAGCAGCGGGTCGCACGAGTCGAAGGTGCAGGCGTCGTGGTCGTTGCACGTGCGGGTCGTGCCGCGGCATCCATAGTAGCTGCATGTGTCCGCGCTCGTGCAGGCGTTCTCGTCGTCGCAGGGGCCACCGTAGATCGTCGTGTGGCGGCAGCCCCAATCCGGGTCGCACGTGTCGGACGTGCAGGCGCTGTGATCGTCGCAGTCCTTGAGCGAGGCCGGAATGCAGGCTCCGAAGGCATCGCAGGTCTCGCCGATCGTGCAGTCGTCGCCGTCGCTGCAGCTCTTGCCGGCCGCGTAGGTCTCTTCGAGCACGCATCCCTGCACCGCGTCGCAATGGAAGCGTGCGCAGGACGCGTTCCAGCCGCAGTCGACGGGCGCGCCGCTCGTGCAGTAGCCGGCCTGGCACTGGTCATCGTGCGTGCAGGCGTTGCCGTCGTCGCAGGGTGTGTCGGTCAGCGGCGTCTCGTCGCAGTGGAGGCCGTCGGCGGCGCAGGCGCCGAGCAGGCACACGGACGTTGAGGCGCAGCCGTCGGCCAGGCCCGCCAGGCAGACGCCGCCGGCGCAGACGTCGTCGCCGGTGCAGGCGCTGGCGTCCTCGCAGGGGGCGCCGTCGTCGTCGCGGTAGCTGCAGGGCGAGGCGGGGTGCGTGGGATCGCAGACATCGCGGGTGCAGGGGTTGTCGTCGACGCAGCGCCGGGCGCCCGAGGTGCACTGGCCCGCGAGGCAGCGATCGTCGCGCGTGCAGACGTCGCCGTCATCGCAGCCGGCGAGGTTCGGCAGGTGCGCGCAGCCGGTCGCGGCGAGGCAGGTGTCGTCGGTGCAGGGGTTCGCGTCGTCGCAGAGCGAGCGCGCCAGGGCGCGACAGAGGCCGCCGAGGCAGTGGTCGCCGGTGGTGCAGGCGTTGTGATCGTCGCAGGCGGTGCCGTCGGCGAGGGTGGTGCAGGGGTCGGACGCGACCTCGGATTCGGTCTCGGACTCGACCTCGGACTCGG
>SXIE01000434.1 GCA_005772945.1 Pseudomonadota bacterium
CCAGCTGATGTCCGTCGGCAGCGGCGTGCTGGATAAATCGGTCAACGCGATCTACGAAGAGGACGACGTCCCGGCGAACTACAAAGAGTACACGGCGCTCAACGCCGAGCTGGCGAAGGACTGGCCGGTGATCAACGCGCAGATTCCTCCGCTCGCGACGGCCGAGGAATTCCGGAATACGAAGGACAAGAAGGCACTGCTGTCGCGCGAGCCCGCGAGCCGCTGAGCGCGCGCGCGGCCTTCCGGGGCTGAGGCGGTGCGGACGCCGCGTGTGCCGCGCCCTTTGTGCGAGCGCGTCGCTCGGGTCAATCGCGCGCGGGTTCGGCCGCGCCGGGCTCGTCGAAGCGCCAGAGCCGAGCGAGCTCGTGCAGGGTCTCCGGGGTCGGCAGGAGGCCGAACGCGAGCGCCGTCACGCCCGCGCCATGCACCAGTCGTGCGGCACGCGGTCCGTAGGCGCGGACGAGGCGGTCCGAGGTCGCGGATGGGGAATGGGCGTGTGGTGGTCTCCGCGACATAGCTACCTCTCGCGCTGACCGTGAGGCGGCGCGGGCCAGTCGTCAAAAAACTCTCGCGAAGACCTCGCGTCGGTCCGCATCGGACCCCGGAGCGAGGTCTTCGCGAGAGAACTCGCGAAGAGCGCTACGAGCGGGTTGCTTTAGCGGGCGGTGCGGTCGCGCAGCCAGTCGCAGCGGGCGGCCCAGTCGCGGTAGCGATCGCGATCGCCGGCATACGGGGTGTGGTCGGCGGCGGCGAGGAAGTAGGCGCGGGCCTCGGCGAGGTGGCGGAGCGCGAAGTGGGCGTGAGCGAGAAGTCGCTCGGCCTCGCGGCGCACCCACGGGAGCCACGCGAGCTCGGGGCGGGTCGCGGGATCGGGCAGCGTCGCGAGCGCTTGCGTCAACGCGGGGATGGCTTCGACGTGCCGTCCCTCGGTCGCGTGGCGACGGCCGACGAGGTAGCGCACGAGGCCGAGGTCGCCGGTCGCGTGGGCGAGCGCGGCGGCGTCGAGGCGCGGGAGCTGACCCGAGAGAAGGTACGCGCCGACGTCCGCCCAGGCGGGCCCCTGGGCTGTGAGCCAGGCCTTCACGAGGAGATTGCGGCGGCGGTCTTCGGGCTGCGGAAGGAGCCTCACAGCGCCGTAATACATGGCCGCGACGGACGGGTCGTTGGCGCGCCAGGCGGCGTCGCCGAGGAGCTCGAGGACCTTCGCGTTGGTGACGATGTTCTGGCCGCGCTCGGCCGCGAAGTACTCGGTCGCGATGCGGGAGGCTGCGGGGTAGTCGCCGTCTTGCGCGGTCATCTCGAGGAGCGGCACGCGCTTTTGCGGGTCGTCCGGGATCCAGCGGACGACTTGCTCGTAGGCGCTGCGGGCACCGGCGCGGTCGCCAGCGTGCGCGAGCGTCTGGGCTTGGGCTTCGGCCTTGGCGACGTCGAGGCCGCACGGGCGGAAGAAGACGGCGTGCTGGCTGTAGCGGCCGGTGGCGAGATCGGCGGCGTCGGGTGGGACCTCGAGGGCGTCGACGAAGGCCTCCCACTCGGCGACGAGCGAGGCGAGCGGGGTCTGGTAGGCGCGCTCGAAGTCGGCGTCGGCGTAGAGGTCGGTGAAACGCGCGGGGCCGTGGGTGTCGATGAGCCAGCGGATGAAGCTGCCGGCGAGCGTGTAGGCCCTGTCGGAGCTCTGGGACCAGAAGCCGCCGGGGCCGAGCAGTTGGGCGATGGGGGGCGCGAGGTGAGCGGCGCGCATGGCGGCCGTCCACTGGTGCGGCGTGAGCGCGCCGGTGTCCCATTCGAAGGCTTCGGCGGCGCCCTCGACGAGCGTCATTTGCGGGACGATGCAAGCGACGGTCGGGATCTGCAGCGGCGGCGGCGCGTAGTGGCCCAGGACGACGTGGGCGAGCTCGTGGCCGATGACGGGGGCGCCGTAGGGCACGCGGCTCAGGTGGATCTCGGCGAGCCAGGGCTTGGCGATGTAGACCTGCGCGGCGCCCATGAGGAGGCGCTTCTGGTCGTTCGAGCCGTAGACGTAGCTGGCGATCGGCCGCGGAAAGGTCGTCTCGAGCGCGCGCTCGATCTGGTCCAAGCGGTAGAGGTGGTCCTCGTAGAGAGCGCGCGCGTCGGCCTCCGGAATTGTCGCGCGGTCGTAGTGGAGGACGAGGCGCGGGCCGCTGACGAGGGCGCCCAGGCGCGCGTCGATGTCGCTGCGCGCGATGTCGTAGCCGATCTCGGCGCGCATCACCCAGAAGAGGATGCATGCGGTGGCCGCGGCGATGGCGGCGACGGCGCGGCGCGGAGGGGCGCGGGTGATAGCGGCGAAGGACGTGCGCTGGCGGGCGCGATCGTAGGCGAGGCGGACGAGCGCGACGCAGAGGAGCGCCTGCGCGACGTTGTTCAGGCGGTAGAGGAGGAGGCGGCTGTCGATCGCGATGACGGTGTCGTAGACCGCGCCCGAGAAGAAGCCGACGAAGGGGTTGTAGGCGAAGATGGCCGGGTGGCGATAGAGGTGCAGGAGATCGAGCGCGACCCAGCCGAGCCAGACGAGGTAGAAGAGCGGGATCGTCCGCCGTTTGTGCGGGTGGAGGGCGCTCAGGCCGGCGCCGATGAGCGCGGCCCAGGCCATCGTGAAGATGGGGCCGACGAGCTCGAAGGCGATGCCGCCGAAGACGTCGCACTGGCGGACGCGCAGGCCGTTCACCATGAGAAGGGCGAGCGGCGTGAGCGCCGGCAGGGCGACGGCGCGAAGGGCGGCACGGAACGGATTCGCGTGGCGTGCGAGCGCGCGGCGACCGGCGATGATGCCGATCGGCCCGGCGACGAGCCCGCCGAAGAGGGCGAGCACGAAGGCCGAGTGGTAGTTCGGAGCGTCGAAGCCCGGCAAGGCGCAGAGCGCGATCCCGGCCGCCGCCATCACGATGAAGGCGACGGGGCCGAGGGCGCTCGTTGGAGCCAGGCGACGCGCGAGGGACCGCTTGGGCGGCGTGAGCAGAGGACTGCCCGCGCGCGCTTAGACGTGCTTGGCGAGCTGCGACGCGAGACGGCTCTTCAGGCGATCGGCGCGGCCGCGGGGGATGACCCCCTTGACGGCGACGTGATCGACCCAGCTGAGGGCGGTCTGAACGGCCGCGCTGGCTGCCTGCTTCTTGCCCTCGGTGAGGGCCGTGCGGGCGCTCTTGAGCAGGCCGCGCAGGGTCGACTCATAGTAATTGTTACGCGCCTCGCGCTTGAGCGACTGGCGATGACGTTTCTCAGCTTGCTTGTGTGTCGCCACAGAACACTCCAGGGAACCTTGCAGGGCAGCCGCTTCACGGCCTTCGCGAGACGCCGCGATGCGGCCTTCGCGAAATGGGCCGCGATGTGTATCAGGGCGACTCGGCGGGCGTCAAGGACTGCGTGCTGAGGGGGCTCAGGGGCGCTCGATGAGCGTCGCAACGCCCTGCCCGACGCCGACGCAGAGGGCGGCGAGGCCGCGGCGCTGGCCGGTCTGGGCGAGGGCGTGGCTGAGCGTGACGAGGAGGCGCGCGCCCGACATGCCGAGCGGATGGCCGAGCGCGATC
>SXIE01000435.1 GCA_005772945.1 Pseudomonadota bacterium
TGGGCGGTCCCGGTGATGGCCCGGACGTGCGCGAAGTAGAGGACCTCGATGGTCGGCATCCGAACCTCGCTCAGCGCGGCAAGATCATCTCTTCGGGGAGGAGGCGATGCTTGTCGACCTCGGGAAAGAGCGACTCGAGGTACTCGGCGAGGCGCTCGTTCGTCGGCCCGTACCCATTCTGGTAGAGGAGGATCTCGAGCTCGCGCACGATCTCGCGGGCGCGCTGGTAGCGCTGCGCCGGGTCGCGCTGGAGCATGATGCGCATGATGCGCTCGATCTCGGGCGAGATGGCCGGGTTCCATTCGCGCGGCGACGGGATCTCGTTCTTGTCGTGCAGCACCACGGCGTCGTCGATGTTCTCGACGGGGTAGACCTGCTCGCCGGTGAGCAGCTCGAAGAGGACCAGCCCGAGCGTGAAGATGTCGCTGCGGTTGTCGATCGCGCCGCCGCGCGCCTGCTCGGGCGACAGATACGGGGCCTTGCCGAGGATCTCGTTGTCGCGGTGCGCGCGGCGGGCGCTGCGGGCCTTGGCGATCCCGAAGTCGGCGAGCTTCACCACGCCGCCCCACGACACGAAGATGTTCACCGGCGAGACGTCGCGATGGACGAGCAAGAGGGGCCGCCCGTCGTGTCCGTGTTTTTCGTGCGCGTAGGCGAGGGCGCGCGCGACGCGGCTGACGATGAAGACGGCGAGGGCCGGCGGGAGGTAGTCGTTCTTCTCGTCGAGGCGGGTGTTGAGATCCTCGAGCGTCACGCCGTGGACCCACTCCATGATGATGGCGAGGGAGCCGGCCCAGTCGACGAGGTTGTAGACCTGCTGGATGTTCTCGTGGATGAGCGTCGCGACGAGCTTGGCTTCGTCGATGAACATGTCGCGGTAGTAGTAGCGCTCGAGCAGCTCGCGCTTGATGGTCTTGATGCCGACCTTCTTCGAGAAGCCCGAGACGCCCAGCTGATCGGCGAGAAAGACCTGGCCCATCCCGCCTTCGGCGACCTTCTTGATGATGCGGAAGGTGCCAAGGGTCTGGAAGTCGGTCACCAGGTCGCTATCGGGATCCCCGTCCATCGGCCTGGAAGTTGACCACGGCGTGGCGGCTTCGTGCAAGAGGGGCTCGCGCCGCGTCCGCGACGGAGCGCACGCAGACTTGCTCGCCGTGCTCGGGCCGGCCACGGTCATCCGATGGAGCCGGGCCCGCCAGCGAACGCGCGCGTCCTGTGGGGCTCCGGAGGCGGCCGCGCGGGTTCACGGCGAATGGAGACGCAGGCCGAGAATGAGGCCATAGCGCTCGAAATCCCGATCTGTTGTGAAGATGGAAAGATGTCGTCGAGCGGCAACGGAAGAAATGAGGAAGTCCACACTCGAACCCTGGACGCCCTGGGACCGGCAGAGATTGGAGAACGCCGCTGCCTGTTCGTAGTCGGGAGTCTCGAGGATGATATCGGGGAAAGCGCGAAGTCGGTCGCGCAGGGCCTTGGCCTGGGCGGGAGTTCGAACGCCCGAGAGAAGTTCCTGCCGCACGGGGCCAATGATGAGCGCCTGGCCGTCGCGGATAAGGTCGGCGAGGCCCGCGACGTGAGGGCTCGAGGACGCAAGCACGTGCGAGCGACGCAATGCGAGGGACCAAACCGAGGTGTCGACAAGAACGTTCATGCGCGCCGGCGGGCCTTCTTGTAGTCGTATGCCGGATCGAACTCGACCTTGCCGAAGAGCTCCAGGACGCGAAGCTGCTTGCGGCGCTGAACATACTCTTGAAGGGCCTCGGTGACCGTTTCGCGCTTGGTGCGGTGACCACCAAGTCGGACGGCCTCTTCAATGAGCTTGTCGTCGAGGGCGAGGTTCGTTGCCATGTGTAGAACTCTACACAGAGCCCCCGTCAGCGCAAGGTTGCGGTGGGGTGGGAGTCGGTAGATCGGTCGGTCGGGCGGGTCGTGTGTGTGTACGAACGGGACCCTCGGCGGGGTTGCATGGACCAGCCAGCAGTCGTAAGAGCGTCACGTCTCCTCGATTCGCGCCCGAGTGGCGCCGAGCGTGTGCCCATCATGGCGTCCATGACACCAGCGACGCGTCCCGCCGAGCCGCGCGTGCGGTCCTCGAAGGGGTTCGCCTTGGCGGGCGGCGCCCTCGCGGTGGTGTTCGTCATCGACTTGCTCGTGCCGCTCGGGATCGCGGTCGGGGTGCTCTACGTCGTCGCCGTCGCGGCGGTGCTCGGATCGCGGGTCAGCCGGCACGCCGTCGTCGTCGTCGCGACGCTGTCGACGTTGCTCACGCTCGCCGCCGCGCTTCTCAGCCCGTCCGCGCAGGTGCCTGTCGCCTTCGTGATCGCGAACCGCGCGCTGTCGGTGCTGGCCATCTGGCTCACCGCCGGGCTTGTCGCATTGCTCCGCGCGCGCAGCGCGGCCGAAGCGCGCGCGCGTCAGGCGGCCAGCGCGCTCTTCCGAACTGCCCTGGAGGCCGCGCCGGACGGCATGCTGATCATCGACCACGCCGGCACGGTGCGCTACGCGAATGATGCGGCCCATGCGCTGCTTGGCTACGCGCCGGGGGAACTCGCCGGCGCGCCCCACGAGCAGCTGGTCCCGCCTGCGTCGCGCGCGGTCCACGCCCAGGGGCATGCGCGTTTCCTGGCCGCTCCCGCACGCCGCCACATGGGCGCGGCAGCCAACATCGTGGCGCTGCGCAAGGATGGCAGCGAGGTCGCGGTCGAGGTGACGCTCAGCCCGGCAGGCGGCGCCGAACAGCTGGTCATCGCGGCGCTGCGCGACGTGACCGCGCAACGGACGTTCGAAGATCGGGTGCGCGCGAACCAGCGCATGGAGGCCATCGGGCGCCTCGCAGGCGGGATCGCGCACGACTTCAACA
>SXIE01000436.1 GCA_005772945.1 Pseudomonadota bacterium
CGCGGGCGGGCGCGGTGTCGCGAGCCGGCGTGGTATCGGGCACGGGCGTGGTGTCGGGCGTGGGCGTGGTGTCGGGGGCGGGCTGGGCGGCGACCTCTTCGGCCACATCCAAAGGCACCGCGGTGGGCGGGACCATCGTGTCGTCGACGGCGGCAATGAAGGTGTCCTCGGGCGTGGGGGCAACCTCGGTGGCGGCGAGCACCTCGGGAGTCGCGGGGGTCGTCGGCGCGACGTCGACGGCGGCCGGTGCTACGTCGATCGCGGAGGTCTCCGTGGGTGGCTTGCTCGACGAGCAGGCCATGAGCGGCGCGATGATCACCGCGCCGAGGAGATGACGGCAGAAAGAACCTCGCATAGGGCGACCTCACGGAAGGGCTTGGGTGCGGAATCGAAACGGCCCTTTGGACAGCACGCGGCGTGCCACGGCGCGTACTGGCGGACGCCCGCCATTCAAGCCGCACGGCGCGCGATCGCCGGGCGCCTTTTCGCCCGTCGCGGCGGGCACGCCGGGTCTACTTGCTCAGGCGCTCGCAGCGTTTCGCGGAGGCCGGGGTCTGCGCGGTTTCGTGCGCCGCGTACCAGGCCCGGTCGAAGGCATAGTCGTCGTCCTCGGAGCGGATGCCGATCGTCAACGCCGCGAGGTAGTCGACCTCGAGGCTGAGGCCCCAGAAGTTCGTGTAGAACATCATGCCCACGGCGCCGACGCCGGCCATCGTCGCGGCGGTCCCCCACACCGGGCCACCCGCGCGCGCCGCCATCGACAGGGCCTGGATTCCCGCCTGCATCCCGGCACATTCGGTCGCGCGCGCTACCGGCGGGTTGGGCCCATCCCAATGGCCGGTGAAGCACGACATCAGCATCTGGGTCCCGAGCGACCAGTGCAGCACCTCGGCGAGGATCCAGTCCTTGCCGCTGATCTGCCACTGGCCGGCGTCGAGCAGCGCGGCCTTGGCGTCGGGGTCCGCGGCGATCCGGTGGAACAGCGCGATGTTCGCATCCGCCGCGGTCTGCACGGCATAGAGCTGATGCGCGGCGACGGACGCGACCGTCGCTTCGATCGCGTGCGCGGCGGCCTGCGCGCCGTGTTCGAAGAGCTGCGAGTTGTCGTGGTTCAGCTTCTGGTGGGTGCGCGTGACGCTCGGGTCGGCTGGGTCCGGGTAGATCCCCGAGGCGATGTCGACGGGCCATGCGGCCGGCGGACCGCAGGCGTCGCGCACCTCCCACCAGGTCGGGGCACGCGCGGCGCCCCAGGGGGTCGTCTGCTTGTCGAGCCCGCGGATACTCGGCGTGACGTGGGTCCAGTTCGTGTGACTGTAGAAGTCCTCGTTCATGTGGAAGGCGGCGCCAAGGACCATCAGGACGAGCGCCTTGCGCCTGGCGTCGGTGAGGCTCTTGTCGCGCCACACGCCGCCTAGGACGTCCTGCGCGTTCGCGACGAGGCGCATGAGCAGGTAGTCGTACTTCCAGTTGGCGTCGAGCTTGCGCTCGGAGTCGCGCGGGATCTGGTCGTTCACGCAGCGGGCGAGGTCGGGTTTCTTGGGGCAGAGGTAGTCGAAGTGCATGAAGATGCTGGCGTTTCGTCCGGCGCTGGAGCGCGGGTTCTTGCGGAGCTGCTGGAAGCCGAGCCATTGCTCCTCGAGCGCGGGGTCCTTCAGCTTCCCGAGCGTGTGCGCGTAGAGGTTCACGTAGGCGTCCGGCATGAAGTTGCCGAACTGGACGACGTTGAGCGCGTCGTCGGTGAAGCCGAGGCGCTCGACGGCGCGGCCCGAGGCCGCGATGTGCCAGAACGTGTCGAACGCGCGGCACGGGGCGGCGCCCGCCAAGAGCGCGATGGTGCAGAGGATCAGCCGGTGCATGACGACCTCGCCGGATGTGCTTGGGAGAGCCCGAGCGTACTGCGTTCGGTCGTCTTCCGCCACGGGCCGGAGACGCGCGTCGCGGCGGGTCAGCCCCGGAGAGCCGAGAAGGCCACCGCGGGGACCTTCAGCCAGCTCGGGCGCGCCTCGAAGCGCGTCATCCGCCGTCCGAGCGCGACGTTGTTCTTGTGGTCGGTGAACCACGCGGGCTTGGGCTTCATGGGGAACGGCGCGCGCACGACCGACTTTTGCGGGTGATCGAGCAGGAGACCGTTGTGGACGACGCCCTGGCCCGAGGCGATGTCGTCGAGGGGGTGGCCGGGGAAGGCGCCCCAGGTCGCGTTGACGAGCCCGTAGTTGAGGCCGCTCCAGCAGTTGATGGCGATGGCGCCGTAGCGCAAGTCAGCGATCGCCTTGTCGAATTGGGCGCCGAGCGCGGCCTCGGTCCGGGGATCGACCAGGACATTGACGGAGAGCGTGCCCCAGCAGCGGTCGTTCGCGAAGGGCACGGCCGCCGTGACGAACGAGGCGGCGTCGGCGGCGTCGAGCTCGATGAAGCTGAAGATGCCGCACCAGGGCTCGTTGGCGAGGGCGAACTCGTTCGCGCCGGTGCCGACGCCCTCGAGGACGGTCCAGGGCAGGCTGCCGTCGAAGGGCGTCGCGCCGAGCTTGGTGACGACGGGATAGGCGGTCGTGAAGCGCTCCCAGGTCGCCTTCGCCGTCGGGTAGTAGGCGATGCGCGTCGGGGTCGCCGCGAGCGCGTCATAGACGCGGCGCTTGAACTCGGCGCCCTGGGCCCAGCCCTTGGCGGTCACGATGAGGCGCGCGCCGTTGCAGTTGAAGCCGCAGTTGTAGGCCAGCATCGAGGCGACCTGGCGCGCCTGGTAGTCGAGCTGCTTGGGGGTCCAAGCGCCGGGGACGACGAGGACGGGCGACACGCAGCCGAGCTCGGAGGTGATGGCCTTCTGGATGCGCGGGGTGCCGGCGCGCTTGTTCGCGAGGCCCTCGGGGCCGGGGCCCCAGACGATCGCGTCGTGCGCGGCGGCCGAGCCGGTAATGTGAATCGAGGTCACAATCGGGTGATCGGTCAGGTGCTTGCCGATGTCGATGCCGCCGTAGCAGATCTCGAGGAAGCCGGCCTCGATGAGCGGGGAGAGGGCGTCGGCGATGACAGGACCTATCGCCTCGTTGACCGGGTTCATCTTGAGGATGCAGACCTCGTCGTCGACGACGAGCTTGTAGAGGACGTCCATCGGCGGGATCGACGACTGGTTGCCGGCCCCTAGCACGACGCAGATCCCGCCGGTGCGCGCGCCGCTCTCGCGATAGAGACGCCCCTGGGTCGGGCTCTTGCCGGGCTCGATCCAGATGTCGCAGGTGACGCCCGCGAAGAGCGCCTTGTCGAGGCCCGACTGCGGGAAGACGCGCGCGACCCATTGCCCGTCGGGGCGCTGCCAGGTCTTGGGAAGTTTGGGGGCGCCGCCTGCCTCGAGCGCCTCCGCGAAGAGCCGAAGGTTGCGCATGACTGCAAGCGTTCCCCCCAGGTACTCCTCGCCGTGGCCGCTGCTGCCGAGCGCGTAGCCCTTCACCGCGCAGGCAACCTCGGCCCAGCGATCGGCGGCGGCGACAGTCGTGCGCATGCAGCGTCGCAACAGCGCGGCACGCTCGCCGGCCGAGAGCGCGACCCAGCGCGGGCGCCCGGCGGCGAGGCGCACCAGCATCGCGTCGACGTCGGCGAGCGTTGTCGGATCCACATGCGGCGGGTGGAAGTGGGACATGAGCAGCTCCTCGGGGGTCGCGAGGCGTTTGACACGCGTCGCCTTTCCGTCGGCTACGTCCATAGCGCAGGAACGGGCCGCATGCCTCCGGAACTACGCGCGCGGCAATGGCGGGTCGTCGCCCTCGGGGGCGAGCGCGAGCGCGCCCCGCGACGGGCCGTCGGCCAGCGCGAGCGCGCCCTGCGACGGGGCGTCGGCGTGCTGGATCCGCGTCTGAATCGCCAGGATGGCGGCCTTGGCGACGCGGGCGCGCGTGGCGTTGCCGAGACCGCCCCGGAGCGCCGCAAGCGCGGGCACGGCCGTCGCGGTCCCCACCATGCGCAACGACTCGGCGGCGCTCAGCACCACTTCCTCGTCGGGGGACGCGAGCAGGCGCACGAGCGCCGCCTCACCACCGGGGTGCGCGCGCCGCAGGGCGACCGCGAGTCGCTCGTGCTGAAACGACGCGAGCGCGTCGATGCGGGCGATGCGAGTCGCGATCGCGTCGGCCGCCTCGGGCCCCTCGGGGGCCATCCGCAGGAGATCGGCGAAGGCCTGGTCGCCAGTGCCGTCGAGCCGCGTCGCAAGCTCGCCGAGCATCGCCGGCTCCCCGACCAAAACCGCCAAGCGACGGCGCAACGAGCCCTCGCGGTCAGCCTCGGCCAGCGCCATCGCCTCGTGCCATTCCCTCGAGCCGCGACGCGCGGCAAACGCGGCCGGATTCGCCAGCGCCGCGAGCAGCGCGGGCGACATGGCGGCACCGGCGCGCTGCATGCGGACCAGCGCGAGCCCCTGCTCGATGAGCTGCCGCAGCTGCTCGGTCCCGTGAGTCGACCCGGCCTCGCCGTAAGGGTCGCGCGCGATGGTCCAGCCGTTCTCGCCGTAGTCCCAGTCCGCCCCCTCCTCGCCGGTGATGCGGCGCGTCTCCTCCACCGAGATCGGCAGGAAGCCGAGAGGGCGCATCGCTAGCGTGAGGCCCCCCCGCGGGACGCGCGAGATGAACGCGGTGCTGCAGATCCGCGCGGCGATGCGGACGCCCTCGAACTCCCCATCCCAGGAGTCAAAGCGCTTCCGTTGCTCGCCGTGCGACGCCGAATGCCGAAGCCCGAAGCGCACGGCGAGCGCGCGCGCGTCGGCGCTCGGACGCCCGTGCCACACCATGAGTCCGAGCACCAGAGCCGAACCGGCGACCGTCGCGAGAATCGCGAGTATCTCGTTGTCCATGTCCCGTTAGAGCCCAGGCTTGGTCATCGCGACCGGATCGATCCAGCGCTCGAACTCGTCGGCCGTCAGGTACCCGAGCGCCAGGGCGGCGGCCTCGAGCGTCGTCCGCTCCTTGTAGGCCTTCTTCGCGATGGCCGCGGCCTTGTCGTAGCCGATGTGCGGATTGAGGGCGGTGACGAGCATGAGCGAGCCGTGGAGCAGCTGGTCGATGCGCTCGCGCGCGGGCTCGATTCCGACCGCGCAGTTCGTGCGGAAGCTGTCGCAGCCGTCGGCCAAGAGGCGCGCCGACTCGAGCACGTTGTGGATCATGACAGGCTTGTAGACGTTGAGCTCGAAGTTGCCCTGCGAGGCCGCGAACGCCACGGTCGCGTC
>SXIE01000437.1 GCA_005772945.1 Pseudomonadota bacterium
ACCGGGATGATGTGATCGATGCCGGGGACGGTCGCGTAGTTGTCGTAGAAGCCGCCGGTCGAGGCGCAGACGCCAAAGGCGACGACCCACTTAGGCTCGGCCATCTGCTCGTAGATACGCCGCAAAATCGGGGCGTTACGGTGCGTGACCGTGCCGACCACCCAGAGCACGTCGGCCTGGCGCGGCGAAAACCGCGGCACGCACACGCCGAAGCGGTCGATGTCGTGCTTGGACGCCGCCGCCGACATGAACTCCATCGCGCAGCAGGCGGTCGCGAACGGGTACTGGAAGAGCGAATACTTCCGACACCAGTTCACGAGCTCCGACAGGCGCGTCGTGACGTACTGCTCTTCGAATCCACCAGCCAAAGGGGCTTGTTTGCGCACGGAACGACCTCCGAACGGTCGAGGCGTAGCACGGGGGTGGGCCGCGAACAACCTCGGTCACCGGGCGCGGAACGCCGGACGCGTCCGGGGCGCCCTTGAAGTCGCTCCGAACCCGGTGTTTCATGGGGCCCTCATCGACCTCGAGGTTCCCGTGACGACCACCAACGATGCCGGACCGCGCCGCCCCGAAACCCTTCAGTTCCTCAAGACCCGCGATGCGGATCGCGCCACGACGCTGCTCTGGGACCCGCCGGGAGCGACCTGCGCAGGCTACATCGTGTACGCGACGAACAACCCGTTTCCGCCCAACATGGTCGGGCCGCTGCTCGCTGGCAAGATGAAGCAATTCATCGACGAGAACCGGCTCGAGCCGACCGTGAAGGAGCTTCGCGTCGCGCGCGCCGAGAAATACTACTGCGTCGTGTGGACGGACGGGGACGACAACTGGGCGCAGGTCGCGAACCTGCGCGAGCCGTCATCGGACGTGAAAGAGGTGTTCATCGATCTCAAGGCGTTTGCGGCCACCCAGGCGCGGACGTACCTGCGCGGGCGCTACAAGCCGGGGATCGTCGGGTTCCGGGACGCCGCCGTTCACCTCTGGGTGCGCGATGTCGAGCCGAACAAGGCCGCGCTCGCGAAGATGGCCAGCGGCGAGGTGCCGCCCCAGCACGTCCTGCCGGCGCAAGGCGATGGCTTTGTCGATACGGCGACCGAGCCCGAGTGGCGCAAGCACTACGTCGCGCTCGCGCTCGGCAAGGACGGCGTCCGGCGCGCGCTCGAGCTCGAGCTCGGCGGCTACGTACGCCTCGACGAGCCGCAGTTCCTCGCGCGCGATGGCAAGAAGCGCTACGACGACATCGTCGAGCTCGTGCGCAACCAGCTCGAGGTCGATCTCCAGCGGAAGACGCTGACCCTCGACGAGGCCAAGCAGATGCTCAAGCGCGCCGACGACCTCGCGCCGTTCCATCCGACCGTCGCGCGCCTCAAGCAGAAGGCGCGCGAGCGCTTCAATCACAACTTCTGAGCACCGCGCGGGCGACGGCCGCAGCGCCGCCCGCCCCGACCGATCGTCACGAGTAGCCCGAGCGCCGCCAACAGCGCGGCCGCGAGCCCGCCGTCGCCCGCGCCGCACGCACCGCCGCCGATGATCTCCGGGCGCTTGGGCGGCGGCGGGATATCGTCCTTGGGGTCGAGCGGGTTCGTCCCGGCCGTCACCTCCGCGCCGTCCAGCGCGCTGCCGTCGTCGCTGTCGGCGTCGGTCGCTGAGGTCCCGAAGATCCCCTCCGTGCCGTCGACCAGGCCGTCGTGGTCGGTGTCGCCCTGCCGCGGATCACTCTCGCCGCGGCCCGCGCTCCCGGTCCCGCCGAGCACGAGGCCCGTCACGGCGCCATCGCGGTTGGCATCCTCGACCCCATCGTCGAGCCCGTCGTCGTCGCTGTCCGCCGCGGCCGGATTCGTCGTCGTGTCCGGGTCGTCGTCGGCGCGGAAAAGCGCTGGATCCGACCCCGCGAAGGCGATGCCTCCGGGCGTCGCCCCGCCCTCGAGACCCGCGGCGAGGCCCGCCTCGAGCCCGTCCGAGAGGGTGTCGCCGTCGCTGTCGGGGTCGCTCGGATCGGTGATGCGTCCAGCCGCCACGCCCGCGCCCGACGGGTTGCCGGTGGCCTCGACCCCGTCGCTCAGGCCGTCGTCGTCGCCGTCCGCGTCGAGCGGATCGGTCGGCCCCCACGGCGTGAGGACGCCGGAGCCCTCGATCTCGGCCCCGTCCGGAAGGCCGTCGCCATCGGTGTCCGCGACCCGCGGATCGGTTCCAAGCGTCTGCTCCTCGCCGTTGTTGAGCCCGTCGTGGTCGTCGTCGCCGCTGCACACGTCGCGCCCGGCGCAGGTTCCGCCGCTGCAGACGTCCTCCTCGGTGCACGGGTCGAGGTCGTTGCACGGCGTGCCGACCGGGGCGAGCGGGCGCGAGCACAGGCCGTCGAGCGGATTGCACGTCCCGGTGACATGGCAGATGTCGAGCGGCGGGCACTCGACCGGCTGCCGGCCCTGGCAGGTGCCGCCCCGGCATAGGTCGATGCGCGTGCAGGCGTTGTGATCCTCGCAGAGGGTGCCGTCCTCGGCCCGCGGGTCCGTGCACGCGCCGGTCGCCGGATCGCAGGCGCCGGCCACGTGGCAGGCGTCGCTCGCCGCGCACGCGATCGGGTTGGCGCCGCGGCAAATGCCCGCTTCGCATGTGTCCGAGCGCGTGCACGCATCGCCGTCGTTGCACGCCTTGCCATCCGCCGCGAGCGGGCTCGAGCACGCGCCGGTCTCCGGATCGCAGGTCCCGCCGGAATGACAGGCGTCGATCGGCGTGCAGACACGCGGATGCGCGCCGAAGCAGACGCCTTTGTCGCAGACGTCGAGGCGCGTACAGCGGTTGTCGTCGTCGCAGATCGTGCCGTCGGCCAGGGGCGGATCCGAGCACACCCCGGTCGACGGATCGCAGAGGCCGACCGAATGGCACGCGTCGCGCGCCGCGCACACGACTGGATCGGCGCCGGCGCAGCGCCCCGCCTGACACCGGTCGATGTGGGTGCAGGCGTTGGCGTCGTCGCACACAGAATCGTCGGGGGCCGGCGGGTTCGTGCAGAGCCCCGTGATGACGTTGCACACCCCGGCCAGGTGGCAGGAATCGCTTGGTGTGCAAACCATCGGATCGCCGCCCTGGCACTGACCCTCGCTGCAGGTGTCCGCGCGCGTGCAGGCGTTGTTGTCGCTGCAGGCGGTGCCGTCCGCCGCCAGCGGGGTCGAGCACGCACCGGTCGCCGGGTCGCATACGCCGGCCTCGTGGCAGAGATCGATGGGGGCACACACGACGAGGCTGAGGCCCGTGCAGTTGCCGCTCTTGCAGGTGTCGATGCGCGTGCAGCCGTTGCCGTCGTCGCAGGCGATGCCGTTGGGCTTGATCGGGTCCGAGCAGAGGCCGGTCGCCTTGTCGCACGAGCCCTCGAGGTGGCACTGGTCGCGCGCCGGGCACAGCGTCGGGTCCTCGCCGGTGCATACGCCCGCGCGGCACAGATCGCTGCGGGTGCACGGGTCGCCATCGTCGCAGCTGCGGCCTTCGGGCGCGGCCGGGTTCGAGCAGAGGCCGCTCTCGGAGTCGCAGGTCCCGGCGTCATGGCAGGCGTCGAGGGCCGCGCATACGACGGGGCTCCCGGCGCGGCAGACGCCCGCTGCGCACGTGTCGCCCAAGGTGCAGGCGTCGATGTCCTCGCACGCCGTGCCGTCGGGCGCCTCGGGGTCCGAGCAGTCGCCGGTGGCGGGATCGCAGAGCCCGGCGACGTGGCAGCCATCGCTTGGTGTACAAACGGTCGGGCTGGCCCCGACGCACGCGCCGGCCTGGCACGTGTCGCTGCGTGTGCAGGCGCTGCCGTCGACGCAGGCCGTGCCGTTGGGCGCGGCCGGGTTCGAGCAGGCGCCGCTCGCGGGGTCGCAGGCGCCGGCGGCGTGGCATTGATCGCTTGGCGTACAAACGATCGGATCGCTGCCGACGCAGCTGCCCGCCTGGCAGGCGTCGACGCGCGTGCAGGCGCTCTGATCGTCGCAAGGGGTGTCGTCCGCCAGCGCTGGGTTGGTGCAGGCGCCGGTCTGGACGTCGCAGACGCCGGCGGCGTGGCAGCTGTCCTTGGCCGTGCAGATCGTCGCGCCGGCCGCCACGCACGCGCCGGCCTGACAGGCGTCGGGGCTCGTGCAGCCGTCGCCGTCGTCGCACGGGGTGCCGTCGATCGCCGCCGGATCCGAGCAGGCGCCGGTCGCCGGATCGCAGACGCCGACCACGTGGCACGGGCCGCTCGCGCTGCAGGCGATGGTGCTCGCGCCGGTGCAGGTTCCGGCTTGGCAGGTGTCGCCGAGCGTGCAGAGGCTCTGGTCGTCGCAGGCCGTGCCGTTCGCGATCGGCGGGTTCGAGCAGGTGCCGGTCGCGCTGTCGCAGACGCCGACGACGTGGCACTGATCGAGCGCCGCGCAGACGACCGGCGTCGTGCCGATGCAGATGCCGCCGATGCAGCTGTCGACCTGCGAGCACCCATCCTGATCGTTACAGGGGGCGCCGTCGGCGGCGAGCGGATCGGAGCACAATCCGGTCTGCGGATCGCACACGCCGTCCGCATGGCACGGGGCCGTCGCGGTGCAAAGCGTCGGCGTGCCCGGGACGCAGGCGCCGGCCTGGCAGGCGTCGCCCTGGGTGCACGCGCTGAGGTCGTCGCAGGGGGTGCCGTTCGCGATCGGTGGGTTCGAGCAGACGCCGCTGCCGGGGTTGCACACGCCCGCGACGTGGCACGGATCGCTTGGTGTACAAACGATCGGCGAGGCGCCGAGGCAGGCGCCGGCCTGGCACGTGTCGACCTGGGTGCAAGCGTCGCCGTCGCTGCAGGCGGTGTCGTTGGGGACCTTCGCGTCGGCCACGCAGGCGCCCGCGCCGTCGCACAGGTCGACGACATCGCAGTCGCCGGTGGCCGGGCGGCAGACGGTGTCGACCGTCGCGAACTGGCAGCTGGCGGTGCAGCAGTCGCCCGGCTGGCCGTTGGCGGCGCCGTGGTCGCAGCTCTCGTCGAAGTCGACGAAGCCGTCGCCGCAGGCGTGCGGGCACGCGGTGACGGTGATGTCGTCGAGGCCGAGGCCGCCGAGATTGGAGCTCGAGCCGAAGTTACCGTCGCTGTCGAGGTGGGCGACGAGCTCGACCTGCTTGCCCTGAAAGGCGCTCAGATCGGCGGTGTGAAGGCCCCAGCCCATGCTCTCGTGCAGGGTCGTGGTGGGGCTGCCCACGCCGTCGACCATGTTCGGGCCGAGGTGCTCCCAGACGCGCGCGCGGGCGCCGCCGCCACCGATCTCGCGGACTTCGATCCAAGCGTGGTCGGCGCCGGCCTGCTCGAGCTGGGCGAGGAGCGCCCAGTCGAGGCGGATGGGCGGGGACGCGGCGCCGAGGTCGATCGGCGGCGAGACGAGATCGGCGTTGGTGTTCGGGTCGTAGCGCTGATCGAGGTCGGTCTTCCAGCAGCCGACCCCGCCGTGGCAGCCCGCCAGCGGGATCCCGCTCGGGGTACCGTATTCCCATTCGTCGACACCGGCGCCGATTGGGGCGTGGGTGAAGTTGCCGTCACTGCCCTCGAAGTCGCGCAGGAAGATCGTCGCCGGCGGGGTCGCGGGGTTGGGGCAGCTCGCCGGCGCGGGGGAGCAAATTCGTAGCGCAAACGCGAGGATCGAGCCCTCGTCGGCGGTCGCATCGTCGCGCACCGTGAGCGTCCAGGTGCCGCCGGCGTCCTCGCCCTCGAACCACGCGAGGCGGTAGCCGGCCTCGGGCGCGACGACGGCGTTGCGCATGTCGGGGAAGGTCCCGACCGGGAGCGCGGCGTCGTCCGCGAAGGTCAGGTCGAGGATCTGTTCGTCGCGCGTGCCGACGTCGGTGAAGAGGCCGCCGGTGTTGCCGGCCGGCGCGGTGAGGTGCACATCGAGATCGGGCATGAACGTGTGGTTCAGGCGCAGGAGTACCTCGAGGCTCGCGATGCGCGGGTGTCCCGGCACGGTCAGCGTCGTGCTGACGACGCCGGGGCCGATCGGGATGGCGATCGGGAAGGCGTTCGTGCTGGCGTAGACGCCGCAGACGACGCCCGCCGCGGGGGTGCGCGCGGGGTGCACGGCGACGCTCAGCTGGTAGTCGCCGACGGCCGTGCCGCCGACCGAGGCGGTCACCTCGAGGTAGTAAGTCCCCGGCTTTTGGACCGTCATCACGAGCGCGTCCGAATCCGGGCCCGCCGCGCCCGCATCGTTGGCGGACACGGAGAATCCGTCGGGGTCGTAGAACGCGAGCTGTCCGTTCCACTCGGGCACGTCGAGGGGGTCGGCGCGCGCGGGGGCGAGGTCGAGGCTGGCGAAGAGCGTGTCGCCGGCCGCGAGCGTCACCGCGTAGGTGTCGATGTCCGCGAGAGCGCCGGCGGAGGCGAAGACCCAGCCGCTGGCGGGCACGGGTTGGGCCTTGTTCGGCGCCTCGTTGGGCTCGACTTCGAAGGTGGGGACGCCGCGCTGGAGCTTGAGGTAGAGATCATAGGGGCGGAGCTGGCCGCCCGTGCCGTGCGTCACGCGCAGGAAATACGCGCCGTCGGCGGGGATCGGGGCGCCCGAGATGCTCGCGCTGGAGGCGCCGAAGGTGCCGTTGTCGAGGTCGCTCTCGAGGAGCGTCACCCCGTCCGGGGCGAGGAGGTCGAGCGTCGAGTCGCCGCTGCCGCTCGCGGAAAACGCGGTCATGGTGGCCGCGAACACGCGGTCGCCCGCGAGCGCGTCGAAGCGGTAGAAATCGCTGTCGCCGGAGCCGTAGATGTTCGCGCGGATGACCACGTCGTTGCCGGTGAGCACGGTGGCGTTGCCGAGGTCGTCGTTGGGCTCGGCCTCAGGGGCGAGCGCCTGGCCGAGCGCGCGCGCGTAGGCCGTCGCGGGCTCGGGGTCGGGGAGGCGCGCGTCGGGACGCCCGCAGCCGACCCCGCAAGCCAGCGTGAGGAGCCAAGCCCCGAGACGGAATGGGCTGACCGACCACGTGGACCACGAAGGGCACATCGATCTCCATGCTACTCAATTCGATGCGCCGCGGAAACCCACTGTGCCTTCATTCTTTACGTGTTTTTGCGCGCCCGAACCGAGGCACCTTGGTTAGGCTGTGCGTACGAGTCCGCGGCCGGAGGCCGACCCGGGCCGGCGAACAAAGAGGGTGCGATGCGAATCCTGGTCGTCGAGGACGAGGCGATGTTGCGCGAGGGGCTGGTCGATCTCCTCGAGGGGGACGGGCACGAGGTCGCGTCGGTGGGCGATGGGCTCGACGCGGTCGAGGTCGGGCAGGGGGCGCGCTTCGACATGGTCGTGCTCGATCTGATGCTGCCGAGGTTGAGTGGACATTGAACCAAATGCGGAAGTATTATATTTACTAGCAATCGCCTTAACCTTATCAACATAATTCTGAATATAGTTAAAAGATTGCGTTACTCCTGTATTCATTATCTTGTTAAACTGCTCTTGCATTTTACTAGATTGC
>SXIE01000438.1 GCA_005772945.1 Pseudomonadota bacterium
GCAGCTGACGGGGAAGGTCTCCTCGCCCGGGTGCGCGAAGACGATGTCGACGTCGACCTGCTCGGTGATGTCCCAGATAGCCTTCCCGAAGCGCCGCACCTCGGACGACCAGACCTGGTAGGCGGGTGCGTCGTCCGGATCCGGCATCGTCCCCCAGCACTTGAAGTCGGTGCGCACGATGTAGGCCTTGGCCCCGAGCGCGAGGCAGTACTCGCCCTTGCTGGCGTTGCTCACGACCGCGATGGCGTTGGCCCCGGCGGCCTTGCAGATCTGGATCGCCATCGTCCCGAGCCCGCCCGAGCCACCCCAGATCAGGACGTTCATCGCCGGCTTCAGGACATGCGGCGGGTGCCCGTAGAGCATGCGCCACGCGGTCGCGTAGACGAGCATGTACGAGCCGGCTTGGGCCCACGTGAGGTGCTTGGGTTTGGGCAGAATCTGCTGCGGCTGCACGCGGCAGAACTGCGCGAAGCTGCCGTGCGAGGTCTCGTAGCCCCAGATCTGCTGGCGCCGACAGAGCATCGGGTTGCCACCATTACAATGATGGCACTCGCCGCAGGTCTGGTTGCAGTGGATGACCACCTCGTCGCCGACCTTGCAGCTCTTGACGCCGCTGCCGACGGCCCAGACGACCCCGGCCGCGTCCGAGCCGGCGACGTGGTACGGGTCCTTGTGCAGATCAAGCGGCGAGAGGGGCTTGCCCATCGCGGCCCACACGCCATTGTAGTTCACGCCCGCGGCCATCACGTAGACCAGGACGTCGTTGGGGCCGACGGACGGCGTGACCACGACCTCCTCTGGGAAGGCACGCGCCGGGGGGCCGTGGCGATCCTTGCGGATCGTCACCGCGTGCATGAGGCGCGGCACGGCGCCGAGCGGCGGGATCTCCCCGAGCGCGTAGAGGTCTTTCATGATCTCCGACATCGGCGGTCTCCCTCGTGGTCGCTAGGGCGCTGGTCGCTGGGTCACTGCACACGAAGCACGCAATCTAACGCAGCGCGTTACGACCTTACCCGCGATAGGGGATGCGTGGGAATAGCAAACCGCCCGCGGCGCCCCGGGGCCAACCCGCCGGCAGCGTTGACCCGTGCGGGTGCGCGTGCATGATGCGCGCTTGCGCACGGCTGCAACGCGGCGCGCACGGGAGGGTCGCATGAAGCGCTTCGATCGGCGGACCTTGCTCAAGCGAACGCTCGAGACGACCGGGGTGGCGACGCTGGGGGCGGCCCTCATGGGCGGTGGGGGTTGCGGGGATCAGATCGTCGCGCGCGGTGACGGCGCGGACGCGACCGAGGGCGAGTCCGAGACCGCGTCCGAGACCGCGTCTGAGACCGAGTCCGAGTCTGAGACCGCGTCCGAGACCGAGTCCGAGTCCGAGACCGAGCCCGAGACCGCGTCCGAGCTCCCCGGCCCCGAGCCCGCGCTCAGGCCCCTGCGCGGCGACGGCTCGCACCCCTTCCACTACCTCGACACGATCGTCATCGTGCAGCTCGAGAACCGCTCCTTCGACCACTACTTCGGGGCCCGCAAGCTGGTCGAAGGCAAGGCCGACGTCGACGGCCTTAGCGCCGACGTCGCGAACCTCGCCCTCGACGGCACTCGCGTTCCGGTCTTCGCCGCCGGCCCCCATTGGATCGTCGATCCCGATCCCCCGCACAGCGCCGCCGCCTCGAATGCCCAATTCGCCGACGGTCTCAACGCTGGCTTCGTGACTCAGTACGAAGGCCGAATCGCCGCTGCTCAGCGAGCCGCGCTTCGCGGGCAGGTCATGGGTTACATGACCCGCGACGAGCTGCCGCAGTTCTATGCGTTGGCCGACGCCTTCACGCTCTGCGACCGCTGGCACTGCGGCCTCCTCGGACCGACCTGGCCCAACCGCTTCTTCTCGCATGCGGCGTCCTCGGGCGGCGCGACCTCGAACCTCCTTCCGCTCGCCGAGCCGACCATCTACACGAAGGCGCTTGCGGCCGGCCTGAGCTACGGCGTCTATCATCAGAGTCCCATCTACTTCGCGCTGACGATGCTCGATCCGGTCGCAGGCAGCTACCGCGAGAAGGACGTCGCGGACTTCTTCCCCGATGCCGCCGCCGGCACCCTGCCGAACCTGACCGTCGTCGAGCCCGACTACGGCTTGAACGACGATCACCCGCCGCACGACGGGCGCCTGGGCCAGGCCTTCGTGGCCAGCATCTACGAGGCACTGCGCCAGTCGCCGCAATGGGAGCGCTCGCTCATGCTCGTTTTCTACGACGAGCACGGCGGCTTCTACGACCACGTGCCGCCGCCGCCGTCGGTCGGCGAGACGCGCGTCGGCCAGGGCTTCGATCGGCTCGGTTTCCGCGTGCCGGGCCTCGTCATCAGTCCGCTCGTCCGCCGCGGTCAGGTGTTCCACGAACTGCTCGAGCACAGCTCGGTGCCCGGCCTCATCTCGCGCGTCTTCGGCCTGCCGTTCGTGAACGAGCGCTCGCGTCTCGCCGGCGACTTCGCGGACGCCTTCGACCTCGATCTCACGGTGCACGCCAAGCGACCGCCGCCGCCGGTCCTGCCCGAGGTGACCATCCCGTCGCCGATGCTCGAGGCCGCGCTGCACGGGCGCTGCCGCCAGGAGGAGCTGGTGGCGTACGCGGCGGCGCGCGGGATCCGCGAAGACGGCTACGACGAGAAACGGCGGCGCACGGAGCGCTGGCTCGAGGCGGCGGTCAAGCTCGGTGCCGTCCGCGTGAGCTGAGCGCCGCGCCGCAGCCTCAGGGTTCAGGGAGATCGAGCGCGCACGTGTCGGGTTTGCCCAGCACGAACGCGCGATACGCGAGTACCGCGAGCGCGGCGAGGCCCCAGCCGAGCCCCACGACCACCCCCGCGTCGACGATCCCGCGCCATGGCTGGGGCAGCAGCCGCACCAGGAGGACCAGCCCCACCACGCCGGCCGTGAGGGCGAACGCGCTGACGCGCCGTCGCCGCGTGGCATGGAAGAATCCCATGCAGAATAGCGGCGCGAAGAGGAGATCCAAGCGAAGGCCGCGCAGCGGCTGCCCGAGCGCACGCAAGCGAAGGCCGCGCAGCGGCTGCCCGAGCGCACGCACGCGGACCGGGCGCTCGGCAAGGTAGCGGGCGCGCGCCACGACCCGCGGCGCGAAGCCGCGCTGGAACCCGCGGTAGCCCTCGGCCCAGGCCATCACCACGACGAGCAGGATGAGCGCCACCCATTGAAGCGCGCTCAGCTCGCGTGAGAGACCCTCGAACGCCGTCTGGCCGAGCCGCACGACCGCGCTGCCAAGGAGCAGCATCACGCCGCCGAGCCCCCAGAGGGCCGGCCATATCGTCGTCACGGCCGGACGTCCTTCGTGCATCGCGTTGCCTTGTGCAGCGCAGGCGCCATTGCTTGCGGCCGCATGCCAGGCCATCGCACGATCGCGTACGCGCGGAAAGTCCCATGGCGCGGGCGGTCTCCGCGTTCCCACAGGCGGGCCGGTCGAGCGCGACGAGCCGGAGGTGGGGACGGCGGCCGGCCATCGGCGACATCTGTGCGGCCTGGTCGGTGGCGGATGTGAGGAGGATGTATCCATGCGCAGACGCCAGAACTTGTGACTAACTCGTCCGTGAAAACGGCGGTCGCATCACCCACGGAGCACCCCATGAATCCCCGTCCCTTCGTCTTGGCGTCCGCCCTCGTTGCCCTGTCCGCCGCCGGCGTGAGCCTCGCCCAGCCGCCGGCCCCCGCGCCCACGCCCCCCCTGTCCCCAGTCCCAACCGAAGTCCCGCCGCTGACCCGCGTCCGCCCGACGCTCGACATCGCCGGCACGCACATCGTCGAAATGTCGCTCTACTTCGCCCAGCCGAGCGAGGCCTTCGACACCGGGATCACCGTCTCGGGCTTCCGCGCCGACGGCTGCGGCTTCGTCGCCGAGGTCGCCGCTCGGACCGCCCGCGCCGCGACCACCGTCTTCACGCTCGGGGTCCGCGCGACCGCCTCCTGCGCGCCCGAGACCAAGAACCAGGATACGGGCTTCACGGTCTCTCTCGGCGCGCTCGCCGCCGGTCACTATGAGGTGACCCTCGGCGGGCTGCGACTGCCGTTCGACGTCCAGCCGGTCGTGCGCATCTCGGACGAGTGGGCGGTACGCCTGGCCGCGGTCCAGCAGTACCGGAACATCGGCGTCCACGCGTGCGGCATGCCGCCGTACTACAGCGGCGCGGGCCTCTTCCCGGAGGCGCTCGAGGCCTTCAAGCGCGACCATGCGGACGTCTGGGCGCGCGTCATCCAGATCACCACGGTGACCTATCCGCCCTCGCCCGAAGAGGCTGCGGCCCGGCTCATCGCCGACGCGCAGCTCCTCCAAGTCACGCCCGGACCCGACGGCACTTGGAACTTCGCGTTCACGTCGAGCTCGTGCTGCTCGACCACCACGACCCGCGGTGTGGCGCGCGTGACCGGTGCCAAGGTGGCCTTGCCTGCCGACGGCGCCCTCATTCACCAGACCGTCGCGCGCCCCGGCTGCAACGAGAGCGACTTCCCGGTGTGAGGTTCGGCGATCGGCCCGCAAACATCCGTGATTCGGCGCGCGCGATGACCTATTATCATCGGCGCGCCGTCCGGGGCGCACACCTGCGAGGAGACTCCCTATGAAGAAGCAAGCTTGGTCGGCGATGTGGATCGGGGCGAGCGTGCTCGTCGCCGGCTGGGCGGGGGCCGCCCGGGCCGAGCTCGGCGCAACGTGCGCGTCCGACACCGACTGCGGCAAGGGCCTCGTCTGCGAGGTGGTCGGCGGGACGGCGTGCGCGTGCCCGGCGGGCGGCGAATGCCCGCCCTGCGAGACGAGCGAGACCCGCGCCTGCGTGCCAGGGCCGTGCGCCACGAACGGCGACTGCGCCGACGGGTACGTGTGCGTGAGCTACGAGGTCCCGTGCGCGACCAACATGTCGGAGCCCGCGTGCGATCCGGACGGCGCGTCGTGCCCGCCGCCGCGCGAGCCGGTCCCGTGCACGAACGAGAAAGAGAGCGTGTGCGCGCCCAAGTGGACACAGCCGTGCACGACGGCCGCCGACTGTGGCGCCGGCTTTACGTGCGAGGCCGAGGAGATCTGCCAGTGCTCGGGAAGCGCGGGCACGGGGAGCGCCACGCCACCGGCGCCAAGCGAGCCCAGCCCTGGCGGCAGCTCGGGCGGTGCCGACGGCAGCGCGAGCGATCGCGAGGGCGGTTCGGATGGGAGCGACGGGGGCAGCGGGGGCAGCGGCGACGCAATGCCGCCCGACGCCAGCTGCACCTGCGAGCCGTCCGAGGCGAAATACTGCCACCCCGAGGCCGTGTCGTGTACCGGCGACGGCCAATGCCCGGAGGGCTGGACCTGCGAGATGGGCGGCACCGCGACGACCTGCGCGCGCGACTCGAGCGGGGCCGAGCCCGCCTGCGAGCCCGCGCCCGCCCCGAACGAGGGCGAATGCTACCCCGCCGGGTTCGAGAGCGTCGGCGGCCTCTACGAGGCGACCAAGGACGCGACCGAGGCGGCCGCGCAAGGCAACGATACGGGCAGCGCGCCGCCCGCGAATCCGACGGGTGCGATCCCGGGGACGTCTGCCGGCGGGGCGGGGTGCGAGGGCGGGGCTGCGGAGGCGTGGCTCGCGCTGGCGGCGCTCGGACTCGTCGCGCGGCGGCGCGGCGCGTCTCGCGGCCGAGCCTGAGACGCCGAGGGGCCGGCGGCTGAGCGCGGACGGATCGCAGGATCCGACCGCGACCCGTGCGTCGGCGCACGAAGCGCCGGAACGCTCTCCGAGGCCACCGGTGCTGACGGAGGTCGGCTTGGAGTTCTCTCCAACGCCACCTGTGCTGACGGAGGTCGGCTTGGAGTTCTCTCCAACGCCACCTGTGTCGACGGAGTTCGGCTTGGAGTTCTCTCCAACGCCACCTGTGCTGCGTTAGGTCGGCTTGGAGTTCTCTCCGGCGACGTGTGCGCCGGGTTGCGACCCGCTGGGTGCGCATCGATCATATAGGAGGGGCTGCGGGGCCGGAGGGCACCCCTCGACCGGGCGGTGTCACAGCGCCCGTTGCACGACCGTCGGCAGCGCGGCGCCAAACGCGCGCCACGCAGCCGTGCGTGTCGCCTCCGGATCGCCCGTCGTGCCGACGATGAATCGCGGCTCATTTCCCTTTGACCCGTCGCCGGCCATCGCGCGTGCCACGTCGTCGACCAGCTGATCGACGGGGTCCAGCCAGAGGCGACCGGGGAGGACCCGCTCGAAGACCGGGCGCAGGGCGGGATAGTGCGTGCAGG
Organism: Pseudomonadota bacterium; assembly: GCA_005772945.1. The sequence goes on from SXIE01000438.1 coordinate 6,267, forward strand.
CCAAGAGAATGGCGTCCGCATCGGCGAGTTGGCCCGCGATGGCGAGGACATCGGCGACAACCTCGGGCCCATCGAGACGGCCCGCTTCGACGTGGGCCGAGAGGGGCTGCGCGGCGACCGGGATGGGGACACGCCCCGCGTCGGCGAACGCCCGCGCGTGAAGGCCGGCCGCGATGGTCCGGTCGCCGCCGAGGATCCCGATCCGCGCGGCCCCGGACGCGATCGCTGCGGCGATGCCCGGCGCGATGACGCCGTAGACCGGGATGGGCAGGTCGAGCGCGCCGAGGACGGTGCTTGCGGCGTTGCACGCCACGACCAGGGTCGTGCATTCCATGCGGCGCGCGACCTCGCGGATCCGCGCCGCGAGGGCCTCGGCCGGTACCTTCCCATAAGGCGTGAAGCCGCTGTCCGACCAATAGACGAAGGCCCGGTCGGGCAGCCGGGTGGCGAGGCGCATGAGCGCGTCGACGCCGCCGATCCCCCACTCGAGGACGCCGATTCGGTCGGAGGCCCCGGTCACGGGTAGGTCTGGGGCGCCACGGTTCCCGGCGCGAGCGGCCCCGAGTCGAACGCGAGCACGCGATTGTGCCAGCCGATATTGAGCTTCTCGACCCGACGCCCGGGGAAGCGGCTCTCGAGGTACCAGACGTACTCGTGCTGAGCGCGGATGGGGTTGTACGCGAGCATCGTCTGCCAGCGCGGATCGGCCGTCAGGCGCGCCAATGCTGCGCCGTAGCGCGTGTTCGTCCGCCGCTCGAGCGCGGCCCGCGCCGAGTCGATGACGAAGCGCGGCATCTCCTTGGGCTCGACCGGGGCCGTCACCATGTCCACCACGAGCAGCCGTCCGCCCGGCGCGAGCACGCGCCGGATCTCGGCCATGATCGGATCCCAATCGAGGTAGCGGAACGAGAGGAGACTCGTCACCACGTCGAACGACGCGTCCGGAAACGGCAGCTGCGGACCGTCGATCGCCGCGAAGCGCAGCTTGCCACCCGCGTCGCCATGCGCGACCGCGCGCGCGATCATCCCGAGCGACACGTCGACCCCGACCCCTTGCGCGAGCCTCGGTGCCAGCGCCCTGAGGAGGGCACCGTTGCCGCAGCCGATGTCGAGCACGCGCAGGCCCTCGGTTCGCGCGGGCCAGTGCGCGCTCAGCCAGGCCCACTCATCGCGGCGCACGCGGATGTCCGCGAAGACGTCGTCGTACAGCGCCGCAACGCCGTCGTAGCTCGCGTCGCCCTCGACCGGGGTCGGCTCGAAGCGCTTCATCACCTCGACCGGCATCCGACCCGCATACTTCATGAGCGAGCCGACGAGCCCATCGGACTTCTTGCCGCGGCATCCGATCAGATAGAGCGGCGCATCGCTCGGCTTGAGCCCCGGCCAGACGAAGCGGTCGGGTGCCGCCGAAAACGTGGTGTACCAATGATAGCCCGAGGCCGCGACGCCGAACGTCCGCGCGAAGAACGGCGCAAACCAGCGCGCCGTGCGGCACGCGTGAAAGAAGGCTTGCCCGCCCCCGCACGGCGCGAACGGCAGCGGCAGGGTTCGCCATTCGTAGGGACTGAACTGCTCGGGCATCGCGGTCGTGCGGAACATCGGGCCGTACATGCCGGAGTGCCCGAAGAAGTGGAGCTCCCGGAGGGTCTCGCCGGCGCCCGCGATGCGCGCCATCGCGTCGACAAAGTCGCGCTTGCTCTCGACGCGCTCGAGGCGGACGGCGGCCGCCGGGATCCCGCGCTGGGCGACCATCTCGCGTGCCATCGTCGCGGCGGCGCGCGCCAACTCCGGCCCGCCCTCGCGGTAGAGGGTCGTGTAGCCGATCCAGTGGACGCTCATCGCGCGCGGTCGTCCCTGGGTGTCGGCGCGTCCCACGCGATGACTTCGCGCACGAGCGCCGGGTCGCGCGGGATCCAAGCCCCGCAATCGTCCGAGACGACCAACGTCCGGCGCCCCGCGTCGTCGTACACCCGCATCGCGGCGATGCGCGGCTCGTAATGATGGATGGTGAGAACCGTCTCCGCCCCTGGGGCGGCGTGGATGTCGTGGATGATCCCGGGCGCGACGGCGAGAACGGCCGGTGCTTCGTGACAGCTCTCGCCGATGGGCGTGAGGCGCGCGCCGTCGAAGGCGTAGCGCCGTTCGACGATCCGCCCCGCGATGAGGTGCACGACGCCGCCCGAGGCCCCGTGGTCGTGCGGGGCGCAGGTCGCGCCAGGCCGCCACGACATCGCGAGGACCTCACGCGCGTCGTCGGCGAAGAGGAGGCGTCGCCCGTACGGCTCGTCGGCGGCAGGAGGTGAGAGGGCCGGGGACGACATCAGAGCCTCCGCGATACGCGTGATGCCGCGGGCAAGCGCCATGCGCTCTGCGCGAGATCGTCCCGGCGTTGTGGCCCGGGTGATCGGGCGTGTCAACGAACGGCCGCCTCCGGCGCGTCCATCGAGAACACGTCGCACCTTCAAGGATGGCCAGCTCGGATAGAGAATCGCGGCGCTAGCGAAGAAGAACAGCCATAGGTCGAGCTTCAGCCCGAACGGCGGAGTCGGAGGTTCGAACATGCCCCCCATCGGCGAGTAGA
>SXIE01000439.1 GCA_005772945.1 Pseudomonadota bacterium
AGCGGAACTGCTGGATCGGCTGGATCGCGTGGTCGTTCAGGATGTCCTTCCAGCCGGTCATGTTCGGCTTGGTCCAGTCGCCGTAGATGCGCCGAATCGTGACGGCGCCCTGCTTGGCGGCCTCGGCGAGCATTCGGTCGATCAGCTTGGGGGTCGCATTGTCGGCGTCGATGATGAGCGCGACGCGGCGCTCGCGCCGCTCGGTGCGGGCCTCGGTCATGCGAGTCCTCCTGGTTGGCAGGCCTTGGGTGGCGCGCGCGTCATAGCACCTGCGGCGCCGCAGCGGAACGGCACCGAGGCCCGCACCTCAGCGGGACAGATTGCCCCGGCAACCGAAACCGAACAGGAACGTGCGTGACGAGGCAGGGCCGGCGTTGCCCTGAGTCACGGCCGTGGCCGCGCTCGCGCCGCTCAGACCGCTCAGGAAAGGCCCGCCGAAACCGAGCAGCGTCCCGCCGCTCATCACGAGGGAAGGCGCGAGCGGCGTTTCGACCGGGTCGAGCGGTGTCTCGACGAGGCGCGCGCCGTCGATCGTCATGAGCCGGAGCCCATACGCGCCCGACGAGAGCGCGGCGATGCCGATCGCGTGAAACCGCAGCGCAGCGCCGTCCCAGGCCACGCTCCCGGGGGCGCTCAGCGTCAACTTCGGCGTCGCCGGGAAGCGCCGCACGGTCCACGTGAAGCTCGTGAGCGACCAGCGCGCGAACACCCACGCGTCGTCCTCGGCATAGAGCAGGTAGGCGGCATCGCCTGCGAGACCGGCGCCGACCAGCAGGCCCGAGCTCGGAGGCCCGGTGTCGAGCGCCGCGAACCCTGCCCCGTCGCGCACCCACAGCGCCGGCGCGACCTCGAAGCCGCTCGCCTCGAGCGCGACGATCGGACCGTCGGGCCCGACGCCCGCGAGGAACCCCCGACCCGCCGGAATCCAGGTCGCACTCGCCTCCATCGCAAACGTGTGCGCGGCCGGATCGTACGACCACAGGCGCTCGCTCGCGCTATCGTCCCAGAGCCACACACGCCGCGCGTCCGCATCCCAAGCGCCCGTGGAGGCTTCCAGCGGCGGGCGCGCCGCCGCCGCCGCCGGGTCGAACCGCAGCTCCGCGAGCCACGCCCGAGCCGCGGCATCCCAACGCCACACGTCCTGCAGCGCCTCGCCCCCGACCGCTCTGACGCCCCCGAACATCCAGGGCACCCCCTCCACATCCACCAGCGTCGCCGCCACACGCGGCGGCGGCCCCGTCCAAGGCACGGCGGCTCCCCAGGCGCGTGCCTCGAGGTCGAGCGGCGTCGTGCGCCGCGCGCTCGCGAGCTCGCCGAGCCCACCCTCGAGCAGCGCAAGGTCCCCACTGGCCCCCACGAAGAACGCGCCGCCGAGTCCCCGAACCGCCCCCTTGGCCGCGGGTGCAAGCCGCGACCCCGCACCGGTCACGCTGTCGACGACGACGCCGCCCAGGTCGGTCTGCGCGACGACGAGCGACCCGCTCACGGCGAGCGCCGGGAAGACTGCCCCCTCCAGCAGCGGCGTGGCGATCTGGATCCAGCTATCCGGGGTCGCCGAGACGATGAGGCCGCTCATGGGCAACGACGCGTCGGGGCGCGGGAAGATGCCGCCGCCCAGCGCGCATCGCTGGCTCACGTGATCGCACGCGGCGCGATGGCCGAAACGCCACGTGGCGAGCGGGGAGCCGGGCGAGAACGACAGCAGCTTCCACTTGCAGACGAGCTTGCCGTTCATGTTCGTGATCGTCCCGTCGAGCGCCACGAGGGGACCGGTCGTCGCGGCGCCAGCGCCGTCCGCCCCGACGCCGGCGGGCAGGCCACCGTGTAGCAGGAGATGCCCGTCGCCCATCGCCAGCAGCACGTGGTAGCGCCGCGCGAGCTGCGCCGAATCCGCGAGCGCGGTCGTGTCCTGCTCGACCAAGGTCCAGCTCGACGTCGCTGGCGCGTAGGCCCACATCGACGAGACCGGGCCGCCATCGGCGCCGAACGGCCCCGCCAGCATGAGCGCCGCGAAACCGCCATGCACGAGCAGCGACTGCGTGGCGGGCTCCCAGGCCATCGCGTGCCCGGCGCGCGCCGTCGGTCCCAGCGCGTTCACGCGATTCCACGTGACCGTCGGCGCGTCGTAGCGCCAGAAGTCCCCGAGCAGGCGTGACTCGCCGGTGAGGGCATCCTGCCCGACGCCGCCGAAGAGATGCGGTCCCCACGGGGTGTCGGCGATGGGCCACACGCGCCGGTCTGGCGGCTCGCGTCCCGCCACGGTTTCCCACTTCCCGGTCACGTCGCTCGGGAGCCCCTCGTCGGTCTCGCCATCGCAGTCGTTGTCGAGGCCGTCGCAGCGGGTCTCCTCCGGCTCGAACGCCGGATCGGCCTGGGAGGCGCATTGCCATTGGCCCGCGATGCACGTGGCCGGAACCGGCGCGTAGGGCTTGCAGACTCCGACGCTGGCGCACGCGACGGTCCCCGCCGTGACGTCCTCGTCCGTCGCGCCATCGCAGTCGTCGTCGATCGCGTTGCACGCCTCGGCGTGGGCGCCCGCCTGGGCGCTGCAGACGACGTCGCTCTGGTCGGCGGCGCAGACGACCGTGCCGAGCTCGCCGCCACACGCGCCGGCGCCGTAGCACGGGAGTCCGATCGGCGTGCCGTCGGCGAGCGCCAGGTCCTCGTCCGTCTCACCGTCGCAGTCGTCGTCGAGGCCGTTGCAGCGCGTCTCGCCACCTGGCTCCCAGACGCCTGCCGGCTCGAAGCCACACACGAGCTGATGCGAGGCGTCGCAGGCGGCTTTCTGCAGCGTGAGATCGGCGCACACGCCGACGGTGGGGCACGCGAGCGCGACGTCCGTCGGCTCGTCGATGAGGCCGTCGCAGTCGTCGTCGCGCGCGTTGCAGACCTCCGGGGCGGCGAGAGCCTCCGTAGAGCAGACGGCCTCGTACTGACTGCTGCAAACCACCGCGCCGCCGTCGCACGCCCCGACGCCGCACGCGCCGCCGACGCCGACGCTGCCGCCTGTCGGTCCCGCCCAAGCGATCCCCTCGTCGGTGTGGCCATCGCAATCGTCGTCGAGCCCGTTGCAGACCTCGTCGGCGCTGGCGTCGGCGCTGCCGCCGGGGACGGTCGAGCAGATCCCCGTGAGGTGCGCCACGTCGCATTCGACGACGCCAACCGCGACGCCGCACGCGCCGCGGCCACGGCACGGCTCGCCGTAATGAAGGATGGCGCCATCGCCTGGCGATTGCCAATCGACGGTGTCGTCGATGCGACCGTCGCAGTCGTTGTCGAGGCCGTCGCACGCCACGTCGTAGGGGGCGCCGGCGGCCTTCGAACCGTCGGCGTTGACCGAGCAGAGGGCGACGCCGCTTGGTCCGCACTCGACGACGCCGCTCTGGTCGACGCAGGCCCCGACGCCGCGGCAGCTCGCGCCGACGGGGCGGACGTCGCCGGTGGGGTCGAGGTAGCCGAGGTCCTCGTCGGTCGCGCCGTCGCAGTCGTTGTCGACGCCGTCACAGGTCCGCTCGACCTCCCCTTGCCAGCCGGGTACGAGGCTGTAATCGCAGGCGAGAACGGCGATCGTGGCGCCCGCAAACGTGGCTGGCCGGCACGTGGCGCGGACGTAGGAGTAGCCGTCGAAGGGGGCGCGGCAGGCGCCTTCGCTGCGGCACATCGTCCCGGCGAGGAGCTTCGAGTCGGCGCTCGGATCGTCGTCGGCGGCGTCGCGTTGGTCCGGCAAGCAATCGCCGTCGGCGTCGGCGAGCGCGCTCTCGAGGGCGTCGCGCTGGCCGTCGCCATCGCCGTCGGTCAGGGCCTCGGCCCCGTCGAGGATGCCATCGCGGTCGCTATCGGCGAAGTCGGGATCGGTGCCTGCGGCGCGCTCATCAAGGTTGGCGAGGCCGTCGTGGTCGTCGTCAGCGTCGGGGACGCGGCACACCCCCAGGCACAAACCCTCGGCGCACTCGGCGTCGTCGCTGCACGCGCTGCCGCGAGCGCCGTCGGCGGCGGCACAGCCGGCCGCGAGGGCGATCCACAGAAATGCACAGAACAGGCGCCCCATGGCGCTCGAGCACGACGTCCCCACGCGCCGGAGGATGCCGCCGGGCTCGTCTCGGCGCAAGCCAGCTGGTAGGGTGCGCGCGATGTGGTGCGCACTGATCGCTTCGATCGTCCTCTTCAGCCCAGGCCTGCCGCACGTGCCGCGGTGGGCCCCGGAGCCGCCTGGAACGCCACTCGGCGGGTGCCAGGCGCTCGGGGCGGACGAGCGAATGCGCCTCGATTGGGATGGCATCCCACTCACGACCGTCGCGCGGGTGGTCGGCTGCGCGCTGGAGCGGAACATCGTGTTCCAGCCGGCCACCCTCGGGACAAAGACTGTGACCATGTTCGGGCCGCGGCCGTTCTCGCGGCGGGAGCTCGCGCAGCTCTGGACCGCGGTGTTGGCAGATGCGGGGCTCGTGGGCGAGCGGCACGGGGCTTACGAGGTCGTGCGGGGGCGGTGACCTCGGACTCGGTCTCGACCTCGGCTTCGCCTACGCTCCGCCCTCGCGCGCAGCGATGAGCGCAGCGATGAGCGCCACGATCTCATCACGTCCCATCGGCGTCAGGACGGCCGCCTCCCGACGAGCCCGTCCAGCGCGCCCGCGAGGTCCGGATGTGCGAACGCGAAGCCCGCGGCAAGTAGCTTGGTCGGCACGACCTTGCGCCCCTCCGCGAGGTAGCCTGCGATCTCCCCGGCGGCCAGCTTCAGCGCGAAACGCGGCACCGGAAACCAGGCGGGGCGGCGCAGCGCGGTCCCCCTCGCGCGGGCGAGATCCGCCGCGCGCACGGGCGTCGGCGCCACGAGGTTGACGGGACCCGCGAGCTCCGGGTGGTCGATCGCAAAGAGGTACGCCCGCACGACGTCGTCCACATGCACCCACGAGAACCACTGGCGACCGTGTCCGATGCGCCCGCCCGCGAACATCCTGAAGGGCCGAACCAGGCTCGGCAGGGCGCCGCCGTCGCGCGACAAGACGATCCCGGTGCGCATCGTCACGACGCGCACATCGAGGTCGGTCGCCCGCTCCGCCTCCGCTTGCCAAGCGGCGCACAGGTCCTCGAGAAAGCCCGCGCCGGCCACCCCGTCTTCGGCCCATGGGGTCTCGGACGCGTCGAACGGGTAGTAGTCGATCCCATTGGCCACGACGAGGACGCGCGGTCGCGCCGCGGCGGGGATGCGTCCCAGCGCGGCCACGAGCCCGCGCGTGCCGTCGATTCGCGACGCGCAAATTCGAGCCTTGCGTTCCTCGTTCCAGCGCTTGTCGCCGATGGGCTCGCCGGCCAAGTGCACGACGGCGTCGCAGCCCGCCAGTGCCCCCGTCCAGTCGTCCGATGCGGTCGCCGCCGAATGGCCTGACGCAGGGTCACCGACCACCCAGCGGATTCCCGGCGCGGCCGGTGGGCGCGCGCGTCGGCTCAGCGCCACCGCTTCGTCGCCGCGCCGCACCAGGGCGTCCACGATCGCCTGCCCGAGAAGGCCCGACGCCCCCGTGATGAAGATCCTCACCCTGCCCCCGGCGACGCTTGTTGGACTGCGCCCCGCACCCTGCCATGTTTTCGCGGCCTGCACGAGCGCGACCCTACGACGCCTACGACCCCGCCAGCATCCGCGCGACCTGCCGTCGCGTGAGCTCGATGCGGACGCGCTCACCCACGAGCGACACCGCCGACCGCGGCACGCGCGCGCCCGCGAGGTGGTTCGTGACGCGCGCCAACAGCTCGCGGTCCGCCTTGTCCTGCGCCGCCTCGGCGAAGGTCGGCGGACGCTTCGGTCGGCGCTGCGCGGCCGCGTCGCCGACCTCTCTCACGCTCGCCTGCGACAGGCGCCGCCCGCCGATTGTGGCATCGGCCGCAGCGAGGCCGCGCGCGGAGTCGTCCTCGGGCGTGGCCTTCGCATACGCGATGAGCGCGTGCGCCTTCTCGACGCCGAGCGCGATCGCCTTGGCGCGCGGGAGCTGCTCGGCGACCGCCATCAGCTTCCAGGCGGTCGTCTTCGCGATCCCGAGTCGCTGGCTCGCGAGCGCCTCGAACGAATCGAAGCCGAGCGCCGCGTGAACACCCTCGTCGCGCATGGTCACGAGCACGCGCCCGAGCTGCCAGAAGTCGCGCGCGATCCGATCCTTCAACGCGAGCGCCTTGTTCACGAGCGCGTCACCGCGCGCAACCAGCTCGGCCTTGGCCGCAGCGCCCGCCTTCTGTGCGACCCGCGCGGTGGTCAGCCGGTTCGCCTCTGTCGCTTTCGTCGATCGTGCCATGCACACCTCGCTTCGTGTGCCGCAATCCTAGCGCGACTTCCCGACGTCGGGAATCCGACTTCCCGACGTCGGGAAGTCACGGCCCATCGGCCACCCATGCGGGGTTTCCTGGGTGGGTGCGCGCTCGAGCG
>SXIE01000048.1 GCA_005772945.1 Pseudomonadota bacterium
CGAACATCGCCCACGGCTGCAGCAGCGTGATGGCGACGCGCACCGGGCTCGCGCTCGCCGACTGGGTCATCACCGAGGCGGGCGTCGGCTTCGATCTCGGCGCGGAGAAGTTCTTCGACATCAAGGCGGCCTCGGCCGGACTCGACGTGGCCGCGGTGGTCTTGGTGGCGACCGTCCGGGCGCTCAAACTCCACGGCGGCGCGAGCCTCGCGCAGCTGGAACGCCCCGATCTGCCGGCTATCCAATGCGGTCTCGCCAACCTCGACAAGCACATCGAGAGCATCGCCTGCTTCGGCGCACGCCCGGTCGTCGCGCTCAACCGCTTCGGCTCCGACACCGACGAGGAGATCGCGCTCGTCGTGCGCCACGCCGCCGAGCTCGGGGTGCCGATCGCGGTGTGCGAGCACTTCGCCAAGGGCGGCGCCGGCGCCGATACGCTCGCGGCGCTGGTCCAGGCCAACGCGGCGGTTCCGGGGGCGAGCCACTTCCGGCCGCTCTACGATTGGTCGAGCCCGGTGCCCGAGAAGATCAAGACGGTCGCGGAAAAGATGTACGGCGCGCGCGACGTGCTCTACACGCGCGAGGCGCGGCACGACCTCAAGCTCATCGAGCAGCACGGGTACGAGAAGCTGCCGGTCTGCATCGCCAAGACGCAGAGCTCCCTCTCGGACGACCCGCGGCGTCGCGGCCGCCCGCGCGACTTCGAGGTCACCGTGCGCCGGATCCACGTCGCCTCGGGCGCGGGCTTCCTCATCGTCATCACGGGGGACATCGTCCGCATGCCGGGCCTGCCGGCGGTGCCGCGCGCCGAGGGCGTCGACCTCATCGACGGCGAGATCGTCGGGCTCGTCGTGTGAGCCCGGTTATTCGCAGAGGTTGTCGCCGCAGGTGAGGCCGCTTGCGCAGTCCTCGTCCGCGTCGCACACGAACGGCTCGCAGGTCCCGGTCGACACGCGGCAGACGGTGCTAGCGTCGCAGTCGAAGTCGTCCTTGCACGCGCCATCCTCGGCGGTGCACGCGGAGGTCGCGAGCGCGAGCGCGAGGCCGAGCAGCGTGAAGGGCGCGAGGAGAGCGTGGACGAGACGTCGCGAGTCCATGGTGGTTGGCTAGCACATCGAGGCGTCCCTTGCCACCGGGCCACCGGGCGACCCGGGCGACCGAGCCAGCCCGCCCCGCCCGCCGGCAGCTCCGGGACGAGGCGGGCGAGGCGGGGCCAGGGCTGTCGCCGCGTTCCGAGGCGTGCTAACCTCGTTTCATCATCATTGCGTCTCCCGGGTTGACTCGTGACCACCGGGTCACGAATCTTGCCCCGCGTTGACGGACCGGTCTGCGCACGAGAAGGAGCCTTTCATGATACGGGACTTGGCACGCGCGTGGTTTTTCGTGGGTATGGCGTCGGGGTTTGTCGGTGCAGGCTGTGCCGACAGCGGCGCCGGCCCGAGCGGTCCCGTCTGTGATGGCGGCAAGTGCGACGCCGCCGGCCTCGAGGCGCTCCCCGCGCCGGCGTGGGTTGCGTGCTGGGTCGAGGTCGCACCCGCGGGCGGATCGACGCTCCTCTGCGAACTGAAGAGGGACGCGGTCTGGGCGCCGACGCTGGCCACCGTCCAGGTACGCGGCGCGGACCACGCGCAGTTCGGCTGGGCCTCCCTCGAGGCCGGCGTCCCAGCGACGATCGGCGACACGGCCGCGGCCGCCTGGCCGCTCGAGGTGCTCGTCGACGTGGATCCCAACTTCAGTGCGATCTTGCCGTCGGGCGCCTTCCCGACCGCCCTCCAGGGCACGCTCTCGATCGCGAGCGCGTCGGGCGCGACCCCGACCGCGCCCGCCGTGCTCATGGCGCCGTTCGGCCTCTGGCCGATCGAGCTCGCCACCACCGACGGGGTCGCGATCTTCAACGCCGACGCCACGGTCGTGTCGCTCGGCGGGTGGACCGCGCACGAGGGCGAACCGACCTTCAATCTCGACTGGGGCGTCGGCGTGAACGCGGCGAAGGCGCATCGCTACTACCTGCCAATCCCGGCCTCGGGCGGGTGGACCGGCGCGCTGCAGGTCGTGACGTCCGAGGGCCTCGACACCGGCGCGAAGCCCGCCAGCTTCACGGGCCCGGGACGCTGGGTCGCGACGGCGGACGGGCTGCGCCCGGCGACCGAGGCCGACCTCGCGCTCTTCGAGACGCCGGCCGATCCGACCGATCCGCCCGACCCCAATGACCCGATCGTCCCGATCGTCGACCCGACGGACCCGACCGACCCTATCGAGCCTGCGTGTGCCGACGCCGACTACCTCACCTGGATCGCCGACTACGGGGCGGCCGTGACCGCGGCCGGCAACTGGCTCGATGGCGACGAGACCGCCGCGCTCGACGCGAAGGTCGCGGCCAAGCCCTGCACGCCCGCATCCGGGGCAGCCTTTGGCGCCTGGAACGCCTTCTTCGTCGAGCGGCTTGGCGTCTTCCTCCCCGCCGCGAGCAGCACCCTCGATCAAGACGAGCGCACCATCCTCGAGCGGCTCGTCGCCGTGGCCCCGGCGACCACCGACGATGGGGCCTACGTCGCGTGGCACGGCGTCTGGGCTGGCCTTTACGAGGGGATGATGCCGTCCGACTCGAGCACCATCGACAGCGACGAAGGTGCCGTGCTCGACCTGGTGGCGCGCGTGCGGCCGGACGCAGACGGCGACGGCGCGTTCGAGGTCTGGCATGGACACTTCGCCGGCTGGATCGCGCGCTGCCTCCCGAGCCCGAGCAGTTCGCTCGACGACACCGAGCGCGCGAACCTCGCGTTCATCACGGCCGCACGCCCCGACGCCGCGAGCGCGCTCGCGTACGTCGGCTGGCTCTCGACCTATCGGACGTACTTCGAGCGCGCGCTGCCGTCGCCGTCCTCGACGCTCGACAACGACGAGCGCGCGAACCTCGACTTCCTCGCGACCGTGCGCCCCGCCGCCGTCGGCGACGCCGCCTGGAACGCCTGGTTCGAGGTCTTCACCGCCCGCCTCGGCCAGTTCGGTTCCACCGTCGACTCGGACGAGCAGTCGATTCTCGCGACGCTCGCGGCCGTCAAGCCCTGCGGCGACGCCACCAGCGCCGCGACGTTCGCGTCCGCGACCGGCGACGCGGCCGCGCTCGCGCTGGCGGATCCGGCGAAGTGTGACTGACGTTCACGGTTCCTGAGAGAAGTCGCAGGTCCCGGGCGGGTCGAGCGCGAGGCAGGCGTCGGGCAGCACGATCGTCGGGTCGCCCGCCCACAATGATTGGATGAAGGCGATCATCTGCGCGCGCGCTGCGATCCCGGCCGGCGTGTCTCCGGCCGCGAAGCCGTGGACCTGATAGGCCGACCCTGCCGGCGCGACGAACTCGGTCAGCGCGCTTCGCCCGCGCGCGACCGTCACGCTCGGTAGGCCCGGTACCGGCACGGGGGTCCCGCCGACGACGGCCGCGTGCAGCGAGGTCGCGACCAGCGCGGTCGCGATGTTCGGCATGATCGGATCGCCGACCGACATCTGCACGAGGAACAGTGGCGCGGTCGCGCGTGAATTTCGCGAAGGCCGCGAACCGGCTGTCCAAGAAATGGAGTCGGTCCAGGCCGCGCCGTCGACCTCGTCCCAGAGCGGCTGCGTCATCGCCATCGCGATCTGCAGGTCGACGATCGCCGGATAACGCTCGACAAACGCGGCGCCGATAAGGCTGAAGACGCCCGACTGCGAGAGCCAGTGCGTGAAGCCGGCGCCCGGCACGTTGAGGACGCCGCCGACGATGCTCGGCTCGAGGTGGCCGTAGACCATGCCGGTGACGCCGCCCAGCGACCCGCCGGCCCACACGGGGAGATCGAGCTCGCGATGCCCGGTGCGGTCCGTGACGACGCGCGGTCGACGGCCGGCCGCCGGGTTCGGGATCCCGGCGACGGTGTCCGCCGCGAGCGCGGCGCCGAGCGGACCCACCAAGGCCCGCTGGATCGCCGCGATGCCAGCCTGCGCGCGCCGCATGCGCGCGACGAGCTGATCGGTGCCGCGGAGGGGGAGGAGCAGCCCGCTTATCGCGCCGCCGACGGTCGCGTCGGTCCAGCCGTCGACCTCGATATTGACCTTGGCCGCGCCGGCGCCGGCGATGAGCGCGTCGAAGGCCGGGTCGTCGACGTTGCCGCCGGTGCCGTGCCCATAGAGGACCACGCGGTAATCCGCCGGCGCGGGGTGCGGCGCGCTTAGCGAGGGCACGACGACGCGGAACGGCACGCTGAAGCTCTCGCCTTCGGGGGCGCCTGGGAGCGCGGCGGGATCGGGGATGTTGTCGAGGTGGCCACGGACGATCACCGCGGTCGGACTTGCGCTTTCCGCAAGCGGGACGGTGGCGCCGTCGATGACGAGCGTGACGCGCCCGGCGTCGACCGCCGCCTTGGCGGCCGTGGCCTGGCTCTGCAGGCGGGTCCGCGGGTCCGAGGCCGACCGGGTCGTGAAATCCCAGAGGCGACCGATCGTGTCGGGGTCGACGCCGCGCGTCGCGAGGATCGCGCGATGGGGTGCGTGGTACGCGACACGGGCCGCTTCGGCGTCGTCCACGGCGCTCGCACGGAGCGTCGCGAGCTCGGCGACGCGATTGGGGGCAAGGCTGGTGACGATCACGAGGTGCTCGGTGGCGGCGGCCAGCGGGGCGAGCGGCGTGGCGACGAGCGCTGCGGGATCCGCCTCGTCACGGCCGGGGACGACGCTCACGCGCAGCGGAACCTCGGAGGCGAAGTCGCCGCCTGGCTCCGCCACGAAGAGGCGCAGCGAGACCGCGGAGGGGTCGACGCCGAGCGGGACGAGCGCGACGAGCGGCGTGAGACGCGAGAACCCGTCGGCCGCGTCGAGAAGCGCGAGGGCCTCGTCGGCCGGGAGGATGTCCGTTTCGACATGAACGCGCAGGCCCGTCGGCGCGAGGGGATCGGCGATCGTGAAGACGTTCGAGGGCCACGGCAGGAGACAGCGCGCCTCCTCAGCCGCATCGCAGCGAGCCGTGAGCGGGGTGCGCGCACCGGGAAGGCGATCGGGCGGGGGGACGACCGTCGTCTCGGTTTCGACCTCGGTCTCGGACTCGGACTCGGTCTCGATCTCGACCTCGGCCTCGGCCTCGACCTCGGACTCGGACTCGGACTCGAACTCGACCTCGACCTCGACCTCGGACTCGAGGACCGCGTCGACGACCCCGCGTCCCGTGTCGCGATCCCCGCACGCCGCCACCAGCAGCGAGACTCCGATCATCGCGCGCGTCCCGTCGTTCCTGATCATGGAGTCACACCGCCCGCACGCCAGAAACCAAGAAGGCGAGCCCTTGGGGACCCGCCTTCGCTTTTGTGGAGCCAAGGGGAG
>SXIE01000440.1 GCA_005772945.1 Pseudomonadota bacterium
CGCTCGACCGGCCACATCCTCGCCGCGGCGAACAACGTCATCAGCAACAACAGCGCGCGCCGCGAGAAGAGCCTCTGGACCGACGGCGGCGAGGGCGAGCAGGTGCGCGTCGTGACCTGCAAGGATCCCGAGGCGGAGGCGAGCTTCGTCGCCGCCGAGATCGCCCGGCGTCGTGACAACGAGGGTCGCGCCTACACCGACTTCGGCGTGCTGTTCCGGACCAGCATGCAGGCCAAGGCGTTCGAAGAGGCCTTCCGCCTGGCCGGCGTGCCCTATCGCCTGGTCGGCGCCTTCGAGTTCTTCGAGCGCAAGGAGGTCAAGGATCTGCTGAGTTACCTGCGCCTCGCGATCCAGCCGCACGACGAGCTCTCGCTGCTGCGCGTCATCAATTTTCCGCAGCGCGGGATCGGCCCACGCACGATCGAGGTCCTCCACGAGCTGGCGCACACGCGCTCGCAGCATCTCTTCGACGTCATCGCCGGCGCCCGGCAGATCGCGCGCCTGACCGGCGACCAGGGCGCCGAGCTGGAGGACCTCGCGAAGGTCGTCCACGAAACCAGGGCCAAGCTGGCCGAGAAGCTGCCGCTCGATCACGTCGCACTCTGGCTCGTCGAGCGCCTCAACGCGCGCGAGGCCTGGATCCGCGACCCGACTGAGGGCCCGGGCGGCGAGGGGCGCTGGCGCAACATCGAGTCGCTCCTGAACGGCATGCGCAGCTGGTCCGAGCGCCATCCGCAGGGCGAGCTGCGTGACTACCTGCGGGTCATCGCGCTCGATCAACGCGACGCCGCCGAGGAGAGCCACGGCGGTCAGACCGCGGTCGCGCTCTTGACCTTGCATGCCGCCAAGGGGCTCGAATGGCCGGTCTGCTTCGTGGTCGGCTGCCAGGAAGGACTCCTGCCGCATCAGCGCACGCTCGATGACGACGACGGGGATCTCGCCGAAGAGCGTCGCCTCTTCTACGTCGGCGTCACGCGCGCGCGTCGCGTCTGCTTCCTGTCGTTCGCGAAGTCCCGCCGGACCTTCCACGGCTCCGAGCCGGCGCGTCCGTCACGTTTCTTGCGCGAGATCCCGGCCGCCCACCGCACCGAGGTCGACCGCCTCCATGGCGGCGGCGAGCCCGATCCCAAGGACAAGTCCGCGACGCTCGCGCGCTTCGAGGCGCTGAAGGCGCGCCTCGGTCCGGGCAAGGGGCGCTGAACGCCGAGATTTTGGCACGAACCGCACGACTGTGATTAGAGCGAGCCTGGCTCGCCACTGCTTCTCGCGGTGACCCATGCTCCTGAGGATACCTCCATGCGTCATGCTTCCCGTCATCCGGCTCTCGCCTCGCTCGCGCTCGTCGCCCTCGCATCAGGGTTTGCGCTGCCCAGGGCCGCGCACGCCGACCCGCTCACGCCAGGCGGACAGGACTCGGGCGTCGTCACGTCGATCAGCCGGGGCGTGGTCGAGCTCGGCATGGACAACGTCCTGGTGCTCGACTTCCGTGACGACGCGCAGCCCTCGGGCGGCAGTGTTTCGGGACTCGGCGTCTCGTTCATCGGTGGCCCGACCCTGCGCGTCTTCGTGCTCCCGAACTTCTCGGTCGCGCTCAACCTCAACCTCCTGCTCGAGAAGCGGACGTCGACCCTCACCGACGCCGCAGGGGCAGAGACCACGACGCTCGACGACAACTCGATCGGGTTTGTCGGCACGGTCCTGGCGGACTACTACGTGCGCCTCGGTCGCGGCATGTTCTTCAAGCCCGGCCTTGGCGGCGGCGGCTTCTTTCTCTCACACCGCATTCCGGGCGCCACCGACGGCACCCGGATCCTCGAAAGCAGCGCCGGCGGCATCATCCGCGCGCAGCTCGGGCTCGTGTACTACACGTCGCGCCGCTTCAACCTGAAGGCGGGGGTCGATCTGCTCGCGCTCTTCGGGAGCCGCAAGGCCAAGACCGACGGCGCCGAGGCGCGCAGTCTCATGGAGATCCACGCGGGCTGGAACGTCGGTTTCGGCTACGTCTTCTGACCCGCGCACCCGCGAGCGCTTGCGGTTTTTCGGCTTTTCTCGCAACGTCGCGCGCATGAAGCAGCCGCTCAGCGCCATCGCACTCGTTCTCGTCACGCTCGTAGTCGCGCTCGGCGCGGCGCGTCCCGCCCACGCCTTCGAGCTCGGTTCGCGCCGCCTCGAGGTCAGCGGGCCGCTCGACGTGAAGGCGGCGCTCAAGCTGTCGCAGGACCTCATCAAGCTGAACGAGGCCGACGACGCCCCTATCTATCTGATCGTTACGGCGACCGGCGGCTCGGCGCAGGGCGTGATGCTCGTCGCCGACACCATCAAATCGCTGCAGGCCCCGGTCGTGGCCGTCGTGGTGAGCCCCGTGCAAGGTGCGGGCGCCGCGCTCCCGCTTTTTGCCGACCGTGTGGTCATGCTTCCGTCGGCGGCGTTGGTGCTGACGGAGATCGACTACGAGGGCGTGGCCAAACCCGAGGAGCCCAAGCCCGACGCCAAGCCCGACCCGAAGCCGGACGCGAAGCCCGACGCGAAACCGGAGACCGCCAAGGCCCCGTCCAAGCAGACGCTCTTCCTTCAGAAGGTGCGCGCCGACTACCTCGACCACTTCTGGGCGAGCGTGGCGAAGCGCCTCGGAGAGCGCCCCGCGGACCTGAAGGCCGCTCTGGAGGCGGGTGGCAAGACCGTGAGCGCGCAGGAGGCGCTCGCGAAGAAGGTTGCCTTCGAGATCGTGACGCAGCTGTCGACGCCACGCATCCCGACGGAAAAGATCGAGTCGAAGGTCGTGACCGTTCGCAACTCGGTCCGTACCGTCGAGCCCCCGCCCGCCAAGCCGTGAGGTACCCGTGACACCCGCGCCCGCATCGTCTGCCTCGTCGGGTGTCTCGACGTCTGCCCCCGCCTCGGGTGGGTCCGCGGCTCCCCGGGCGCCGACCTCCGGGGCACCGCTGCGCGTCGCACTCACCGGGGTTCGCACGTTCCTGGGGGAGCGCCTCATCCGCGCGCTCGAGGCCGATCCGCGCTGCGAGCACGTCGTGGCGCTCGATGTGCGCCCGCCGATCGAGCCGGGTACCAAGACGCGCTTCGTGCGGCTCGATCTCACCGATCCGACCGCGGACGACCAGCTCGCCCAGGTCCTCGTGTCCGACGGGATTACGACGCTCGTGCATGCGGCGTTTCTCGCGTACCCGTCGCATGCGCGAAGCTGGGCGCACGAGCTCGAGGCGATCGGCTCGCTCTACGTCATGAATGCCGCCGCGCAGGCCAAAATCCACAAGTTCATCCTGCCCTCGACGACGGCCGTCTACGGCGCCAACGCGTCCAATCCGGCGTTTCTGAGCGAGGACCATCCGCTGCGCGGCGTGGCCGGCAGCCGCTGGGTGTCGGACCGCGTGTCGATCGAGCGCGAGCTCGTCAAGCTGCGCAAAGACTGCCCGTCGATGATCACGACGTCGTTGCGCTACTGCATGACGGTGGGTCCGACGATCCGGAACTTCTACACCAAGATGCTCTCGCAGCCGGTGGTCTCGACCGTCATGGGCTACGACCCGCTCGTGCAATTCCTGCACGAAGACGATGCCGTCGGGGCCTTGCTGAAGGCGGTCTTCGAGGACCACCCGGGTGTCTACAACGTTGTCGGCGACGGGACGCTCTATTACTCGGACGTGCTGCGCCTCGGCGGCAAGGTGTCCGTGCCGGTGCCCCATTTTCTCGGGTATCCGGCGGCGACCGCGCTCTTCAACGTGCAGCTGTCGGTCGTGCCCGGGCGCTTCCTCAACTTCTTCCGTTTCTCCTGGGTCGCCGACGGCACGCGTATGCGGCGCGACCTCGGCTTCACGCCGACCCACAGCACGCGCGAGGCCCTCGCGAGCTTCTATGGAGTGGCGCGATGAAAGAGAAAGCGAACGCACGTGACGCCGCCCAGGCCGCGCCGCCGCCGGCGCCGCCCCCGCCAGAGGTCTTCGAGTCCAAGAAGGACGTCGTCTCGCTCGAGGAGGTCATCGAGGCGCTGCAGCAGCTCGGCGAGCTGCCGGCGATGCGGGCCGTCCTCGGCGCCTTCCAGCGCATCGGGGTGGCGCGCCTCGAGCAGCTGATGCACTACCTGCTCAAGACGGGCGAGCCGGGTGCGTATGACGAGTTCGGCTTCGAGCCCGAGGCGCTCGACCGGGTCGAGCCGATCGCGAAGTGGTTCCACGATCACTACTTCCGCGTCGAGTCCAAGGGCATCGAGAACATCCCCGCGGAAGGGCGCGTGCTGCTCGTCGCGAACCACTCGGGGACCTTGCCGTACGACGGCGCGATGGTCGTGTCGACCATCCGGATCCAGCACCCGGCGCATCGCCGCGTGCGCACGCTGGTCGAGGACTTCATCTACCATCTGCCCTATCTGGGCAGCTTCATGAGCCGCGTCGGGGCGGTGCGTGCGTGCCAGGAGAACGCGCAGCGCCTCCTCGAGAACGACCAGGCCACGCTGGTTTTCCCGGAGGGGGTCAAGGGGATCGGCAAGCTCTTCTCGAAGCGCTATCGCCTCCAACGCTTCGGGCGCGGCGGAGCGCTCAAGCTCGCGGCGGCGACCCACGCGCCGATCGTGCCGGTGTCGATCGTCGGCGCCGAGGAGTCGATGCCGCTGCTCTCGAAGGTGAGCTGGCTCGCGCGCCCGCTGGGCTTGCCCTACATCCCCATCACGCCGACCATGCCGCTGCTCGGGCCGCTCGGGCTCTTGCCGCTGCCGACCAAGTGGTTCATCGACTTCGGCCCGGTGATGGATCTGTCGGAGTACGATCCCGAGGCGCTGCAGCACGACCGCGTGCTCCTCAATCGCCTGAACGAAGAGCTGCGTACGACGGTGCAGGCGATGATCGACGCGCGCCTCACGACGCGCAAATCGGTGGTGTTCGGATGACGGTCGCGGATCTGCGCTCCGACACCGTCACGCGCCCGACGCCCGCGATGCGCAAGGCGATGGCCGAGGCCGAGGTGGGCGACGCCGTCTTCGGCGACGACCCGACCGTGAATCGGCTCGAGGCGGTGGTGGCCGAGCGCTTCGGGTTCGAGGCGGCGCTGTTCGTGCCGAGCGGGACGCTGGCGAACCAGCTCGCGATGGGGGTCTTGGCGGGTCCCGGCGAGGCGGTGTTGATGCCCGAGTTCGCGCACATCGCGCGCTGGGAGGGTGGGGGAGCGGCGGCGACGTTCGGCGTGCACCTCATCCAGGTCGCGGCGCCCGAGGGCCTGCCTACCTTAGAAGGGCTCGCGGCGCACGCCTACGGGCCGCATCTCAAGGCGCCGACCCCGCGCGCCATGGCGCTCGAGAACACCCACAACTGGGCGGGCGGGCGCGCGTATGGCGCCGCGCAGCTCGGGGCGCGCACGGCGTGGGCCAAGGCGCGCGGGCTGGCGTGTCATTTGGACGGGGCGCGCATCTTCAACGCGGCGCACGCGACGGGCGAGGCCGCCGAGGTGCTGGTCCGCGGCTTCGACACGCTCAGCGTCTGTTTTTCGAAGGGGCTCGGGGCCCCGGTGGGCAGCGCGCTCCTCGGATCGCGCGCGCTCATCGCCCGCGCCGATCGCCTCCGCCATCGCCTCGGGGCCGGCTGGCGGCAGGCGGGGAGCCTCGCCGCGGCCGCCCTGTATGCGCTCGATCACCACGTCGCGCGGATGTGTGAAGACCATTCACGCGCGCAGCGCCTCGCCGAGCGGATCCAGCGCCACGCGATCGGGACGGTGCTCCATCCGGTCGAGACCAATATCCTCCAATTCGCGGTGCACACGCGCTTCGAGAGTGCCGCGGCGCTCGTCGCGCGCGCCGCCGAGCGCGGGCTGCTCTTCTTCCCGACGGGTCCGCAAACCGCGCGCCTCGTGACCCATCTCGACTTCGATGACGCCGCGCTCGCGCATGCGACGCGCGTCTTCGAGACGCTCTAGCCCGGTCGTACCCACCATGACTGAACCCCATCGCTGCGGCTTCATCGGCATCCTCGGGCGTCCGAACGTCGGGAAGTCCACGCTGCTCAATCGCGTGCTCGGGCAGAAGCTCGCCATCGCTACGCCCAAACCGCAGACGACGCGCGACCGGATCCAGGGGATCCGTACCTTCCCGGACTGGCAGGCGATCTTCGTCGACACCCCCGGGATCCACGAGGCCAAGACGCGCCTCAATCGCCACATGGTCGACCTCGCCATCGCGACCGTCGGGGACGTCGACCTCTGCTACCTCTTGATCGACGTCCACAAGGCCACGACCCCGAACGGCCTCGAGCGCACGCTGAACGAGACCGCCGCGATCGTCGAGCACATCAAGGCCGCGGGCAAGCCGGCGTTCCTCGTCATCAACAAGATCGACAAGCTCGCCGAGCGCAGCGATCTCTTCGCGCTCATCGAGAAGGTGACGCCGCTCCACGATTGGAAGGAGATCGTCCCGGTGTCGGCCAAGAAGTCTGACAACGTCGAGCGGTTGCTTGCAACGACGCGCAACTATCTGCCCGAGGGGCCGCCGCTGTTTGCGGCCGACACGCTGACCGATCGCCCGATGCGCTTCATCGCCAAGGAGATCATCCGCGAGCAGCTCTTCCTGCATCTGGCGCAAGAGCTGCCGTACTCGACCGCCGTCGACATCCTGTCCTGGGAGGAGAAGGGACCGAGCGAGGGCGGCGTCGTGGTCATTCACGCGAACGTCCACGTCGGGCGCGCGAGCCACAAGCCGATCGTCGTGGGCAAGGGCGGCGCGCAGATCAAGGTCATCGGCGAGCAGGCCCGTACGCGCATCGAGCGGCTCCTCGAGCGCAAGGTCTTCCTCGATCTGCGCGTGAAGGTCGACGAGGGCTGGGTCGACCGCGCGGAGGCGCTCAAGGGCCTCGGCTACGGCGACGAGTGATGTCCAGAACGCTTGCGTATCCGTGCAAGCGTACGCATGTCGCGGGGCGACTTGAATGAGGTCACGCCGGTGCCGACCTTGGGCGCCTCGCGAGTTGTCGCCTTCTCTTGATGATGGAGTCCTGACGATGCCGACCCTGCAGCTCACCTACTTCGATGGCCCCGGACGCGCCGAGCCGGTCCGCGTGGCACTCTTCATCGCCGCACTGCCGTTCGAGGACCGCCGCCTCAAGTTCCCCGAGTTCGTGGCGCTCAAGCAAGAGGGCGCGTTCCCGCTGGGGAGCCTGCCCGTGCTGGCGGTCGACGGCGTCGCGATGACGCAGACGGGCGCCATGCTGCGGTTCGTGGCGCGCCTGGGCGGGACCGATCTCTATCCGACCGACCCGATGGACGCGTTCATCGTGGACAGCGCGATCGACACGTTCAACGACACGCTGTCGCACGCGCTCCTGCCGAGCCTCTTCGAGCGCGATCAGGTCAAGAAGCTGGAGATGCGCGCCGCGTTCGTCGCAGGGCCGATGGCCACGGTGTACCGCTATGCCGAGGGACTCCTTGGCCGCTCGGAGGGGCCGTTTCTCACAGGCGCGAAGCTGTCGATCGGTGACCTGGTGCTCGCGCAGAGTGTGCTGCAGATCCAGTCCGGCACCCTCGATGGCATCACGTCCGAGATGCTCGCGCCCTACCCGCGCATGCGTCGCTTGGCCGAGGCGTACCTCGCGGATCCGCGCATCGCGGCCTACCGCCAGAGGTGACGTCGGGCTGCCCACGCGGACGCTGACGGTCGCTTACGAAGCATGACAAGCGACCGGTTGACCCCGGAGGGCAGACGCATAGAATCACGGGCGACCATCGTCGCAGCCGTCCGGCGCCCATGGCGCTCGCTGCTGCGGCCTTGGTTTGTCCCGTGCTCCGGCAGCTGCACCGCCTGCTGCGCGAGCACCGCACGAGGTGCAGACACGTGAAGCAAAGGCTCGCTGTTTTGGCGCGCAACCTCGCGAAGATCGACGGCGCGATGACGGTGACGGTCACCGATCCGTCGGGCGACACGCTCGTGAAGATCGACCAGGATCTCGGGCCGGCCAGTGATTTCGCGCTCGACGTGGCGCTCGCGAGCGGCGCGAAGCTCGGGCGCTACGCGATCGACGTGCGCCCGAATGACGCGCCCACCGGGGTCGAGGACGTCAGTCACCTGGTCGGGAGTTTCCGCGTCGAGGCGTACCGGCCGAACAACTTCGAGGTGAAGGTCGAGGCGCCCGCGCTCGAGGGCGGGCACCTGACGGGCACGGTCATCGGTCGCTACTACTATGGTGCGCCGATGGCGGGCGCGTCCGCCGAGTGGTGGGTGCACCGGCACCCCGATACGTTCGCGCCGGCGGGGTTCGAGCGGTTCCAGTTCGGGACGCCGGCGGCCTTCGACGAGCGTTGGCAGCCGGCCGGAACGGCCACCGACACGGTCACGCAGGGCGTCGCGCCTCTCGATGACAAGGGGCACCTTGCGATCGACGCCGTGATCGACGCGGCGAAGATCGGGGATCGACCTTACCGCTTCGAGCTCGAGTCCGAGGTGACCGACGTCGATCAGCAGGTCGTGGCGGGCCGCGCCTCGGTGCGATCGCTGCCGGCCGACGCGCTGCCGGGCGTGCGCGTCACGCCGGCCTTCGCGGCGGCGGGCGAGGCGATTCGGGCCGAGGTCGTCGTTGTCTCGCGGGCGGGCGCGCCGGTGGCCGATCAGAAGGTCGCGCTGCGCTGGCTCCGGCGGACCTGGAAGAGCAAGCGCGTGCCGGCGCCGGGCGGCGGCTGGACGTGGCAGTCGGACCGCAGCGACGAGCTCGCCCAGGAGGCGACGCTCACGTCCGATGCCCAGGGCGCGGCGAGCGCGGACCTCACGGCGAAGGTCGCGGGCGAGTACTGGCTCGAGGCGGACGTCACGGACGCGCACGGCAAGCACGCGGTCGCGCGCGCGCAGGTCTGGGTGAGCGGCGAGGGCGCGACGTGGCGGGCCGAAAACGATGGCACCGTGCGCGTCACATCCGAGAAGGCGCGTTACAAGGTCGGCGAGACCGCGCGCTTCATCGTGCAGTCGCCGTATGCGCGCGGCATGGCGCTCGCGACGGTCGAGCGCAGCGGCGTGCTCTGGACCAAGCGCTTCGCGTTCACGAGCGCCGCGCCCGTCATCGAGTTCCCGGTGACGGACGCCATGCGGCCCAACGCGTTCGTCGCGGTCGTCATCGAAGGCGACGAACCGACGGAAGGCAAGAGCAAGGCGTCGCGCAGGCCCTCCGCGCGCGTCGGCGTCGCGCGTGTCGACCTCGACAACAGCGACCGCCGCCTGAGCGTCGCGGTCACGACCGATCAGCCGCGGTATCTCCCGCGCACGCGCGTGCGGGCGCAGGTCACCGTGAAAGACGCCGCCGGCGCCCCGGTGGCGGGCCACGTCACGTTCATGGCGGTCGACGAGGGCGTCCTCAGCTTGACCGGGTACGTGACGCCCGATCCGCACGCCGCGGTGATGAAGCCGCGCGGCCTCGCGTCGGTGACGAGCGTCGCGCGCGAGCGCGAGTGGCAGCGCCTGACCGTCGATCTCGACCGCGAGAAGAGCGACTGGGGCGGGGACGGGAATGGCGAGACGGGGACGGCGACGAATTTCCGGTCGGCGTTCGCGACCACGGCGGCGTTCATGCCGGACGTGGCGGTCGACGCGAGCGGCATCGCGAACGTGGAGTTCGAGCTCCCCGACAACCTCACGCGCTTCCGCTTGATGGCCGTCGCGGCCACCGAGGACGGGCGCTTCGGATCCGAGGACGCGCGCATCGAGGTCGCCAAGCCGCTCACGGTGCGGCCGGGGCTGCCGCGCTTCTTGTCGGTCGGCGATACGTTTGAGGCGCGCGCGGTGGTGCAGGCGGCGGCGGGGCCGGCGGCGGGACCCGTCGAGGTGACGGTGGCGGTGACCGGTCCGGTCGAGATCGACGGGGCGTCGGTGAAGAGCATCACGCTCGAGGGGGCGCGCGCGCAGGCCGTGACGTTCACGGCGCGCGCGAAGGCGCCGGGGGCGGCCTCGTTTGCGTTCAAGGCGCGCGACACGGGCGCGCCGGCCGGGACGGCGGAGGACGCGGTCGCGGTGGAGCTGGCGGTGCAGTGGCCGGCGCCGACGCGGCGGGCGGTCGCGATCGAGCGCCTGACGGGCGAGAAGCGCGAGACCGAGCTCGAGCTGAAGCTGCCCGAGACGGTGCGCGACGACGTCGGCGCGCTGACCGCCACGGTGTCTGCGACCGAGCTGGGCGAGCTCCTGCCGGGGCTGCGCTATCTGGTCGAGTATCCGTACGGGTGCGTCGAGCAGACGACGGGGGCGACGCTGCCGCTCTTGGTCATGAGGGCGCTCGACAAGGACTTCGAGCTCCCCGGCGTGAGCGCGGCCGACGTGACGAAGCGGGCGCAGGCGGGGCTCGATCGGCTGCGCGGGATGCAGACCGGCAGCGGCGGGCTCGGGTACTGGCCGGGCGACGAGCGTCCGCACCCGTGGGGGTCGGTCTACGGCGGTTACGCGCTGGTGCTCGCGAGCAAGATGGACGGGCTCGTGGTCCCCGAGCGCACGCGCGTACGGCTGCTCGATTACCTGCGCATGATCCTCACGGACGACGCCGACAGCGAGCGCTACGATTGGCGCGAGGAGATGTCGGCGGTGAAGCCGTTCGCGGCGTACGTGTTGGCGCTCGCGGGCAAGCCCGAGGCGGGTTTCATGGGCGTGCTCTACGAGGATCGCGCGAATCTGCCGGACTTCGGCAAGGCCCTCTTGGCGCTGGCGTTGAAGGAGGCCAAGGGGGACGCGAAGCAGATCGAGACGCTGATCGCCGACGTCATGACGCTCGCCAAGCGTGAAGGCGAGGGGCTGGTCCTGCGGCGCGCCGAGCAGCGCTACTGGGACTCGACGATGGACAGCGACGCGCGCTCGACGGCGCTCACGCTGATGGCGCTTCTTGCCGCGAAGCCCGACGACGTCCGAACGGCGGAGCTGGCGCGCGGGCTCTTGTCCATGCGCGGCGAGGGCGGGACCTGGGATGGCGACACGCAGGCGACGGCGTTCGCGACGATCGCGCTCGGTCAGGCCTTCGCGCGCGCGACCCAATCTGGGGGTGCGGGCGAGGTCGTCGTCAAGCTCGGCGACGATGTCCTTGGGAAGGTGACCGTCAGCGGGAACGACCCGAAGCCGCACACGATCACGGTGCCGATGGCCGCGCTGCGCGCCCATGACGGCCAGCGCCTGACGGTCAGCCGCGGGGGCGATCTCAAGGCGCTGCACGCGACCTTGGCGCTCGACTGGGCGCCGCGCGAGCTGCCGAAGGCGGCGGTGCGACACGGCCTCGCGGTCAAGCGGCGGTTCGAGAAGGTGGGCGGCGATGGGCACGAGCTGACGCCGGACGAGCTCGGCGCGCTCAGCGCAGGCGACATGCTCGAGGTCACGCTGACCGTGAGCACGCCCGAGATGCGGCGCTACGTCGCGATCGACGACCTGCTGCCGGCCGGGCTCGAGCCGGTGACGAGCGACTTTGCCACCGCCTCGTCGGCGAGCGCGGAGGCCGACGGCGGCGGCGATTCGTCGCTGTTCTCGTACGCCGAGCGCCGTGACGATCGCGTGCTCTTGTTTGCGGACGAGCTGCCCGCGGGCTCGAGCAGCTCGCGCTATCTGGTGCGCGCCACGTCGAGCGGGCAATTCACGCTGCCGTCGGCACGCGCGCATGCGATGTACCATCCGGAGATCTTCGGGTTCACCGCGAGCAGCACGGTGACCATCAAATGAGGGCCAAGGCCCTCCGCCCAATGAGGGCCAAGGCCCTCCGCCAACTGAGGGCCAAGGGCCTGTGGCGGGGCCTGCGCGTCGCCGTCTTCGCGGGCTCGCTCGCGATCATCGGCTTCTTCACGTGGGTCGTCGCGGTGCCGTTCCCGACCGAGCTTCTCGCCCTGGGCGATGTCGCGAGCACGCGCATCGTCGATCGCGCCGGGCGCCTGCTCTACGACGTGCCGACGGTGTCCGCGACCCGTGGACGCTGGGTGCCGCTCGGCGACATCGCGCCGCATCTCATCCAGGCGACGCTGGTCGCCGAGGACCGCCGCTTCTACGATCACGCCGGGGTCGACGGGCTGGCCATCTTGCGCTCGGCGTGGATCAACGCGACCGCGGGCCACGTTCTGACCGGCGCCTCGACCATCACCCAGCAGACCGTGAAGCTCACGCTGCAAGCGGGCGAGCCGCGCACGACCGGCACCAAGCTCATGGAGGTGGTCTGGGCGTGGCGCCTCGAGGCCGCGCTCTCGAAGGACGAGATCCTCGAGCAGTACCTGAATCGCGCCCCCTACGGCCATCAGCGCGTGGGCTGCGAGGCCGCGGCGCGCGCCTATTTCGCCAAGTCCGCCGGTGCGCTCTCGCTGGCCGAGGCCGCGTTCCTTGCCGGGCTGCCGCAGGCGCCGAGTCGCCTCGATCCCCTCCGGCACTTTGCCGCCGCGCGCGCCCGCCAGCAGCAGATCCTCGCGGCCCTGCACGACGACGGTCGCATCGACGACGAGGCCTGGCGCCTCGCGGTGGCCGAGCCGCTCGCCGTGCGCCCGCCCGCGTCGCCC
>SXIE01000441.1 GCA_005772945.1 Pseudomonadota bacterium
CTCGACGCCGACCTGCTCGTCGATTTCTACGGCGCGATGAACCGGGCGCGGCGCGATCCGAAGAACCGTGCGCTCATGTCGAACCAGTATGCGTTCCTCAGGGCGCGCGACACGGGCCTCGCCGATCCGCGGATTCTGGCGCAGGTGAAGTGGGCCGACGATGGCCCTGGGGGCGACGGCGGCAACGTGGTGTTCACGTTCCACAACCTGTGGAAGCAGGCCGTGGCGCAGAGCTACTTCATCGCGCCCGAGGTCGGCGCGGCGATCGGTTTGAACGACTCGCTGCGCTACCGGCTGGTCGATGTCTTCGCCGACAAGCAGGTCGGGGCGTGCGTCTCAGGGGCCGATCTGAAGTGGGACCTCTACGTGAGCCTCGCGGCCGAGACGCGGCTCCAGTGGTTGCGGCTCGAGCTCTGCTACTGACGTTCGGAGTGAGTGCCCGCAGAGCGTCGGCAACGGTCCATGCCGCGAACCGCCCGTGGTTGGTGGGTGGCCTCTGGCAAATGGCCGCCCGACCGTTCGATGTGGTGCGTCCGCAGTCGACTGCGGATTTCGACTTGGATGGCTTTTGATGGGGTCGAGCGCCGGGTCGACTCGACATCTTGGTGCCAGTTTTCAGGCGGTCAAGCCGGCGCCGTGAGCCCCTTGCGGAAGGACTCGATAGACGGCGCGTCTCAGGCGAGACGCAGCGTCGGCGGGACCGTCGGGTAAGCCGTGAACGCGACCGGGATCGTGAGGCGCTGGGCCGCGTTCGGCACGAGAAACGCCGCGTCCGGGCGGGACGCGAAGGAGGCGATCACCGCCGCGAGGTCGGCGCGTGAGCCGATGTAGCTCGCACGCGCCGGCAGCTGCGCGAGGACGTAGGGCACCCACGGATAGCCGGCGTATTGCGCGAAGACGGTCCCGACGCTCCAGAACCCGCGGGCGTCCTGATTCGGCTCGGAGAGGAGGAAGTCGTCGTTGATCTCGAGGATGTGGCGATCGGCGAGCCACTCCGGGAAGACGCGGTTGTGGGCGACCGCCTGCCACCACGTGAGGCTCAGCTCCTCGGCGAAGAACGTGCTCGCGGGGGCGATCCCGGCGCGCACCTCGTTCGCGAGGAAGAGGAGGTGCAGCACCTCGTGAAGCACCTCGTCGACCGCGATAAAGACGTCCATGGCGACGGCGCCCGTCGGGTGATCCGCGATCCGGCCGTAGCGCGTCCGGCGGAGTTCGCGATAGAACGCGAACGAGCCGATGAACTGCCCCGTGTGCGTCGCGCCGGCCTTGGTCGCGAGGTTCGTTTGGCAGGTCAGGCCCTCGGCGACCATCACGCGGATCAGCGTGGCGACGTCCGCGAAGACCGTGCTCGCGTCGGCGTGCGCGCCGAGGACCTGGACGTAGCGGGCGAGCGCGGCGAGCGTCGCGGGCGCGTGGCGGTAGCCGATCGCGACGGTCGGCAGTTCGGCCGCCGCGCGCGCCCCGAGGCGCGTCGAGCGGGGCGGGGCGAAGGCCGGGGTCGTGAGCGGCGACGGGTCGGGGGACGACGCGCGGAT
Source organism: Pseudomonadota bacterium (assembly GCA_005772945.1). Next base: position 1,536 of record SXIE01000441.1, read on the forward strand.
CCGGGCGAGGCGGGGACCGAGCTCGGCCGCGGCGTGCGCCTCGAGGACGCCGGCGATCCCAAAGCGGCCGAGCGTGAACGCGGCCTCGACGTCGCCGGTCGCGATCAGCGCGAGGACCTTGCTCGGGTGGAGGAGACGCCGCGGGCGCCGCGGGTCGTCGTAGAGGGCGCGGAGCAGCTCGTGTGCGCGGACGAAATCGTCGGCGCCGCGCGCGTCGACGACAAGCGCGCCGATCGCGCCGGCGGCGGCGGCCTTCAAGACCCCGGTGACGCTCTGCTTGCGAACGAGGCCGCTCAGCGCGAGCGCGCCGGATCCGAAATGAACGAGCTCGTCGGCGCCCACCGGTTGCCTCCCCTGGAGGTGTGAGGTTACGCTCGGCGCATGTCGAACGAAAGCAGTGAACAGACCACGCGTCGAGGACGAACCCTGGGCCTCATCGTCGCGACGGCGGTCGCCACGACGCCGGCGCTCGGCTGCGCCAGCGGCCCGCGGACCGAGCCCGAGTCGACGCCGATCGCCGTCGCGATGGCGCCCGATGCCGGATCCGAGAACGACACCGGATCGCCGAACGACTCCGGCCCCGAGACGGACGCCGAGGACGTCGACACGTACCCCTCGGGGATCCGCGGCTGAGGACGCCCGAGCGCGCCGACTACCCGCCCGCGATGGTCATGCGCCCGATCCGCAGCGTCGGCGCGCTCGGCGCGCGCGTCGTGTCGAGATCGTTCGCGATCCCATCGACGCTCGGCCACATCGTCTGCAGCGTCGACGCGATCGTCAGCTCGTTGACCGGGTAGGCGAGCTCGCCGTTCTCGATCCAGATCCCGACCGCGCCCTGGCTGAAGTCGCCAGTGACCCCGTTGGCCCCGAAGCCGAACGTGTCGGTCACAAACAGCCCGTCCTTCACGTCCGCGATCAGCTCGGCCGGCGTCTTGGTCCCCGGGCGCATCCACAGGTTCGTCGTCCCCGGGCTCGGCGTCCCCGAAAGCCCGCGGAACGCCGAGCGCGTCGTCGGCGCGCCGAGCTTCTTGCCCGTGTACGTGTCGAGCACCCAGCTCGCCAACACGCCGTCCTTCACCAACGTGAACGGCGCGGTCGGCAACCCCTCGCCATCATAGCGCCGCGAGGCCGCCCCGCGCCTCACCCACGGATTGTCATCCAGGTTCACACTCGCTGCGGCGATCCGCTCGCCGAGCTTGCCGCACAGCCAGCTCGCGTCGCGATACACCGACGCACCGTTGGCCGCCCCCGCGATCGAGCCGATGAGGCGGCTCGCGACCGGCGCATCGAAGATGACCGGCACCTCGGCCGACTTCGGCTTGCGCGCCCCGAGCCGCCTGAGCGTTCGCCGCGCCGCCTCGCGCCCGATCGCCTCGGGCGTCAGCAGATCCGCGAAGTGGCGCGCGCTCGAGTACCAGTAGTCGCGCTGCTTCTCGTCGCCCTCCTCGGCGACCGGCGTCGTCCACAGCGCGACCGACGTCCCGCGCTTCTGGCGCACGACCCCGTCGCTCGTCGCCAAGATCGAGCGGCTCCAGCCCCAGCTCATCTCGGCGCCCTCGCTGTTCTTCAGGCGCGGGTCGCTCCCGAGCGCCCAGCCCTCGGTCGCCTTGGCCATCTCGACCGCGCGGTCCGCCTCGAACGCCACGACCCCCTCGTCCCACAGATCGAGCGCCTGCTCGTCGGGCGCGCCCTCCACGTCGGCCATCGCCTCCGGCAAGCCCGCGAACGGATCGGGCGCCGTCAATCGCGCCATCGCCACCGTGTCGCGCACGAGGCGCGCGATGCTCTCGGGCGACAGATCCGACGTGCTCGTGGTCGCGGTCCTGAGCCCCGTCCCCATCCCCCCACCGTCGCCCACCATCACGCGCACCCCGAGCCCGTGATCGCGACTCTGCACGACCTCCTCGACCGCCCCGAGGCGCACCTTCACCGACGTCGAGCGCCCGCTCACGAACACCGCATCCGCCGAGTGTGCGCCCGCCGCCTTCGCCACCGCCAACGCATGCGCCGCCAGATCTTCCGGTGTCATCGTCATCGCGTTTCTCCAGCCCTCTCGGGCCGCTCTCGCTCGCTTCTCTTCGCCCCGCTCACGCCTTCAGCGCCACGCCGCCGACCGTCAGATCGTTCACGCGGATGGTCGGCAGCCCGACCCCGACCGGGACCGATTGGCCCTCTTTGCCGCAGGTCCCGACGCCCTCGTCGAGCAGCAGATCGGACCCGACCGCGCTGACGCGCGTGAGCACATCCGGGCCGTTGCCGATGAACGTCGCGCCCTTGATGGGCGCGGTGATGCGGCCGTCCTCGATCAGATACGCCTCGTTGCCCGAGAACGTGAATTTGCCGCTCGTGATGTCGACCTGGCCGCCACCGAAGGCCACCGCGTAGACACCAGGCTTGACCGACTTGAGGATGTCCTCGGGCGCCGAGTCGCC
>SXIE01000442.1 GCA_005772945.1 Pseudomonadota bacterium
GCTTGCCCGCGGCGATTCGCTCGCGAAGAGCGCGACGAGCGCTTGCCCGCGGCGATTCGCTCGCGAAGAGCGCGACGAGCGCTTGACCGTGCTCAGGTGTAGCGGCCCGCGTGCCCCTGCGCGGTGGCGACGCCGATCTCGCGGATCCGCTCGACCAGATAGCCCTCGGCCGTGATGTCCTCCCAGCGGCGCGGCCGCTCGGGCGTCACGCACTGCGGCAGCGGCGTCAGCAGATAATCGGGCTGCGGGTGGACGAAGAAGGGGATCGAGTAGCGCGGGCCGCTCGCCGTGCGGGGGGCCAGGACGCGGTGCGTCGTCGACGGGATGACGCCATTGGTGAGGCGCTGCAGCATGTCACCGGAGTCCATGATGACCTGCCCGGGGATCGGAAGGATGTCGAGCCAGCGCCCGTCGCGCTGCAGGAGCTGGAGGCCGGGATCGGTCGCCTCGGGCAGGAGCGTGATGAGGTTGATGTCCTCGTGGGCGGCGGCCCAGACGGCACCCTCTTGGATCTCGAGCTCGCCCGGGGCGGGGTAGCGGATCATGCGCAGGATGGTGTTGCCGCCGTCGATCATGCCGGTGAACTCGTCTTCGCTGGCGTCGAGGTAGCGGGCGATGGCGCGGAGCAACGCCTGCCCACACGTATGGAGACTTGCGTAAAGCGCAAGTGCGTCGGCCTTGAAAGACGGCAGCTCGGAGGGCCAGAGGTTGCTCTGGAGGCGCGCGTGAAGCCGGTGCGTCGCTGGGAGCTCGGGGCCGACGTGCCAGAACTCCTTCATGTCGGGGACGGCGTGGTCCTTGGCGTGCTCCTGGCCGAAGCTGGTGTAGCCGCGCTGGCGTCCGCCGTGCGCCCGCTCGTAGCGCAGCTTGGTCGCGAGCGGGAGCGCGAAGAGATCGCGGGCGGCGGCGTAGGCGCCCTGGATGTCGCGCGCGCCGACGCCGTGGTTCTCGACGCCCGCGAAGCCGTATTCGACCAGGGCGCGTCCGAGCTCCTCGACGAAGCGCGCCTGGTCGGCGGCATCGCCGCGGAGGAACTTCGCGAGGTCGACGACGGGGATGGCCTGATGGGTCATGCGCAAAACGTAGCAGCGTCCTAGCCGCGCGTCATCCAGCCGCGGCGCCGTACGGTGAACGTCGCGAAGGGTTGGATCCAGAAGAGGCCAAAGAGGGCGAACCAGCCGTAGAGGACGCCGAAGAGGACCTCGCTCGAGCGCTCGGAACGGAGGAAGACCAGCGCGTACGGGAGCGCGAACAAGGTCGCGACGAAGAGCGAGCGCAGGAGCCAGAGCGGCGAGGCGAAGGCGAGCCAGGCGCCGCCCAGGACGCTCAGGCAGCGCGAGACGACGGCGACCGGCTGCGCGACGGCGTCGAGGAGGATGGCGGCGCCGCGGAGGGGACCCTTGGCGCGGGCACGGCGCGAAGCGAAAAGCAAGGCGCGGAAGCCCTCGCGCGTGGCCGAGCGGGCCCAGCGAATGTACATCTTGCAGAGCTTGCCGTAGCGCTCGGGGACCAGCGTGTGGACGGTCGCTGTGGCCTGGTAGACGGTGTCGTGACCGAGGCGGAGGACCAGGTTCGTCATCGCGTGATCGTCGCCGTTGGTGCACGGGGCGCCGAGGAAGCGTTGGTCGCGCCAGGCCTCGAGATGCGGCGCGACGACCGCGCGACGGTAGGCTTGGAGCGCCCCCGGGCAGCACCAGACGGTGCCGAGCTGGCTCTGGTAGGCGCGCACGAAGTCGAAGCCGAGGACGTAGCGGACGTGGAGCATGCGCGTCAGGAGGTTCGCGGCGCGGTTCCAGGCCAGGACGCGACCGGCCACGCCGGCGACCTGGGGGCGGGCGACAAACGGCGCGACGAGGTGGCGGAGGGTGTCCCCCTCGACGATCGAATCGGAGTCGACGGTCGCGAGGAGGTCGGTGGTGGCGCGCGCGAAGCCCTCGTAGAGCGCGATGCGCTTGCCGCGATTCTCGGGGAGATGAATGACGCTCAGCCGCTCGCCGAGCCGGGCGCGGGCGCGATCGAGGGCCGGGCCGGTGTCGTCTTTGGAGCCGTCGTTGACGGCGATGACCCACAGGCGATCGGGTGGGTAGTTCGAGGCGAGGATCGAGGCGAGCGTGCGCTCGACGCCGGGACCTTCGTTGTAGGCGGGGACGACGACGGTGAGGCTCGGGAGGTCCGCGTCGCCCTGCGGGGCGGCGATGGGGCGGTAGGCGAGCCAGAGGCCGATGCGGATCGCGAGCGCGGCGAGGACCCCGATCGAGAGGTGGGGGACGAGACCGAGATCGGCGAAGTCGCCGACGGTGCCGGAGAGCGCGGCGATGAGGACGACCGCGAGCGTCACGAGCGCGATGGCGAGCTTGACGGGGAGGAGGCCTTGGGGCGGGGCGGCGTTCGTGGCCGGGGCGGGCGGCGCGTGGGTCATGGGGCGGCGGGGGTCAGGAAGGCGAGGACGGCCGCCTCGATCGCCGGGATGGACTGGCCGAGGTCGTGGGCGTCGTCCAGCACACCGAGCTGCACGCGATCGGCGTGGGCGGCGGCGTAGGATTCGGAGAAGGCGAGCGGCACGACCGTGTCGCGCGTGCCGTGCAGGATGAGGGTCGGGCAGGGGACGATGGGGACCGGCGGATGCTGCTGGGCGTCCGCGACGAAGCCCCAGTGGAGCGGGGTCCATTGGCCCGCGGCGTCCTTGAACGGGAGCGCGCCGGTGGTGCGCCAGCGGGCGATGGTGTCGGCGCCGAGGAGCGCGGGCCAGCGTAGGACCATGTCGAAGCCCGGGCAGAGAAGGACGAGGCGCTCGGCGCGGGTGGGGTGGAGCTCGGCCCAGCGGGCGGCGAGCCAGCCGCCGAGCGAGCTGCCGATGAAGCACCAGCGCGCATCGTCGGGGGAGGTGGCGACCAGGGCGTCGATGGCCGCGAGCGCGCCCGTCAGGGTCTGCGTTCCGAAGGTGGGGCGACAGAGGTCGGGGAGATGCAGCGTCGCGCCCTCGGCGCGGAAGGCGGCCTCCAGCACGACCCCTTTGCGCGAGTGCGGTCCGCTCGCGAAGCCGTGCAAGTAGGCGAAGCAGCGCATCCAGGCGGGCTTACACCGTTTCCTGCGAGGCGGCGAAGAATGTGTGGTCCCGGTCGGTTGCTGCTTGGATCGCCCGAGCCCTTGGTGAACGGGTCCTCGCGCGCGCCGAATCGGATGGGTTAGCGCGTCACGTAGGGGCGCACCTGCTTCACGATGAGGTCGCGTCCGGAGCCATGGAACTTGAATTCGAGGTCCAACGCCAGGACGCTCTCGGGCTGCTGGTAGAGGGCGGCGAAGTGCTGCTGAATCTGCATCGCCGCGAGGTAGAGGCGCGTGACCTCGGCGTCGGTGAGGATCGGCGTGCCCGGCGAGAGGCTCGAGAAACGCTGGCGTGCGACGATGAGGCGGCCCGGGCCCTCGATCATCGAGAAGGCCTCCGGGACCGCGCCGTCCGTGGGGTTGGTGACCGACACCTCGCCCGCTTGGACGTTGACGTACATGCCCACGGTCGACGGATCGACGACGTTCTGGGTGATGAGGACGCCGTTGGCCGCCTCGTCCGGATAGGCCGTTTCGACCGCGATGCCCATCCGCACGGCGAGGTGATCGATACTCCAGAACGCGCGCTCCTCGAACGCGCGGAAGCTCCAGACGGCCGCCCAGATCTTGCGGATCTCTTTGGAGGCGCGCGCGGCCCCGGTGGCCGTCGCGGCGGTCGATTCGTAGAGCCCGGCGCCGCTGAAGTTCGGGAGGTCCTCGGAGTTCGTGCTCGAGCGCAGGCGGCAGGTCAGCGCGCCCCAGCGATGCGCGACCTCGGTGTCGAGCGCGCTCGCGAGCGCCGGGTCCACGTCGCCGTGGCGGATCAGCCAGCGCAGGGCGTCGAGCGCTGCCTCGCGCACGGCCGTGTCGGCCTCGAAGGGTGCCTCGCCCAGGAGGCGCGTGACGTACCCCTGGAACGTGTCGCCGGCCGTCGCCGACGGGCTACAGAGGGCGCGCGCCGCGTCGCAAAGTGCGGGGGTCCGGGCCTCTTCGAGGCAATCCGCATGGGCCCCATCGCAGCGCGCCGCCGTCACGACGTTCGTCGTCATGTACTGCTGGAAATAGAAGAACGGGACCGCGAATCCGGACGGCGCGCGCGCGCCGAGGAGGTGGCTCAGCTCGGCCACATTGGCGGCCTTGACGCCGACCTTATCCGCGTCCGCGAAGCCGATCGCGGCGAAGTCGAGGAGGCCCGTCGTCGTCGCGTCGTAGGTCGGGGTGTACGGGGTGGGGGCGCGGCTGGCCCAGAACGGCTCGGCCTCGGCGAGCGTGGCCGCGCGCACCGACCACGCGCCGTCTTTGATCTCGAAGCGCACGAGCTGGCCGATGAGCGGCGCGAGCTCGGGTCGCGTGCTGGCGCCGAGCAGCGACATGTTCGGCGTGCCGCGGGCGTGGGCGGCCACGTTCACGTGCGCGAGCGGTGTTTGCAGCTCCTCGCAAATGGTGCCGCCGACGATCGGGAGCTCGTTGGGCAGGCGCGTGAGCAGGAGGATGTCGTGGTACGAGACGACCGCGGTCGCGAGCTCCTCGGGGCTGTAGCGGCGCAGCGTTCCGAAGGCCAGGCCCGGGTTGAGCAGCTGTTGATCGAGGTCGCCGTAGAGCTCGGCGCGCGTCACCCACGCGGCGTCGCTCTGGCGGAAGGCGTCCTCGGCGCCGGCGAGGGCGGCCTCTTGCGCGTCGCCCGCCGGCAGGTAGACGAGGCGCGCGCCGCCGCCGCTGCGTGGCGCGAAGCCGAGGCGCGTGTCGATCAGATGATAGAGGCGCAGGGCGAGAGCGGGCGTGAGGTCGTCGCTCGGAAAGAACGTCAGGGCGATCGGGGCCGCGAGGTCGGCGCCGTAGCGGGCGGCGCGCGCGCTGAACGTGTCGTAGCGGACCAGGGTTCCGGCCGCCTGCGTGCGCGCCGCGCCGTGATAGGTGGCGCGTTCGAAGTCGGCGATGGTGCCGGGGAGGCCCAGGACGTCGCGCGCGAACGTGTAGTGGAGCGGGTGGGCGGCGGTGTTCTGGAAGTAGACGGTTGGCGCCGGGCCGGTCAGATCGGTGACGAAGAACTTCACCGCCGAGGTCGGGCCGAGCTCGGTCTGGACGTGGATGGCCATCGCCTCGAAGCGCGCGCCGTCGCTGGCGCCGAAGGCGGTCGCGTAGTCGTCGTTCTGCACGGGCGCGGGCAGCGCGGTGAGCGCAAGCGGGACGGCGGCCGTCGCGTGCGCGTCCAGATCGCGTTCGGCATTCGCGAAGCCGAGCGCCTTGACGACGAGGTGCACGGCGCTCGCGGTCGCGACGCGGACGCCGCCTGGCTCGCAGACTGCCAAGGGGCTCGCGGCGCCCGCGGCGGGACCCGAGGCGGGGCACGTCGTGACCATTGTGGTTGTGGTCGTGGCGCTGGACGCGACGACCACGAAGCCTGCGGGCGGCGGGACGCCACTCACCACGAGATGGACCACGTCGGGTGTCGGCGCGGGGGCACCGTCGTCGGCACAACCGACCCACGCCATCGCCATGGCTGCCCACCACGCACGTCGCACCGTATCGCCCTCCTGCGAGTCGCGAACGTGGCCTTGCGCCCCATCGACGTGATTGGTCGAGGTCCATGGTCTGCACGTTCGGCGGCGATTCAAGCATGTTGTTCGCCTGGCGGCGAGCCCGTGTGCTGACGCCGGCTGACGCCGCTTGACGCCGCTCGCTGAGCCCGCGAGCCTCGCGCGCATGGAGACCCCCGCGAACATCGCCAGCGCACTGCTCGCGCGCTTCGAGCGCGCGCCCGAGCATGTCGTGCTCGTCGCGGATGGCGCCGAGGTGCGTGCCGGCGAGCTCGCCGCGGCCGCTCGCCAGGCGGGCGGGCGGCTTGGCGGCGCGGGTCGCGTCGGGCTCGTGGGAGATAATGCGCCGTGGCTCGTCGCGGAGCTTCTGGGGGCGCTCGCGGCCGGCATTGCGGTCGCGCCGCTCCACGTCGGCACCCCGCCTGCCGCGCGCGCAGTGCTCGCGACGCGCTTCGGGCTCGCGTCGTTTGTCGGCCCGGACGGGCCCGCGGAGACCGGGATTCCCCCGCGACCTGACGCGAACGCGGCCCAGGATCCGGCGGCGCTTCTGCTGTCGACCTCGGGCACGACGGGCCTGCCGCGCGCCGTCCTCGTCGGCCATCGCGCGCTCGCGCGGCATACCACCACGCTGGCCGCGCTGCTGGGGCTGGGTCCCGCCGATCGCGTGCTCGCGACCCTGCCGCTGGCGCACAGCTACGGCTGCCGCATGGCCCTCCTCGCGCCGCTTTGGGCGGGCGCGACGGTCGTCCTCCTGCCGAGGTTCTCGGCGCGCGCGTCGCACGCAGCCCTCACCGACGCGCGCATCACCTGGGCGCCGGTCGTGCCGACGATGCTGGCGGCCTGGAACCAGCTCGTCGCGGGCAAGCGCGAAGCGCTCTTCGCGAGCGCGCCGCC
>SXIE01000443.1 GCA_005772945.1 Pseudomonadota bacterium
CGACTTGCCGGCGCCGTTGGGACCGACCAGGCCCGCCTTCTCGCCCCGAAAGAGGCTCATCGCCGCATCGAGGAAGAGGATCTGGCGGCCGTGTTGCTTGGAAACCTGGTCGAGTCGAATCATGGGCAGGCCGTGTATCAGGCCCGAGCCGCACCGCCAAGCATCGCGCAGCTACCCCAGCGACCCCAGCTACCCCAGCGGGGGCGCGACCTCGGACCTGACCCGGCGCTCGATGCGCTTCAAGACGCGATGCGCGAGATACAGCCCGAGCGCGTTCTCGACGAGCGCCCACCCGATCGCGCCGGCCACCCCAATCGGCAGGCCGCGACTCTGACGCCAGCTTCCCGCGAGGCGCACGCCCTCCCCCGCCCGAAAGATCCAGCGCCCGACCGGACCGCCGATCCCGACCGCCAGGACGACCTCCTCCTCGAGCTTGCGATCGGCTCCGCGCCCCGCCAGCACACGCGCATCGGCCTCACCCTCGCCCCCGAACGCACGCTCGCGCAGCTCGGCCGACAGGTCCGTCGTCGCCTGCTCGGCGATCGCGATATCGGCGCGATGGGCCGCCAGCAAATGCCGATCCTCGATCGCCTGCTCGGCGACCCACGCCGCGAGGATCCCCAACGCCGCGATGACTCGCGCCGCGCGCCCCCACGGACCGCCCGTCAGCGCGAGCCCGAAGCCCACCAGCGCGCCCACGGCCAGGCCCGCCACCAGCGCGTGCATCCCGAGAATCCAGATCGACCACGACAGCCACCCGAGGCCGACCCCGATCGCGAACCCACCGCCGAGCCCGAGCCCCAGCGCGAGCGCCAACCCGAGCGTCGGGCCGAGCGCCCGCCCGCCGATGCGCGGCGACGTCACTTGATCTCGATAGCGGCGACAACGCTCGCGAGCTCGCGCTCGCCCGGGCCGCCCGCAACCGCAACCCACACCGCCACGATGGTCAGGCGGCCGATGGTGTCGCCCGCATCGAGCGCGACCACCACCGCGTGCCACCCCGCGCCCGATCGTTTGTACTCAAAGGATCGCGCCGGCACGTCGCGACCGGCGATGCGCGCCGAGCCGAGGTGCTCGTCGGCGCCGAGCGTCTTGCCGAGCTCCTCGGCATGCGCTCTCAGCGCCGCCGCCGCCGCGGGTGCCCGGCTCGCGTCGGTGGCGCGGTAGACGGTCACGAGCGCGACGTCGGTCCCGTCCGTCAGCAGCAGCGTCTCGAGGCGCCCGTTCGTGCGCTTGCCGTCGGGATCGAACCCCTCGGGGATCGGCACGCGCACGCCGGGCTCCTTGCCGAGGGTCCGCGTCGGAAGCGCCTGCGCACGCCCCACCAGCCCCAGCGGCCCCATCAGCCCCACCAGCCCTAGGTACGCGGCACACGCGAGCAACGCGACGACCGCCGCCTTGACGAACCACCGCTGCCGCGCGTGCCTAGCCATCCGCCATCACCGCGCGCGCGGACGTTCCAAAGTCCGCCGCATGAACCCCTGGAGGAAGGTCCCGTGGTCCTTGAATCCCAGCTTCTCGTAGACGCGCACGGCGGCCACGTTGTGGCGCTCGACGTTGAGCGCCAGGATCCCCATGCCCTCGGCGATGAGCTCGCGCACCAGGTGCGCCGTGCACAGGCTCGAGAGGCCTTTGCCGCGATGGGCCGGGTCGGTCACGATGTTCCCCAGGGCCGCAATCCGATCGGCACGGCCGATGACGTGAACGCCCGCCGCGGACACGAGCTTCCCTCGGCCGCCCGGCTCCTCCGCGCGGATCCCGTAGTAGTGCCCGGTCGAGAGCTGGTGGGGCTCGAAGAAGTGGTCGGGGTAGAAACCGTAGAGCGTGATGATGTCGCCGGTGTCGCGATGACCGAGCCGCTCGATCGGAGAATAGCCGCCCGGCAGCGTGAACTTCGGGTCGACGAAGTCGGCCGCGACGAGCCCCATCCGCACCATCGGCCGCAGGCGCTCGAGAGCAAAGTGCTGGTCCAGCGCCGCCAGGTGATCGGGCAGCATGTGGACGTGGCCGCGCTCGGGAAGGTCGTCGCCGAACGCATCGAGGATCGCCGTGATCCCGGCCGCCAGCCCCCGCGTCAGCAGCACCGGCGCCGCATGACCATTGTAGACGAGCACGACGGCGACATCGTGGTCCCCCTCGCGCGCCGCCCACCAGCTGCAATACTCCGCGTAGGCCGGATCGAGGTCGCCCAGCATGTAGGCTGTCGTCACGGGCTCGCGCAAGAGGAACGCGCGCACGCGCTCTTGGTCGGTCACCCGCTCTGCGATCAACTGAGGACCCATGGCCGCCTCCTGGACCCGGCCCCATAGCACGCCCGCCGCCCCGTGAAAAACGGACTTCGTCCGCGACCGCGCGGGCGCCGAGCTTGAGTTCCGCGCGCGGACGTCCGAGGCTCGCGCCGCGATGCGCATCGCCGTTCTCGTTTCGGGTGGAGTCGACAGCTCGCTGGCCCTGGCGCTGCTCGCGGAGCGCGCCGAGCGCGAGGGCCTCGAGCTCGTCGCCTTCTATCTAAGGATATGGCTCGAGGACGAGCTGGCGTTCCTGGGCGAGTGCCCGTGGGAGGAGGACCTCCGCTTCGTGCGCGCGACGACCGACGCGCTCGGGGTCCCGCTCGAGGTCGTGTCGCTGCAGCAGGCCTACCATCAGCGCGTCGTGGCACACGCCATCGCCGAGCTCGCGGCCGGACGCACGCCGAGCCCGGACGTCTTGTGCAACCGCCACATCAAGTTCGGCGCCTTCGTCGAGGCGGTCGGCGACGGCTTCGACCGCGTCGCGACCGGGCACTACGCGCGCGTCGTGCGCAGCGCTGAGGCCCACCAGCCAAGGGCCGTCGAGCTCCATCGCGCGCCGGACGCGATCAAGGATCAGACCTACTTCCTGGCGCGTCTCCTGCCCGAGCAGCTCGCCAAGGCCGAGTTCCCGATCGGAGAAATGACCAAACGCGAAGTCCGCCTCCAGGCCGCCCGCCGTGCGCTCCCGAGCCGCGACCGCCCCGACTCCCAGGGGATCTGTTTCCTCGGGCAGATCCCCTACCCCGCGTTCGTGCGCAGCCACCTCGGCGACGCCCCGGGACCGATCGTCGACGTCGAGTCGGGCAAGGTTCTCGGCACCCACCGCGGCCTCTGGTTCCACACGATCGGCCAGCGCAAGGGCCTCGGGCTCGGCGGCGGCCCCTGGTACGTGACGGGCAAGGACGTCGCCGAGCGGCGCCTGCTCGTGACGCACCATGCGCACCTGCGAGACCATGCGCGCGCCGACTTCGCCGTCGAAGCGCTGCACCGGCTGGGCCCGCCCGGCGAGCTCGAGCGCGCGACGAGCGTCAAGCTGCGCCACGGCTCGCGCGCGGCGCCGTGTACGCTCGACGTGGGAGTCGACGGCACCGGCCGCGTGCGTCTCGCCGAGACCGACGCGGGGATCGCGCCCGGCCCGGTCGCCGTCTTCTACGAAGGCCTGCACTGCCTCGGCTCGGGGCTCATCCGCTGAGCGTTCGGCGACCGTTTCGAAGGTCGGTTTTGGTGGTAATTAACCGACGGAAGGCGCTGTTCTAACGGATCTTTCCAGGTTTCCGCCATTGGCGCCCGCGCACCGTTTGGACCGCCTCAGCGCGCTCCCTGCGCCACGCGGTAGGTCGAGACGAAGACGGCCCCCGGCCGGTCATAGGCCAGGACGAGGACCTCGCCCACGAGCAGGAGGTGCGGTCGGAAATGGCGGAGCCCCGTCACCTCCTGGCGCTCGATCCGCTGGAAAGAGGCGTCGAACGCCGCGAGCGCGACCGCATCCGTGTCCGAGCCGTTGGCCGGGAAGAAGTGGCTGTAGGCGATGTACCAACGGCCATTCGCGGGGTCGAACACCGCGCCGGACGCGAAGTAATTCCAGTCCGGGCCGCCGCTCGCGACGAGCGTCTGCCAAAACGGCGTCGCTTCCGTCCAGTCGCTGTCCCAGCGCGAGACGACGAGATCGTGCTGCGTCTCGTCGCCCGTGAACATGAGGTAGCCCCCGTCGTGGGCGAGCGTGCTGCCGAGCTGGCCGAGCCGAATGCTCAAGTGCAAGGCGACCTCGGAGACCAGCCGCAGATCCGTGTCGTAGGTCTTGAGGGTCCGCTCGGTGCCCGCGCTGCCGTAGAGCACGTGGACACCGGCGCCGCTCGCGAAGAGATGCATGTCGTTGGTGCGCACGCCGGCAGGGGTCTGGACGGGGACGAGGCCGCCGAGTCGCTGGCCGTCACGATCGGCGCGAAAGGCGTACATCGCGTCGGCGCGCGCGTTCGAGAACGCCACGTAGAGCACCCCATCGACCAACACGTGCGCGTGATCGGCGATGTGATCGTCCGCGAGATCGGACGGCGTCGTGAGCGGCACGGCGGGCCGCGTCTCCGTGAGATCGAGGTCGAGCGTCTTCAGCACGATGCGCTGGTCGAACATGGTGGTCAGGAGGATCGACCCGCCGTCGTAGGAGAGCGCGCTCCATATCTGGGCCCGGTCGAGTTGCACCGTCTTGGTGTGCGTCAGGATGGGGAGTACGGGCGCGGCGTCCGGCGTTCCCTCCGCCGCCTCGGCGCACCCGTACGCGGCAACGCCGAGTCCCACCACGACCCCAAGCCAGCGCGGCCCGCGCCTCGCGACCCGCGCCCAGCTCATGTCGCCTCCGCCCGGGGTCCCTCGGGCGCGAGCACGGGGACGAGGATCCCCTCGGCCACGAGCGCGCCGATCTCCGTGTCAGCCCCGTGCGCGACGAGCGTCTCGATCGGCAAAGGCCCGGCGGCGAGCGCGCGCACGAACCCCGCCGCCGCCGACGAGAGCGCGGTCAGCCCGACCTGGTCCCCGGCATCACGCCGGACGATCCAGTGGCGGGCCGCGCCGGGCGCGCCTCCGAAGAGGCGGGCGGCCACGTCGGACGCGGCGTCGACCAGCGTGACGCCGCACGCGAGCGCGAAGTGATCCGCGTTCACATCGTCGAAGTCGAGCGTCAGCTCGTACGGATCAGGCGGCGCCGCATGACCGATCGCGGCCTCGAGGCGCGCGAGCTCGCCGGCCCCCGAGCGCGCGACGAACGCCGCGAAGCGCACGCCAAGCGGGGTGCGTCGTGGGTCCTCGGCGCCGCTCTGGACGAAGGCGCGGACGACCGCGTCCGCGTCCGGGCCGAGCGCCGCGAGCGCCTGTGGGCACACCGTCGCGAGGCCCGCGCGGATCTGCGAGACGCTGCGGCCATAGCCCCGCACGAGGGGGTAACCGAGCGCGAAGACGTCCTCGGGGCTCGGCAGCTCGTAGTCGGCGTGAAGGGCTTCGTAGGCCGTCACGACGTGGTTCAGCGTGGCCTCGAAGGCCGGGTCCGCGCGCCGCGCCGAGCCCGACACCGGAGTATGGGCATGCGCGGCGAGGCGGTCGATGAGGCGCTCGAGCTCGGCGTCGCACTCGCCGTCGGTCTCGGCGCCGATCTGAAGGAGGCGCCAACCGAGGTCGCACGCGACGTGGTTCGCGGTCCATGGGGCCAACGCCCCGCCCGCCGGGGGCTCGCCGACCATCGCCGCGGCGACTGCCTCGACCCGCGTCGCCAGGGCTTCGAGGCTCGCGTGCCTTCCCGAGCCGTCGCCCGCGCAGAAGCGCAGGACGTAGCTCTGGAACTCGGGCGAGCGGAGGCGCTCGGCGTGTGCCGCGGCGTACGACAGGCCATCGCCCATGAGGTCGACCCCGCCGTGGGGGGTCGCGACCGGACGCCCCGCAGCGATCGATGCACGCACCGCCGCGAGCTCGCGTACGAGGAACTCGCGCCCGCGTGCCCACCAGCGTTGGTCCTCCGGGCCCGAGCGCGACACCCCCGATCGCGGCCCTGACCCGCCCCCGCGCGCGGCCGCCTCGTCGCACGCCGCGCAGTACGCCGGACCGACCTCGGTTTGCGCCGCGTGCCGCCAGCAGCGCACGAGACCGGCCTCGTCGAAGAAGTACCAGAGCGCGACCGGCAGCGCCTCGGCCAGTCGCGCCGCGAGCGCGTGGAAGAGCCGCGTCGCATCCGGCGCCCACGCGAAGCCGACGAGCCCGTGCGCGAGTTCGTGCGCGCTCCACTTGGCGCGGTGGCCGGCGTGCAGACTGCCGAGCAAGAGGTCGTGGCGGAACGACAGGTACTTCGACTCGGGAAGCACGCCCCGGTCCCAGGTCGGCGCAAGGCCGGTGACGCCGAGATCGGGGCGCCCGAGCGGCAGCCAGTGCTCGGGCAGCTCGAGCTGGACGCGCGCCTCGTAGTCGAACAGGAAGAGCCCGCTCTCCGCGGCCAGGCGCCCGATCGCCGCCGCGGCGGGCGAGCGCGCGAGCTCGGCGGGCGGGCAACCTCGAACGAGCGGCATGGGATCGGGTGGACCGTGCATCCGGACGGCGCTATCACGGGGCCATGACGACTGCCAACCGACGTTTCGAAAGCGCGTTTCGCGATGGACTCTTCGACGGCCAGGTCGCGCTCGTGACGGGCGGCGGCACAGGGATCGGCCGCTGCATCGCGCACGAGCTGGCCCGCCTCGGCGCGACCGTCATCGTCGCCGGACGGCGCAAGGAGCCACTCGCCGCCGTCGTCGCCGAGATCACCGACGCGGGCGGCCAGGCCGCGGCGCGCGAGCTGAACATCCGCGAGGACGAGGCGGTCGAGGCCACCATCGCCGAGATCGTCCAGACCTTCGGGCGCATCGATGTCCTCATCAACAATGCTGGTGGGCAATTCGCGTCGCCGGCCGCGCTCATCCGACCCAAGGGGTGGCGCGCGGTCATCGACACGAACCTGAACGGAACCTGGTTCGTGACGCACGCCGTCTTCCGCCTCGCGATGGCCCGCCCGGGATCGTCCGGCGGCACGGTCGTGTCGATCGTGGCGGATATGTGGAACGGCTTCCCGGGGATGGCGCACACGGGCGCGGCGCGCGCGGCGGTCGTGAACCTGACGCAGACGCTCGCGGTCGAGTGGGCCTCAGCCGGGGTGCGGCTGAACGCGGTCGCGCCAGGCTTCGTCCTCTCGAGCGGCCTGCACAACTACCCGCCGGCGGTGGCCAAGATGGCCAAGGAGGTCTTCATGAAGACCCCGTCGGCGCGCGCGGCGACCGAGGCCGAGGTGTCGGCGGCGGTGGTGTTCCTCGCCTCGCCGGCCGCAGCCTACATCACGGGCGCGACGGTGCGCGTCGACGGCGGCAGCTCCCTCCAGAAGGAGGCGATGCTGCCGATGCCCAAGCACCTCAAGATGAAACCTTGGAACGGGTTCCACCTCGACGCGAGCTTGCCCGAGGTGTTCCAGGACATGCCGGGGGCTCAGCGGCCGACCGACCCCGCGCCCACGGATCCCGAGCCCACCAAGTGCTGACCGGTCCGATCGGTCCGATCACCAGCAGGCTGCTTCGACCGCCTGCTACTTGTTCATGGCGTGGATGGCATGCCCGAGCGCCCCATTTGCGGCTTCCATGACCGCCTCGGCGAGCGTCGGATGCGCGTGAATGACGCCGCCGAGCTCGGACGCAAGCGCCCCCATCTCGAGCGCGAGCCCCGCTTCCGCGATGAGGTTCGAGACCTCGGGCCCGACCGCCTCGACGCCCAAGAGCACGCCCGAGTCGGCATCGACCACGACGCGCACGAAGCCGTCGGTGTCGTTGAGTGACAGCGCCCGGCCGTTCGCGGCGAACGGGAAGCGACCGCTCTTGACCTTGTGACCGGCCGCCTCGGCGTCTTTCACCGACAGGCCGACCGTGGCGATCTCGGGATCGGTGAAGACGACCGCGGGCACGGCACGCGCGTCGAAGGCGGCCGCGTGGCCGGCGATCACCTCCGCCGCGACCTCGCCTTCCTTGGAGGCCTTGTGCGCGAGCATCGGCTGACCGGCCACGTCGCCGATCGCGAAGAGGTGCGGGACGCTCGTGCGCTGCGCGCCGTCGACGGCGAGGAAGCCCTTGGCGTCGGTCGCGAGGCCGGCCGCGGCGAGGTTCAGGCCCTCGGTGAAGGGGCGGCGCCCGACGGTGACGAGGATGACGTCGGCGTCGAAGCTCACGCGCGCGTGGGTCGCGAGCGTCTCGGCGTGCACGCGCACCTCGGCCCCGGGACCTTGGCCCAGTCGGTCGAAGCCGAGCGCGCGCGTCCCGACGTGGACCGCGCCGCCCGCGTCCTTGAAGCGTTTGAGCGCCGGGCGCACGAGATCCAACTCGAAGCCGGGCAGGATCTGATCGGCGTACTCGAGGACGGTGACGTGGCTGCCGAGGCGCTGCCAGACGCCGCCGAGCTCCATGCCGATATAGCCGCCACCGACCACGACGAGGCGCTCGGGGACGGCCTCGAAGGCGAGCGCCTCGGTCGAGCCGATGACGGTCGTGCCGTCGAACGCGAAGCCCGGGATGGTCGTCGGGACCGAGCCGGTCGCGATGATCGCGTGCGCGAACGTGACACGCTCGATGGATCCATCGGCCGTCGTGACGTCGACCGTGTGGGGATCGACGAAGGCCGCGGCGCCGCGCAGGACCGCGCCGCCATTGCCCTTGACGAGCTGGCCGACGCCGCCGGTGAGCTTGCCGACGACCCCGCCCTTCCAGGTCATCATCTGCTTGAGGTCGACCCTCACGCCCTCGACGTGGATGCCGATCGCCTGCGCATGGCGGATCTGCTCGACCAGCTTCGAGGCCGAGATGAGCGCCTTGGACGGGATGCAACCGACGTTGAGGCACACCCCGCCCAGCGCTTCCTTCTCGACGAGCACGACCTTCTTGCCGAGCTGCGCGAGGCGAATCGCCGCGACGTAGCCGCCCGGACCCGAGCCGATCACGACGACATCAGTCGATCTCTCGCGAAGAGCGCTTTGCGCTTGATCGGGTTCGCGAAGAGCGCTTTGCGCTTGCCCGCGAGCGGTCATGTCATTTCCAAAAGCATCAGCTCGGGTTGCTCGAGATACGCCTTGATGGCCTGTGCGAACGCTGCGCCCTCGTGGCCGTCGATGACGCGGTGGTCGAACGACAACGAGAGGTTCATGCGCCGGCGGATGACGATGTCGTCGCCGTCGGGGTCCTCGACGACGACCGCGCGCTTGGACATCTGGTGCACGCCGAGGATCGCGACCTCGGGGTGGTTGATGATCGGCGTGGCGAAGAGCCCGCCCAGCTTGCCGAGGCTCGTGATGGTAAAGGTCGAGCCCTTGACCTCGTCGGGCCGCAGCTTGTTCGTCCGCGCGCGCTCCGCCAGATCGCCGATGTGCCCGGCGAGATCGAGGATCGACAGGCGCTCGGCGTGGCGGATGCGCGGCACGATGAGCCCGGGGTCGGTCGCCGCGGCGATCCCGAGATGGACGTACTTCTTGAGGACCAGCTCCTGGTTCGCGTCGTCCATCTCGGCGTTGATCTTCGGGAAACGCTGGATGGCGAGCAGCGCGGCTTTCGCGATGAAGGCCAGGTAGGTCAGCTTCACGCCCTTCTTTGCGGCGGCGCCCGCGAGCGCGTCGCGCGCGGCGACCAGCGCCTCGCAGTCGACCTCGTCGACGTAGGTGAAGTGCGCGGCGGTCGCCTTCGAGCGCGCCATCGTCTCGTAGATCGCGCGCCGCAGGCCGCGCAGCTTCACGCGCTCCTCGACCTCGCCGTCCGCGGCAGCGCGCGACGCCGGCGTCCACGCCGGCAGAGGGGCCTTGGACCCGCTGCTGGTGGGCACGTCAGCCGCCGCAGCCCCTGCGCCACCGGTCGGTGCCGCGCCGCCACCCGCGTGATGCTCGACGTCCTCGGACGTCACGCGCCCGCCGGGCCCCGAGCCGACGACC
>SXIE01000444.1 GCA_005772945.1 Pseudomonadota bacterium
CGCCAGAATCCGCGGATCGGCGAGGCCCGTGTCGCGCGCCCTGAGGAACGCATACTGGTTCGACATGAGCGCACGGTTCTT
The DNA here is from genome assembly GCA_005772945.1 of Pseudomonadota bacterium. Next base: position 82 of record SXIE01000444.1, read on the forward strand.
CGGATCGCGCCGCGCCCGGTTCATCGCGCCGTAGAAATCGACGAGCAGGTCGGCGTCGAGCGGCTGGCTCGCGCTCCCGTCGAAGCGCGCCAAGAGGAGATCGGATTTTCGAAAGCCGAGCCCCGCCGATTCGCCGAACTCCTGCCCCATGAGCAGCATCGGCGTCGACCACGTCGTCGCCCCGATCCCCCAGAACCCCGCGCCCGTCCAGCGATCGAAGCCGGTGCCGTCGACCAAGCGGTGCTCGTCATGCGTCTCGAGCGCCGTCATGACGTAGGCCCGGTCGCCAAAGCGCGCCATGTTCGCGATGAGCCGCTCGACGTACGCCGCGTCCTTCGTGACCCCGTCGCGCCCCGTCATGTCGCGCACGTAGCCCTCGGTCAGGATGTCGACGACGTCGGCCATGCCCTGCTGATCGTGGAACTCCTCGGCGAGGAACACGGGGCGCGCCTGCCCGCGCTTCGCGGCGTAGTACACGACCTTGCCGAGCAGATACCGCCACTCGCTCGGCCCCATCCCACCGTAAGAGTCAGTCGTGTGATCGAGGCGGAAGCCGTCGACCCCGCGCGACACCCAGTAGTTCAGGATCCGGAAGAGGTACTCGCGCTCGCGCACGAGCTCGTGTTGGTGCGCCGCGTTGTCGGCGTGGTGGAAGAGGAACTTCACGTCGGGCCAATCGTTCGTGAAGAAGTCGCCGAAGCGCGCCGCCGGATCGAAGTGGTTCGCCCCGAGATAGAACCCCGGCAGCGCCGCCTCGAGATACGCGTCGTCACACGGGAAGGTCGCCCGCTCCCAGTCGAGCGCCTCGCGCCACATCGCGAACGACCGCACCAGCGCCATCCCCGCGAGGCTCGGGCAGCGCGCCTCGAGCGCCTCCAGCGCGGCCTTGGCGCCTGAATCGGACGCCGCCAGCGCCGCGAGCTCGGCCGGCGTGTCGAGGATCTCGGGGTGCAAGAGCGCCGGCTCGTACGTCTTATTGAACTCCCACAGCTTGCCGAGGTCCTGGCGGGCCGCAATCCGTTCGCGGATCGGCGTGTGGCCCACGACATCGTAGAACGTGTAGTTGTGGCCGAAGTGGTTGAGCGCGACGTCGAGCATCACCTTCAGCCCGCGCCGGTGCGCATCGGCGATCACCGCGTCCAGCGCGTCCGTCCCCCAGCACGGCGTCTCGCCCGACTCATCGCGTCCCAGGGCGACACACGCGCGCGCATGCGACGCCGCGACGTGCAGGTAATCACGCACGGCGTACGGCGACCCGAGGTTGTCGCAGGCCGCCGGGATCGACCACGTGTCGTTGTTCGGAAAGAGCGGCATGAGCCACACGGTCGTCGCCTGGACGCGCTCGTCGATGTAGCGCAGCGTCATCCCCTCGCGGAAATCGGCCGTGTCCTCCATGAGGTCGTCGAGCGTCCCGAGCCGCACCGACTCGAGCGCATCCAGCTGGTCGCAGCTCATGCCTTCGGCGTTGTACGCCGGCGTCGGCGCCACCTTCGCCGCGCACGCCGCCCGTTGACGGGCCGACCCCAGATCCGTCCGGCACGCGTTGGCCGTCCGCACCTGCACTTCATAGAGGATGGCGTGTCCCGCCTCGACGGGCGCCGCGCCCAGGTGCGCCGAGTCCGACTTGCCCGGCATGAGCGCCGCCTCGCCCGTCGGCTCGCCCGAGCCCTCGCCCGCATCGCAGGCGGCGATCCCAAGCATCGCCAGTACGCCCCAGCCTCGCGCCCCTTGCACCATGGCCGCCTCTCCGTGAGGCCGCCCCTCTACCGCCTCGCGCTCCGCGAGGCAACCACGAGGCGCCAACGTGTCGCCAAGCGCCGACCTGCGCGCGCCGCGCGGGCGGTCGATGCGCGTTGCAGGCGGCATCTGATGAAGGCATGCTCCCGCGCATGCGCGACCCCCGCCGACGCCTCCTCGCTGCCGCGTGCCTCCTGGGCGCTTCGCTTGCGGGCGCCGGCGCGTGCAACGAGGGTTTCATTGACCCTATCGGGGACGCCAAATCGACGACGCCCGATACGACCGCCTCCGAGGTAGGGGGCGACGCAGAGCCCGACGCACCGCCCGCCGAGGTCGTCACGGGCGACGGCGCGTGCACGATCGAACTCGCGTGGGACGGCGCCCCGCTGGCCACCTCCGTCGCGGCCGCTGGCGAATGGAACCAGTTCTCGACGACCGCCGCGCCGATGGTGCGCGTCGACGGCGCCTGGCGCACGACGCTGCGGCTCGATCCGGGCGAGTACGGACTGCGCTACGCCGTCAACGGCACGCTCGAGGGCGCGAGCCCGCGCAACGTCCCGACGCACTGGGTCGGCGGCGTCGAGCTGCGCAACCTGCGCGTCGCCGATTGCACCCGCCCGCGCTGGGAGGTCGGCGCGCTCGCGCTCACGATCGACCCTAGCGGGCGGGCCCGCGGCAGCCTGCGCTACGTCGCCGGCAAGAACGGCGCGGAGCTGGATCCGGCGAGCGTCGTCCTGACGCTGGGCACGACGGCGGTCGTGCCGACGATCGCAGGCACGGACGTGACGTTCGACCTGACGCTGCCGGCCGCCACGCTCGGCGCTGTGGGCGGCGGTCCGGGCAAGTACAGCTTGCATGCGCGTGCAAATGATACGGCCGGCACGCCGCTGGCGCCGCTGTGGGTGCCGCTCTGGTGGGAGGCGACGCCGTTCGATTGGCGCGACGCCCTCCTCTATATGCTCATGCCCGATCGGTTCCGCAATTCCGATCAGCGCGCCGATCCGGTCGTCGGCGACCCTGCCCTGCCCGACATCGCGAACTACCTGGGCGGCGACTTCGCGGGGCTCGAGGCGGCGATACGCGAGGGGTTCTTCGAGACGCTCGGGGTCAACGCGATCTGGCTCACGCCGGTGCTCCAGAACGCGACGGGCGGCTGGCTCGCCACTGACATGGTCCATCACGTCGCCGGCTATCACGGCTACTGGCCGATCGACGCGTTCGCGATCGAGCCCCGCCTCGGCGGGAAGGACGCGCTCGTGGCTGCGATCGCCGCGGCGCATCAGCGCGGGATCCGGATCGTCCTCGACGTCACGCTCAACGACGTCCACGAGCAGCACCCGTATTGCGCGGCCGGGCTGTGCACGTCGGGGTGCGTCTGCGGGCAGGGCGACTGCGCCTGGGACGCGCACGCGCTCGACTGCCAGTTCGCCGCGTACCTGCCGGATCTCGACTTTCGCGACCATCGCGTGGTGACGCGCGTCGCGGACGACGTCGTGCAGCTGGTCGCCGATCTCGACATCGACGGCCTGCGCATCGACGCGGTCAAGCACATGGATCACGTCATCATGCGGGCCGTGCGCGAGCGCCTGCGCGCCGTCGAGGATGCTCGCGGGGCGCCATTCTGGCTGGTCGGCGAGGCGTTCGTCGGGGGCGGCGAGCGCGCCGTCCTTTTGGAGTACATCGGGCCGGCCGAGCTCCACGGGCTCTTCGACTTCCCGCTCTTTTGGACGATCCGCTCGGTGTTCGCACCCGGCGGCGGGACGCCCGGGACGTTGCGCGAGCTCGAGGCGGCCAGCGCGGCGAGCGACGCGACGTATGGCGCGGCGAACGCATGGATGAGCCCGTTTCTGGGCAATCACGACGTCGCGCGCATGGCGACGGCGATCGCGGGCAACGACCAGGGCAACTTCGGGGCGACCCCGGATCTGCTGAACGGATCGGGGCGCTGGGACATCATCAATCCGCTGAGCGCGGCGTTTGCGTTCACGCTCACGCGGCCCGGGATCCCGCTCATTTACATGGGGGACGAGGTAGGGCTGGCGGGCTCGGGCGACCCCGACAATCGGCGGATGCGGCCGTGGACGGGGCTCTCGGCGGACCAGAGCGAGGTGCAGAAGCGGGTCGGCGAGCTGGGCGTGGCGCGGCGAACGCACGCGGCGTTGCGGACGGGCGCGCGGCGCGAGCTGTGGGTCGACGACACGCTCTACGTGCAGGCACGCTGGTTGCCGGCGGCCGCACCGGGGGCGGGCGCGAGGGTCGTCGTGGTGGCGATGGTGAAGGGTGACGCGGCGCGCAGCGAGCGCGTGACGGCGCCCCCCGAGCTGGGGATCGACGGCAAGACGCTGCGCAGCCTGTGGTCGCCGCGGACGCTGACGGTGACCGGCGGGGGGTTCGACCTGCAGCTCGGCGGCTGGGAATACGCGATCTTTGCGGTAGAGGAGTGAGCATGCGGTCACGTTCGGGGTGGGCCGGGATCGGCCTGGCGGTTGCGGCATGCGTGAACGAGTGCGGCGGGGATGAGGCGGGGCGCGCGGATGGGGGGGCCGAGACCGTGTCCGAGACCGTGTCCGAGACCGTGTCCGAGACCGTGTCCGAGACCGCGTCCGAGACCGCGTCCGAGAC
>SXIE01000445.1 GCA_005772945.1 Pseudomonadota bacterium
CGCGCCGCCACCGAGCGGCTCCCGCTCGCGCGCGTCCGCGACGACGAGACCGCCGCGACCCCGGCGAGCGCGGCGGAGCTGCTCGCGCCGCTCGTCGCGCTCGTGCGGCGGCATCACGTGGAGCTCCTCGACTGGACGCCGACCGTGCACCGCGAGCTCTCATCGACTCCGCGCCTCTTCGAGCTCGCGCGGCTCGAGCTGTCGCGCGGCCCCGTGGCGACGAACGCGCGCCACGAGCCGGAAGCTCTCGAGGCGCTCGAGGTAGCGCTCGCTCAGCTGCTCGATGGCACGCGCGACCGGCAGGCCCTCGTGCACGCCCTCGCCGATCGCATCGACGCGGGGGCGCTCGTGGTCGATGGGCTGCCGGCCGGCACGGAGCGCCGCGCGGCGCTCGCCCCGCGCGTGCTCGGGGGCGTCGTCCGGCTGCGCGACCTCGGTCTCTTGGTTTAGCAGCGGCGGCCCTGCCCGAGCTTCGGCCACCTCGAATCCCGCGGTCGGCGCGATCAAGGCGAGGCGACGCCGACGCACACCGGCTCGCGCCGCCCCTTGTCGCGGGGCGCCACCTCGCGCCAGGATGCGAGCATGCCGACCGACACGACGTGCGATACGCCGACCCAGTTCTCCATCGTCGTCCCCAAGCCCGCGACGCGCCTCAACATGGGCGAGTCGGACGCGACGAGCGGCAGCGAGTTCGGCTACCCAGGCTTGTCGCTTCAGGCGGAGGACAACCTGTTCCTCGACGTCGGCAAGACGATGCTCGCCCAGGCCGCCGCGCTCTACGTGCAGTCGGACGGCGCGCTCGATCAGTTCGCGGCCGAGGACATGACGCTCGCGAGCGACGGCGCGGCGAAGCTCGCGGCCACCGACAAGGTCGTCATCGTCGCCGGCGCGGGCCAGGGCTCGTTCAAGAACGACACCTACTCGAAGGACGACCCGACCTGGATTGACTACAACAACCTCAATCAGCACTACCTGGTCGACAAGATCAGCTCGACGGTGAAGGCGCTCTTCTACGGGCCAGATTGGACTGACCACCAGCAAAAGGGCAAGCCCGACCAAGACCAATGGTTCGCCGCCGCCGGCACGACGCAGCCCGCCGGTCCCCCCGGTAGCGGCCTGCTGAAAGAACTCGTGACCCAGCTTGGCGGGCTTGGGTACGAAGCTGCCGATACCCAGACGCTCTGTGACTCGTATCTCAAAGGCATGCAGTGGAAGCCCGATTGCCTATCGGCGATGGGCATGTCCCTCAATTGGACCACGAGCGAGTACGAGTTTCTGACGAGCTTCGATCCGTACGAGCCGACCGGGATGGCTCGAGCGGAAAATGCGCCGATGGTAATGCCGTGGAGCAAGGCGCTCGCCACGGTGATTCAGGCGGGGATCTTGCTCAAGCGCTTCTCCGACGTGCTGCAAGCGCTCATCCCCGCCATCTTCGACAACGAGATCCTCTTTCGCATTCGCAAGCTGGCCGGCGCGGTCAAGGCGTTCAACGAATTTGCGCGGGGCATGAAGCCCGAGGACTGGAAGAAGTGGGGCCATGAGGGAGACGACAACGCCTGGGCACAAGCCAAGAAGCAACGGGTCGATCCCGCCTTCGCCAGGACCGCCTGGGGCGGCACGGAGGACGAAGAGTCGACGACGGCCGAGCTGACGAGCGCCGCCGAGCCTTACGACATCAGCGCGTTTGCGAACGCCGAAATGACGATCAAGGACGCCGACGGCGGCACGGCACAGATCGCGGACTTCTCTTCTTACCAGACGCCCGCCTCATGCACGCTCACGCTGCTCGGCCTCTTCACGAGCTGCCAAGTGACGGTCACGGGCGACGCCACCGTCACAGTCGATGGGCAACGGGTCCGATACGACGCAGCGCGAGGGGCATGGAGCTCGGACGCGAACCCCTCGGGCTGGCCGGCCGGCTTCACGCTCGAGAGTGACACCTTGACCAAGGGCGGCGCCCTGTTCGAGGCGACCGGCGCGGGCGCCGCTGCGCTCGCCGATCTCACCTTCTCCACGCCGGCGGGTGCCTCGGCCACGCTCGCCGTGGGGTCGGTGACCGCGACGCTCGAGCTCGCGTCGCTGAACGCGACCTCCGCCGTCACGCGCGCCGCAAGCCTCGCGGCCTTGCTCAATGGCCACGCCCAGAGCGCCGGCAACTGGACCGCGACCGCGAGCGGCTTCACCGTGACGCTCACCAGCGTCAACACAGGCGTCGGCGCCACGGTTTCGCTGATGGCGGCGTCGGCCGAGCACAAGCAACTCGGCCTCGCGGGCGCGGCTGCCGGCGGCGCCAATTCCATCAGCGCGGCAGAGCTCCAAGGCGCCCTCGCCGGCAAGGGCAATTTCGTTGCGACGCTCGAGGGAGACGCCGGAAGCCAAACCGTGAAGGTCACCCACAACGTCGCGGGAAGCGCCTCGTACCTCGAGCTCAAGAACCCGGTGGCCGCGGTTTTCTTCGGCGCCGATCCGGCGCAGAGCGAAGGCTCGAGCCCCGAGGAGCGCGACGACTACGACAAGATGGACTCCGTCAACACCACGCTCGAGAGCCTCGATTCGCTCCTCAGCGGCGACACGGTTAAAGCGATCGCGCGCCCGGTCTTCGAGATGGTCGATCAGGTCGTCGAGGTCATGGGAAAAATCTCCGAGGTCGCCGAGGAGCTGAAGGCCTTCCTCGAGCCGCGGGCCGACACGCCCGGAGTCGGCATCCTCGCCGGCGACGGCGGGATCACCCTCGCCTCGCCGGCGGCCATCACCGGGGCCGGGCACTCGATCACCTTCATCGCGGGCGGCAAGGCCGGAGATCCGAACCCCAAGAAATTCATCCCCGGTCCCGAGCATTTGATGAAATTGATCAGCGACCTCAATGACAAGTTCAACACCTGGCTCGGCGGCCAAATGGGGATCCCGAAAGACGACCCCGAGGAAAAAGGCGACTTCAACGTGTTCAGCAGTGGGACCATCCACATGGTGGCGCGGGACGAGATTGGGATGTTGTCGAACGCCGGGATTCAGTGCCTGGCCAAGGCGCTCGATTTCCATGCGGCCGCGACCGTCACAATCGCCGCGCACACCGGGAACCTCGAGCTTCGCGGGCCGACGTTGCTGATCGGCGCGGGGGCGCCGGGGGCCGCCGCCACGAGCGCTCAGAAGCCCACGGACACGGTCAACGTCAGCGTGGCGAAGACGATCTGGCTCAATACCCCGGGGGCCATGGCCAACCTCGGGGAGAAGAAGCTCCAGCTCGGCAAATCAAAAACCGCGACGCCGCAATCGGAGACCTACGACGACACCGCCCCGAAGCTCGAGCTCGACTTCGACGGCAAGTCGCTCGGGCTCACCGTGGACAAGAGTGCGGTGAAGCTCGAGCAGGAGCAGGTCACCGTCACGGGAAAGACATCGGTCGTTCTCGGCTCCGGCGGGAAGAAAAACATCCTCTGCGAGGGCGATGCGATGACGCTGTACGGAACCGTCACCATCGGTGGAGTCTTGAAGATCGACGGCACGGCCGTCCCGAGCCCAGCGAAGGTGCAGACCGCCATCGATACGCTCGCCTCCAAGGTCACGCAGCTGGAGACGCAAGTAGCCGCGCTCAACGCGCAGGCGAAGACGATGGAGACCGCGATCGCCGGGATCCAGGCGCAGATCGACGCGCTCAAGGCCCAGGTCGCGCCGCTCGTCGGTCCTGCCGCGGTCGCGGCAGCGGAGGCAGCGCGCCTGGCGGCGATCGATGCGGCGGAGGCCGCGAAGAGTGCGATGCAGGCGCAGCTGGCCAAGGTTTACGACACGATCAACACGCTGCGGAGCAACGCGCTGCCCATGATGGCGGCCACGAGCCTCGACAAGGTCGCCAAGCCTCGACCCTGGTGGCGCCTATGGGGATAGGGTCGGCCAAGATCCTGTGAAGATGACGCGGTCTACGCGAGATCGCGGAACCGCATCGTGATCCCCGACGCGGTGCGGATCACGTTGTCGACGGCGCTCTCCGTCGTGACGTGCGCCGGCGTGAGCGCATTGTGGACGGCGCCGACGATGATCGGACGGTCCGGATCCCCGTTGACGAACGCCATGAGCACCTCGGTGCCCGCGTGGTTCGGGAACTGGACGCCGTAGTCCGCCCCGACGGAGGGCTGCGCCATGCGCACGGGCCGAGACGCCATGCGCTCGCCGTCGGCGACGGTGTCGAAGAGAAAGCGCACGATGTAGCGACCGTGCTCGTCGATCGGCGCCGCGATCTCGTCCTTGCCGGGCACTCGCCCCGCGATGATCCCCGTGACGAGCCCGGCGATGACGGGCTTCTTGGTGAGCCGCTGCGGCCGGAACGGCCGAGCCGCGTCGGTCGCCACGAACGTGTTCTCGTAGCGCGCGGGCTCCGCCTCGGAGCCGTGGAGGCCGAGCGGCTGCCGAAGCTCGTGCTCGACCTCGGCCATGAGGACGCGTACGCCGTCGACGCCCGCTCCCTCGAGCGCGTAGTGCGTTCCGCTCGCCAATTCGACGAGCTGGCTCGTGCCACGGTAGACGCTCTGCCACGCGGCGCTCTCTTCGGCGCGGATATTGGCGAGCGCAGCTGCCTCTTCCGGCGTCTTGAGATGGTCGCCCCACGCGACGACTCCGCCGCCCGTGCCGAAGGCCGCCTTGGACGCCCCGGAGATCTCCAGGTCCGGCGTGCGGTAGTTGTAGTCCGACACGACGAACTGCCTGCTCGTCATCCGCTCGACGGCGTTTAGCGACACGACGCCGCCCTCGTCCGCCCTCTCGGTGGCGACGACTAGCGTGGTCGGCTTGCGGTGGTGACGGAAACCCACGTTCGCGTCGGTGAAGACGAGTCGATCGGAGCCGCGGCGGTGCTCGAAGAAGAAGCTGATGCCGACGTGCTCGGCGAGGCGCCGAATGAAGGACAAGTCCGACTCGGCATATTGAACGACGAAGTCGCGCGCCGGGTATTTGGCGGCAAAGCGCTCGAAGTCGACGTCGTCTGGCCCGTCGATCCCGAACATCGCCAGCGTGCTCTTGAAGATGTCGACGACGGACTGTTCCATATAGACGTCCTGCTTCTGGACGAGGCTGAGAAAGTTCATGCGCGGACAGAGCCGCGCGCGGAAGCTCGGCCCATGATCGCCGTACACGAGGCGCCGCTCGAGCTCGGCGACGACGCCAAAGATCTTGCGCACGTCCTCGCCGTTGCGCGAGAACACGAGCACGCCGGGCTCGGCGAGCTC
>SXIE01000446.1 GCA_005772945.1 Pseudomonadota bacterium
CCCCGGGTCCCGGCGCCGGCCCGCTGCTTCCGTCGCCGGGCTCGCCCTCGGCCGACCCGGGCGCACCGGCTGACGAGATCCACGACCTGCAGCTGCGCGAGCTCGAAGAGAAGGTCGTCGGCCTCAAGGAGAAGGTCTTCCGCGCGAAGAAGAACGTGACGCTGCTCCGCGAGCGACTGCTCAACGACGTCATCGCCGAGGCCAAGGTCGTGATTCTACACACGAATGACATGGGCTCGAGCTTCAAGCCGGTGCAGGTCCTCTATCATCTCGACGGCGACAAGATCTACTTCGCCGACGAGAACTCGAAGATCCTCGAGAAGGACGAAATCGAGATTTTCAACCAGACCCTCGTCCCCGGCAACCACGTCCTGACGGTCGAGATGTCCTATCGAGGCGACTCGGTCCTCTTCAATTACCTCAAGGACTACCTCTTCAAACTGCGCGCGAGCTACACGTTCTACGCGACCAAGGGCAAGGTCACGACGGTCCGTTCGATCGGCTACCAGAAGGGTGACATCACCTACGATCTGCGTGACCGCCCGTCGATCACCTTCGAGGTCAAGCAGGTCAGCTACACCGCCGAGGAGACCCCGGGCGACGGCGGTGGCGGCGCCCAGAAGCCGCCGGTCGAGAAGGGCGACGCGAGTGACAAGCCTGTCGACGAGGCGCCCAAGGCGGAGGTCGAGCCCAAGTGAGTCGTCTCGGGAAGATCGCGATCGCGGTCGGCCTCGTCGCGTTCAGCGCACAGGCCGGCACGACAGCGCGCGCCGAAGGGCCACGCCGCTTCGTCACGCAGCTCGACAACGTCGAGGGGGCGGTGGAGCGGCTCGTGCGCGCGTACGCCAACCCGCTTGCAATCTTCCGCAAGTATCCGAACCAGAAGCGCCTGCTCGATGCGCGCGTCTTCTACGAGCTCGGGCAGTTCGAGAACGCCGCCATCGTCCTCTATGACGTCGTCGAGCGCCCTGATTTCCAGGGCGATCTCGAGTACGAGGCGGCGCTGCTCTTGCTCGGCGAGTCGCTGCTCAAGATCGACAACCCGCGGGCGGCGCGTGAGATCCTGACCAAGGTTGTGGCCGGTCGCGACGCCCAGCTCGCCGAGGAGGCGCGCCTCGATCTGCTCGAGATCGCCCTGACCCACGATACGGACGAGGCGCTGCGCCGGGCCTTGGCCGAGCTCGGTGGCAGCGCGAGCTCCGACCGGACCCGCTACGGGATCGGCAAGGTGTACCTCAGGCTCGGGGCGCCCGAAAAAGCGCTCGCCTGGCTGCAGAACATCGCGCCCCACAGCGACCTCTATGCGCGCTCGCGCTTCTACCTCGGCGCCTCCTACGTCGCGCTCGCGCAGTACGACTTGGCGCTCGAGGTCTACCGCGGACTCGCCAGCGTCAAGGGCTCCGAGCCGCTCACCGCCGAGCTGCGCGACCAGGCCTGGCTCGCGATCGGACGAATCCTGGTGCAGCAGGGCCACTTCGACAGCGCGCTCACGACCTACCAGAACATCGGTCGCTACAGCCGCCACTACGAGATCGCGCTCTACGAAATGGCGTGGGCGTACGTGAATCAGGAGAAGTTCGAAAAGGCGCTGCAGACGGTCGAGGTGCTGCTGCTGACGGTGTCGGACGAGGCCGTCGACATCGAGGCGCACGTCTTGCGCGGGCAGCTCAACGTGGTGATCGGCGACTACGAAGAGGCGCTCGCGAGCTACCAGACGATCGTCGATCGCTACGCGCCGATCCGTAACGAGCTGTCCAAATTCGTCAAGAATCCCGCGGACGTGCAGCGCTACTTCACGTGGCTCCTCGAGCGTCGGACGGGGACGGCGGGCCTCACGAGTCCGCTCTCGGCCAAGACCGCGAAGTGGATCGAATCGACGGCGGATTTCCGCAAGGTCGCGTCGGTCTTCGATCGGATCTCGATCGAGCGCTCGGACATCGACACCGCCAAGGCGACCGCCGAAGAGCTCGAGAAGATGCTGACCGCGAAGAACCGCGTCGAGCTCTTTCCGGAGCTGCGGGCCGGGTGGTCGCAGGCGCTGGTGCTCGAGAATCGGCTGGTGCTGCTCCTCTCGGAGATGCTCGACACCGAGGCCGAGCGCATCGGCGCGCGCATGACGCCCGACGAGGTCAACGCCCACAAGGAGCTGGTGACCTGGCGGCGGCACCTCGAGGATCAGGCGGCGCGCCTGCCGACGACGTTCGAAGCCTACGAGGCGCGGCAGGAGAGCATCGCCCGTCGCTACCGCGAGCTCGAGCGCAAGAACTACTTCGTCGAGCAGAGCTACCAGGAGCTGAAGAAGCAGCTGCTGGCGGTCGAGAAGTACCTCGACGAGAAGCAGTACGCGGATGGCGGTGAGAAGCTGACGCCAGAAAAGGAAGCCAGCTTGCGCGCAGACATCCTGGTCGAGAAGGCCGAGATCGAGAAGCTCTTCGCCGAGCTCTCCGAGCTCAAGAAGGAGATCGCGGGTGAGGCCAAATCGATCGGCACCGGCGACGAGGCGACGCGCGGCGAGAGCACGCTGAAGGCATCGCTGCTCGAGGCGCTCGAGAAAGAAGGACAATTCTACGACAAGATCGGGGTGCGCCTCGGGGGGCCGCTCGGCAAGGAACTGAGCGCGTTTGGGGACACGCGCGGTCGCTTCGGGGACATCATCGTGCGGCTCGACGGGGTCATTGCGGCGATCGACAAAGAGGTCGGTCTCAAGACCAAGGAGCTGGTGGCCGAGGTTCGTCACGAGTCGGAAAACCTCGCCAGCTATGGGGTCGAAGTGGGCGGACTCGACGCCGAGGGGCGCACGGTCGCGCGGCGGCTCGGCGACGATTTCTTCAAGCGCGCGCAGGGCCGGATGGACAATGTGGTGCTGGACGCGGACGTGGGGCTTCTCGACGTGACGTGGGCGCGCAAGAACGAGCGCACGACCGCCCTGCAGAAACTGAACGACGAGCGCTCGCGGCGGCTCAAGCAGCTCCAGGACGACCTCGAGTCGATCAAGTCCGGGGCCGCGGACGAGGCGGCCGAGAAGAAGGCCGACGCGAAACCGGCCGAGAAGAAACCCGAGGGTGACAAGAAGCCCGAGGGCGAGCCGAAACCCGAGGGTGGCGCGAAGCCCGAAGGCGAGACGCCCGCGCCCCCGGACGGGGGTGGCCCGTGAAGCGGCTCGTCCTCGCGGCCTGGGTGGCGGCGGCAGCCTTCGCGACCGCGGGGTATGCGGCCGCGCCGACGCCGCAGCCGACGCCGAAGCCCGGCGAGACCAAGCCTGGCGAGACCAAGCCTGGCGAGACCAAGCCTGGCGAGACCAAGCCCGGGCCGGGCCGGCAGCCGGCTCCCTTCAAGCCCGAGGTCGAGCCCAAGGCCGGGGACCCCGCCGCCAAGCCGGGTGAGCGTCCGGCGGACGCGGCCAAGCGCGCCGAGGCGCTGGCGCGTGTCGCCGCGGTGCCCGAGATCGGCAAGTGCAAGCGCGAGCTCCTGGGGGGACAGACGGCGCTCGACGCCCTCGGCAGCAAGAAGAAAGCCGTCGTCAAACCCGAGCGCGCGGACTTCGACAAGGCACACGCGCATTTCCTAGAGGTCGCCAACGAGTATCGGACCGAGGTCGAGCAGCTGCTCGAGAACGCCTTCAAAGACCGCATGAAGGGCGTCGCGAGTCGCTTCGACAAGCAGGCGGCCGAGATCGAGCTGGGCGAGCGCCAGCGCCGCGAGGACGCGATCCAACAGTTTCAGCGCTTCATCGCGAAGTACCCACTCGAGCCGCGCTACACGCCCGACGCGATGTTCCGGCTGGCCGAGCTCTACTACGAGAAGAGCGCCGTCGATTACGACGACGGCCTCAAGCACTACAACGAGCAGAAGGCGCTCTACGACCGCGGCAAGGTGCCCGAGAAGCCGACGGTTCCCGAGCGCGGCTACGCCGACAGCGTCAAGACCTATCGGGCGCTGCTGAAGGACTTCGCCGGGACGTATCGCTATGCGGACGCGGTGGCCTATCTGCTCGGCTACGTGCTCGAGGAGAGCGGCGAGTTCGAGGAGGCCAAGAAGGTCTGGCTCGGCATGGTCGAGCGCTACCCCAAAAGCGATTACGGACCCGAGGTCTTCCTGCGCATCGCCGAGAGCGAGTTCGACGGCGGCGAGTACGAAGCCGCGGCGTCCTACTACCAAAAAGCGCTCGCCTATACCGAGAGTCGCTACTTCGACAAGGCGCTCTACAAGCTCGCGTGGACGTACTTCCAGATGTACGACTACGACCGCGCCATCAAGACGTTCAAGCAGCTCATCGCCTGGTACGACGAGCACAAGAGCGGCTCGAGCAGCACCGCGAGCGCGCTTCGTCAGGAGGCGATCGACTACCTCGCCAAGAGCCTGGCCGAAGACGACTGGGACAACGACGGCGAGGACGACAAGAACGCGGGGATCGCGCGCGCGCTCGGGTACCTGAGCGGCGGCACGCCCTGGGAGCGCGACATCGTCGCGCGCTATGCCGAGGCGCTCTACGACCTCCACGACCTCAAGAAGTACGGCGAGTCGATCGAGGTCTATCGCAAGCTCATCGCGCAGAACCCGCTGGCACTCGCGACCATCGACTACCAGCAGAAGATCATCCAGATCTACGATGTCCTGCGGGACATCGACAACGCCACCAAGGAGCGGCAGAAGCTGGCCGAGATGTTCTCGCCGACGAGCCCTTGGGCGCAGGCGAACCAGGCCGAGGCGCGCCGCATCGCCGAAGGCAGCGAGGCGATCGAAGATGAGATGCGGCGCCGGGCGCTGTCGCTGCATCAACGCGCGCAGGAGCTCAAGGAAGAGGGCAAGACCGACAACAAGCCCGAGCTCTTGGCGCAGGCGCTGGACAACTACAAGCAGGCGGCGCGCGCCTATCGCGAGTACCTCTCGCGCTATTCGAACGAGCCGGAGGCGTATGAGATGCGCTTCTACCTGGCAGAGTCGCTCTACTACAGCGAGCACTTCCAGGAGGCGGCGGCGGCCTATCTCGAGGTCGCGAGCGACCCGTACCAGGCCAAGTTCCGCGAGACCGCGGCGTGGTCCTCGGTGAAGGCCTACGAGCGCATCTTGGTCGACGCGGTGCAGTCCAAGAAGATCCCCGAGAAATCGGTGCCAGGCTCGAATTGGCAGCCGCCCAAGGACGACGTCGACCAAGGCGGCGACCCCAAGAAGGTGACGCCGGAGCCGATCCCCGAGGAGGTTCGCAACTGGCTGCAGGCGACCGATTTCTACGTGCTGCGCGACATCACGCGGCAGGGGTCGCGCAAGCCCCAGGCGGCGTTCGCCTACCAGGCGGCCAGCATGACGATGCGCTTCAAGGACTACGAGGACTCGCGCACCCGCTTCCGCCAGGTCATCGCGTGCTTCCCCGACGACGCGCTCGCGGCCGAAGCGATGAAGAGCATCCTCAACATGTACCGCGACGAAAACGACCTCGAGAACCTCGAGCGCTGGGCGACGATCGCCGACAACGTGAACCTCGGCGACGCCGAGCTGGCGCTCGAAATCAAGAAGACGATCAAGGTCTTCAAGCTCGGTGCCCAGTTCCAGCGCGCCGAGTCGTTGCTGGCCGCCGGGCGCACGCTCGAGGCCGCCAAGGAGTTCGAGCGCATCGCCGACCAGAACCCCGACTTCGCCGCGCTCGACAAGGCGTACTTCAACGGCGCCATCGCCTACAAAGACAGCAAATACTACGACTCGGCGGCGCGCATCTTCGACAAGCTCGTCAACGATCCCAAGTTCGCCAAGAGCGAGTTCAAGACCGACTCGATCTTCCAACTCGCCGAGAACTACAAGCTCTTCTTCGCCTTCGACAAGGCCACGGACGCCTACCTCGCCTTCATGCAGGTGACCGACGGCAGCAAGAATCCCAACCGTCCGTACGCGCTCTTCACGGCCGCTCGACTGCAAGAATACTCGGGCCGCATCCCCGTGGCGGCAGCGACCTACGAGCGCTACGCCGAGACGTTCAAGGACAGCGAGGAGGCCGCCAACGCGCTCTTCCGCGCCGCCGAGCTTCACGAGAAGAACTCCGATCGCGACGCGCAGCGCCGCGTGCTCCTCACCTTCATCAAGCGCTTCAAGGACTCGCAGGGGATGAGCACCCGCATCCTCGCCGCGATGATGCAGCTCGGCGACATCGCGCTCGCGCAAGGCAAGCTGCGCGACGCCGCCAAACAATACGAGGACGTCGGACGCGAGTACCAGGTGCGTGGCTTCCAGCCCGGCACGGCCGCCTCCGAAGCCGCCGCCAAGGCCAAGTTCATGATCATCGATCAGAAGTTCGCGGACTACGCGAAGATCCGCCTGACCGGCACCGTGCAGCAGAAGATGGCCGCCGACTTGAAGCGCAAGCGCAAGGTCCTCGACGAGCTCGAGTTGGCGTACGCCGAGGTCTTCCCCTACAAATCGCTCGACTGGACCATCGCGGCGTTCTTCCGGCTCGGCGACATCTATCGCGACTTTGCGGACACCTTGTACAAGGCACCGCAGCCGCGCGGGCTCACCGAGGAAGAGCTCCAAATCTTCACGAACCAAGTCGAAGACGAAGGCCTCAAGTACGAGAACACCGCCATCGAGCGCTTTGAGAAGACCGTGACCGAGTCGCGGCGCCTGAAGGTCACCAACGACTGGGCCAAGCGCGCGCTCGAGGCCATCAATAAGTACAAGCCGCAGGACTACCCGCTCTTCAAAGAGCCCAAGCGGCGCCCGACGTTCGAGCCGCGCTTCCGCGTCGATGCGCGCACGGTCGGGGCTCCCACCAAGGCCACGCCGACGCCGACGCCGACGCCGACTGACGCGAACCCGGGGGTCCCATGAACCTGCGACCTTCGCTACTCGTCGGGCTCGCCCTCGTGGCGATCGCGTCGGAGGCCCGCGCGGCCGACCCGGGTCGCACCGCCGAGATGGCCGCCGAGGCGCAGGAGATGGTTGACCGCGGGGACCTCGGCGGGGCGGAGTCCAAGCTGAAGCTCGCGCTCGAGATCGACCGCGCGAGCTGTCCGGCCAACGTCGTGAGCGGCACCCTCAAGCTCATTCGCAATGACCTCCCAGGCGCGGCCCAGGCGGCTAACATCTGCCTCGGCGCGGACAAGAAGAACCCCGCCGCGCTGATCCTGCTCGTGCGCGTGCAGACCGCGCAGGGGACCATCGACACGGCCCTTCCGAAATACGCCGAGGTCGCCAACACGCACCGGCAGGACGTCGGCGCGCAGCTCGCGTATGGCGAGGCCCTGCAGGCGGCCAAGAAGTACGATGACGCGATCGCGGCGGCGACGCGCGTCCTCAAGCTGCAAGAGACGTCCGTGCCGGCGATGAAGCTCCTGGCACGCGCCTACATCGGGCTCGACCGGCGCGTGACGGCCGAGTCGATCCTGTTCCGCGCGCTCGAGCTCGACCGCGACCCCGAGGCGCTGCCGTTGCTGGCCGGGATCCGCACGGCCGACGCCAACGTCATCGAGGCGCGCATCTTCTTGGAGGAGGCGGTCCAAAAGCTGCCGGGCTACGTCGAGGCCCTCAACAGCCTGGGCGCGACCTACATCGCGGTTCGTAACTTCGACAGCGCCATCGAGACGTTGCAGCGCGCGCTGGCCATGGCGCCGAGCTTCGCCGACGCGTGGATCAACCTCGGCGGTGCGCAGCGCGGCGCGGGTTACTTCGACCAGGCCGAGGTCGCGTGGAAGAAGGCGCTCGCGCTCGACTCGCGCATGGCCGACGCGTGGTTCAACCTGGGGATCCTCTATCTCGAGAACCCCAACGCCAAGCGCGACCGCCTCCAGCAGCTCAACGACGCGGTCAGCGGCTTCAACGCCTACAAGCGCATCGGCGGAAGAGACCCGGCCGTGGACAAGTACCTCGAAGAGGCCGCCACACTCATCAAGCAAGAGACCGAGAACCGCCAGAACCAACTCAAGACCCCGACTCCGGACGGCTGAGCCATGCGACACCTGATCGTAGCAGTGCTGATGGCGCTCCTTGGGAGCACGGCGGGGAGTGCGCGCGGGGCCGAGCCGCGGGATCCGAAGAAGGCCGGCGTCATCGACCTCGAGGCTCTCGTCATCGAAGGCAAGGTCTCCAAGCCGCAGGTCTTCTATGTGCTCGGCCGGTCGCGCATCGAGTACGAGAACCTCAAGCTCCAGCGCACCTTCGTCGACCGCATCATCGACACCGCCAGGAAGAATCCGTTCTGAACCGCCCCAATTGCGGCCCCGGTGCGAACCGAAGAACGACCGCGGCCGAACGATCAATTCGCTTCCGACGGGCAACCTAGCGACATCTCGGCCAAAAGCTGAGGCCGTACATGTTGACCTCGGACGGGCGCCCATCTACAATCCAGGCGCAATTTCACTCGCGGCGGCAGCCAGTTAGCGGGCTCGCGCAGTGTGGCTCATGGATAGGTGTCCGTCGGTTCCGTCGCCCGGTACCGCGGAGGATTCCTGGTGAAGATTCAATCGACGCTCATCGCTGCAGTCCTCGGTACCGTCGTATTCACGGCGCGTGCGGCTGATCCCAGCGAGCCCCGCCGCCCGGTGGCGCCGACACCGGCGAGCCCGCCCGAGCAGGACGAGGAGGATCTCTCGAAGATCCCCGACGCCAAGCTCGTGGAGAAGGCCAGCCGCTGCGTCAAGACGATGGAAGAGCAGCTCACGGACTCGTTCTACATGCTCGAGACGTCGGTCTCGTCCGGCGACGTGAGCGCCGCGCAAGCACGCAACGAAGCCATCACGGTGATGAAGGGGCTCGTGAAGCTCTCGGAGCAGAACCTCATCACGCTCAAGCAGCGCGCGGCCGAGAACGACCGCAAGCGCGTCGAGAACGAGTACATCAAGATCATGATCGCGTGCGCGAAGGTCGGCGAATACTACGCGCAGGTGAAGAGCGCCGTGAGCATCGGCATCGCCGCCCTCGAGCTGTCGTCGGTCGAGCGCCGCCTGACGTTCGTCGGCGTCCTGCCCATCCAAAACGATCTCTCGACGACCTTCTCGAGCACGAACACCTACTCGCCGATCATCACGGTGCCGACCGAGCCGATCAACGCGAGTCCCATCCTCTGACCCTACGCCTCGCGGACGGGCGCCTCGCGCTTCGTCGCGCGCGAACTGTGCAGCCCGCAGGCCACGAGAAGCCCCGATCATCATGCGAGAGTTCATGCACGCCCGCCTAGCCCTGCCGGCCTGGATCCAGAAAGCGATCGCCGCAGTGGCCTTCGTCGCCGCCGCCCTTCCCGGGGCGCGCGCGCAGACCTTCGAGCAGGGCGTCGGCGACCCCCGCATCATCAGCCCGGCGGGCCTGGGTCCGTCCTATTCGGGTCTCCTCGGTGCGGGCATCGGCCTGGTGTCGAAGAAACCGCGCTTCGGGCTTCAGGCCGGCGAGTTCGTGATCCAGCCGCACTTCTTCCTCGAGAGCGAGTACCGCACGAACTTCTTCCGCGTCGACGACCGCAACGGCGAGCCCGAGGGCGCCTTCTCGCTGCACGCGCGTCCCGGTGTCGCGCTGTTCAATCCCGAGTTCGACACGGTCGCGTTCTCGCTGGGCCTCGATGTCGACGCCTTCATCCCCATCGGCAATGACAACGCGGCCAAGCAAACCAACGCCGGCGGCAAGGCCCAGATGTCGGTCGCCTTCTTCCCGAAGAAGGCCTTCACGCTGACGCTCTTCGACACGTTCGAGCGCACGCTCTGGACGCGTCCGCAGATCGGTAGCAACGCGAACCGCAACCACAATCTGGCCGGCGTCGACCTCGGCTTCCATCCCGGCGGCCGCGCGCTCGACTTCACGCTCGGCTATTCCTACGACCTGGTTCGCTACGACGAGATCGCGAAGATCAACACCGACAACCACAACGTCCGCCTGCTCGCGTCGTGGCGGTTCTATCCGATGACCTACGCGTTCCTCGAGTCGATGGTGACGATCGCCGGCTACACCGAGGAGCCGTCCGCGGCCGAGGCCAAGGCCACCGGCAACTTCGTCGCGGGCATGCCGGTCAAGGTCTACCTGGGCCTCTCAGGCTACATCACCGAGCGCTTAGCCGTCCTGGCGCGCGCGGGCTACGGCAATAGCCTTCTCGACTCCGGCGAGAACTTCAACTCGTTCATCGGGCAGCTCCAGGTCAGCTGGCGTTTCGGCCCCAAGTCGATCCTCCACGTCGGCGTCGCACGCGACTTCGAGATGGCGCCGCTCGGCGGTTTTTCTCAGTACTTTCGAGCCTATACGCAGTTCACCCAGCGCATCGGCGAGCTGGTCGACCTCAACGTCGACTTCGCTTACGACCTACGCTCCTACGGCCTGTGGCAGCCCGCGCAAACCGCTGGCACCGTCACGATCGTGTCCGAGCCGAATCGCGCCGAGCACTGGATCCGCGCCGGTGCGCTCGTCGACTTCGACATCTCGCGCATCTTCGGCGCGACGCTCGGCTACCGCTACGACCGCGTCTTGAGCGACTTCCAGATCCAGTCCTCGGGCATCGTGAACTTCGTCGGCTACGAGGACCATCGCCTCTTCGCGACCCTCAATCTGCGCTACTGACATGGTCGCGACCGGCCCGCGCGCAATGCTTGGTGTGCGTTGGATTGCGCTCCTCCTCGGGGTCGCGTCGGCGCGCTGTGCGTCGTGTGACTCGGCGCCGACGACCGGCTACGACAAGATGAACCTCGCCATCGCCGAGCAGATGGCGAAGGTCGGCCTCGGGCCGGGCGACGTCTTCGAGGTCGCGGTCTACGGCGAGCCGAAGCTGTCGGGGATCTTCCGCGTGTCCGCCGACGGCGCGATCAAGTATCCGCTCATCGATCGGGTGGTCGTCGAGGGCGCCAGCCCCAACGAGGTCGCGGCCGAGATTCAGCGTCGCCTGAAAGACGGATATCTGCGCGACCCGTCGGTGTCGGTCTTCGTCAAGGAGCTCAACTCGAAGAAGGTGTTCGTGCTCGGCGAGGTGCAGCGCCCCGGGACCTTCCCGTACGCCTCGCAGATGAACATCGTCGAGGCGATCACGCTGGCGGGCGGCTTCAAGGACTCGGCGAACTCGAACAACGTGATCGTGACGCGCCACACGGCCGAGGGCGATCAGCGCGTGCCGCTGCCGGTCGAGAAGATCACGCAAGGGCGCGCGCCGAACTTCATCCTGCAGCCGGGCGACATCGTCTTCGTCCCCGACACGCTGCTCTGATGCCGGAGGCGCCGCCGCACTGGTACGCCGTTCTCGGAGTGCCGGTCGGGGCCGACGCCGAGGCGCTCCGCCGCGCCTATCGCGAGCGCGCGGCACGCTGGCATCCGGATGCAAATGGCGGCGACGCGGCCGCGGAGGCGCGCTTCAAGGTGATCGCGCAGGCCTGGGAGGTCCTTGGGGATCCGGAGCGCCGAGCGATCTACGACGCGGTGCGCGCCGGGTTCGCCGAGCGGCAGATGGAGGCTGCGCTCGCCGCGGGCGGGTTTCTCGATCGCCTCTTCGGCGTCTCGGAGCGCGCGCCCGAGGCGGGGAGGAATCGGCGCCTACGGCTTGTCGTTCCGGTCGCCGAGGTCATTCGTGGGGACGAACGCGTGGTCGAGCTGCCGGACGACGAGACGTGCGCGCACTGCGGTGGGCTCGGCACCGCGGCCGACGAGGTCCCATGTGCGTGCGAGTCGTGTGGCGGGCGCGGCGAGGTCGTCGCGCGACCCGTGATGCGGGCGACCTGGGTGATGTGCCCGAGCTGCGCGGGGCGCGGGTTCCGGCCGCGGGTCGGCTGTGGCGCGTGCGAGGGCCGGGGCCGTACGCCCGTGATCCAGCGCCTGGTCGTGCCGATCCCGGCGGGCGTCCGAGAGGGCCAGACGCTGCGCGTGGCGGGCGCCGGGGAATGGCCGCTGGGGGGTTCCGCGGGCGGTCCGCGCGGTGATCTGTGGATCGAGGTGTCGGTCGCGCCCGATCCGCGCTTTCGCGTGGACGGCGAGGACGTCGTGCACGAGCGTGCGGTGCCTGTGTGGCTGGCGCTGGCGGGCGGGCGCATCGCGGTGGAGACCGCCTGGGGCGAGGTCGAGGTCGAGGTGCCGGCGGGTTCGCGCGAGGACGACCGCCTGCTGCTCGCGGGCTGGGGTGTCGGGCGGCGAGGAAATCAGTTGGTACACCTACGAATCGAGTGGCCGACGGCGCTGACGGCGGACGAGCGCGCGGGCCTCCGGGGCTGGGGCGAGGCGCTGCCGGCGGCGCGCTTTCCGCGGAGCGTCGGGGATGCGGCCGGGACGGGGTCGGCTGATCGTGCGGGGCGCGAGGGGCGCGAGCGGCGCGGCGAGCGCGGGGAGCATCGGCCATGAGCGGGACGCGCGTCGCGGTGACGCTCCTGGTGCTCGTGTCCGACGTGCTTGGATGTGGGAGCGCGCGGCCGCAGCCGGCGCCGCTGCTCGATCCGACGGCGCTCGCCGAGGTCGTCGGGGACGGCGAGAGCAACGGCTCAGACGAGGTCAGCACGTTCGAGTCGGCCGACGGCGGCCTGGGGGACAGGAGCGATGGCGGGCCGACCGAGCCCGAGGTCGTCATGCTCGATCCGCGTCCGCTGTTCGCGGCGGCGTGCGAGCTGGCGACGGTGGAGCCCGATCCGGCCGCCTGTCTTGCGGCGGCGGCGCTGTTGGCGCTCGCGCCGGATCTGACGCCCGAGGAGCGCGCCCGCGTCGAGCTCGCGGCGGCGCGCGCGAACGCGTGGAATCAGGTCGACGCGCGGGCGGTGGGTGTGCTCTTGCCGCTGAGCGGGGACTACGCGCGCCTTGGCAAGCGGGCGCTTGCGGCGCTCGAGCTGGCCTTCGACGGTGCGACCGGCGTGCGGCTGGTCGTGCGCGATACGGGCGGCGATCCGGTGCGGGCGGCGGCGGCGGCCGAGGCGCTCGTCATGGAGGAGCACGTGGCGGTCGTGCTCGGGCCGATCGGGCGCAAGGAGACCGCGGCCGCGCTCGAGGTGCTGCGGCGCTTCCGCGTTCCGGTGCTGCCACTCGCGAGCGCCATGCCCGCGGCGGCGCTTGCGCCAGGGCTCGACGACGTCGCGTTCAAGACGCGCGCGAGCCCGGAGGAGCTGACGGAAGCGCTGGCCAAGCACGCGCGCAGCGAGCTCGGAGCCGCGCGCCTGGCGATCCTGGGGCCCGACACCGATGTCGGCCTGGAGCTCGCGAACGGGATGGCGGCGGCCTTCGCGCGCCTCGGCGGGACGGTCGTGCGCGTCGTCGCCTATGATACGCACACCAAGGATTTTCATCCGATCGTCAAGCAGCTGGCGGGGCTCCCGGCGAGTCTGAAGAAGCCCACCAAGACCACGCCCAAGGTCGACTTCGACGCGCTCTTCATCCCCGAGCAGGCGCTGGTCGTTCGGCGCCTGGCGCCGTTTCTCGAGTTTTGGCGCATCGCGCCGCGCACGCGGCCCGGCGGTCCGGGTGTGCAGTACCTTGGGGGCAGCGGCTGGAACCAGGTGAGCATCGTCGATCATGCGGAGCGTCTTACCGAGAACGCGGTGTTTGCCGACGTCGTCGATCCCGCGTGGGCCGATCCGGCCGCCGCGGATTTCGCGCGGCGCTTTCTGGCCCGAACCCAGCTCAAGCCGTCGGCGGTCGAGGCCGAGGTGTTCGACGCAGCGAGCCTCCTGCGGGATGCGCTGACGGGCCTCGCGGGCGCGGACCATGCGGTTCGCAAGCTGCTGCGCGCGCGGCTCGGCTTCGCGCGGATGCGGCCCGGCGTGACCGGATTCATGGTCGTGGTCGGTGGTCGGGTGCTGCCGCGCGTGACGCTCTCGACGGTGATGGGCGACGTCCTTCGGCGGCGTCTGAGCGAGAGCGAGGAGCGGTCGCTGCGATCGCCGCCGCGCGCGCCGAACGCGGGGCGGCCGTAATGGGGCCAGTGCCTTCGGTGGAGGACGCGTGGATTGGGCGCCTGCTCGCGCGGATCCCGCACGCTCCGACCCCGGCCGGGCCGGGCGACGATGCGGCGGTGATCGCGCCCGACAGCCTGACGCGCGTGGTCACCAGCGATGCGCTCGTCGAGGGCGTGCACTTCGTGCGGTCGCATCCGCCGCTGGCGCTCGGCTGGAAGACGCTGGCGGTGAATCTCTCGGACGTGGCCGCGATGGGCGCGACGCCCGAGGCGTTCACGCTGTCGATGGCGCTGCCGGACGACCTGGATCCGGCCTGGCTCGATGGGTTTGCCGAGGGGCTCGGGGACTGCGCGCGCTGGGCCGGGGTCGTCATCGCGGGCGGCGACACGGTGCGCAGTCCGGGGCCGCTCTTCTTCTCGGTGACGGCCTGGGGGGCGGCGCCGACGGTGAACGTCTTGACGCGCACCGGCGGCCGGGCGGGCGATCGCGTGATGGTCGCGGGGCCGATCGGACGCGCGGGGATCGGGCTGCGTGCGTGGCTCGCCGATCCGACGGTCGACGCCCTCGCGCGTGCGTCGGGGGCGCTGCGCGAATGCTTGGAACACCAACTATCTCCGCGACCGCCGCTCTGGGCGGGCCCCTGGGCGCTGGCTCAGGGGGCGCACGCGGGGATGGACCTGTCGGATGGCCTCGCGGCGGACTTGCCACGGTTGGCCGCGGCGAGCGGCGTGAGGCTCGTCGTCGACCTCGCGGCGCTGCCGGCGGATCCGGCGCTGGTCGGCGTCGAGGCCGCGACGCGCGCTGCGTTCGGCGAGGACTATGGGCTGGTCGTGCTCGTTCCGCCGGCGCTCGAGGCGACGTTCGCCGCGCGCGGGTTTGGTGCGATCGGCGCGGCGCGCGCGCCTGAGGTGTCCGAGGGGCAAGGCGGGCCCGGGGTCGTCTGGCGCGACGGGGCGCGGGATGTCTGGGTGGCGCCGGATTTCGAGCACTTTGCGCGGCGCGCGCACGAAGCGTTTTCCGATGCGCCGCCTCATGCCATCGTGCCGCCACGATGACCGACCGCGACGCCATTCGCGCCTATGTCGACCGCTGCGAGCCGAACGCGCGCGTGCACCTCGGGCTCCTCTCGAACCCGCTGGCCCGCACCAACTGGCAGTCGGTCGGGCATCGCCAATTGCGCGAGCAGCTGCCCGATCCGTCGAGCGCCCTCGAGACCGGATCGCTCAGCGATCTCGTTCCGGCCTTCGAGCGCCTCCTCTTTCGCGAGCGCGTGAATGTCCTGGTCCTGAACGGCGGCGACGGAACGATCCATCACGCGCTCAACGCGGCCGTGTGCGTCACGCGCCGCGCCGCCGAGACCGTCGGCCACCACGTGCCGCTGCCGCTCTTTCTCTTCGTCAACGGCGGCGGCATGAACATGCTCGCGCGCGTCTTCGGCTCGCGCGGACACCCCGTCCGAACGCTCCGGCGCTTCCTCGGGAAGCTGCGTGGGGCGCGCTTCGGGACGCTTCCCAAGCGTGCGGTGCCGCTGCTCGCGGCGCGCGAGCCCGACGGCTTCGAGCGCCTCGGCTACATCTTCGGATCGGAGCTCGTCTTCAACGCCCTCACGATGTACGAGCGCTTCGGCCAGGGCTACCCCGCGCTCGTGCGCTTCCTCTGGGAGGTCGCGGCCGGCTACACGCTTCACACCGAGCTCTGGCACCAGTTCGGGCACCTGCTCGAGGCGCCCGAGACACCGCTCGTCATCGACGATACGCACTATGCGCACTACACCTCGGTCGTCGCGACCACCGTCCCGCTGCAGCTCGTCAAGGGCCTCGTGGGCACCCTCCGCACGACCGCCTATCCCACCATGATGAACGCCGTCGCGGTCCTGCCGACCGACAAGGGCGAGGTCATCCGCCTCATCCCGCACCTCATGCGTGGCGCGAAGGCCGACGGGATCCAGTACGCGCGCAGCGTGCGACGCATGGTCCTCCACGGCGCCTACACGCTCGACGGCGAGCGCTTCGATCGCCACGAGCGCGACCGTGCCGCGCCGCTCGAAATCGTTGGTACACAACATATCGTCTGGGGGGTGGTGCCGTGACGGCGCGCGCCGGTTTCTTGGGCCTCGCGCTCGGTGGGCTCGCCGTGCTTGCCGCGGGCGCGAGCGCCTGCTACCGCGGTCCGCGCGTGGTCGAGGGCGCCGACGCGCGCGGGGTGGCGGCGTTCGAGGGCGCGCCTCCGCGGCCCGCGCTCGACGGGTCGAGCGACGTGGCCGGCACGCCCGACGACGCGGGCGCGGCCGATCGCCCCGCGTTCCAGTTCGAGCCGGCCGAGCTCATGGTGTACCGCGCGACGGCGGTCCATTTCCGTTTCGAGGCCTGGCCCGCGGGACACGAAGCGGCCGAGTGCCATTGGCAGTTCGGCGACGGGACGCCGACGGTCACCGGATGCTTGGTGTCCCACACGTTCCAGGGTGGCACGGCCGATCAGCCCGTGACGCTCACCTTGCGCGAGGGGGACTGGCGCGTGAGCACCACGCGCATCGTCCCGCTCGAGCGGCTGTCCGTGACGGCTGGCGTTGCCGAGCCGGCGATCGGACCGGCGCGGATCCCCGAGCCGCCCGGGCCCGGGCCGACCAACTTTCGGGCGGTGCTCTTGGCGGATTCCGCGGGCCAAGCGGACGCCGGCCTGGCGACGCATCTCATCCGGCTCAAGCCCGATCTGGTCGTCCATCTCGGCGGTGCGGTCGCGGCCGGCGAGGGCGAAGCGGGTTGGACGACCGTGCGGGAGGCGCTTGCCGAGCCGCTGCGCGCGGCCCACATTCCGCTGCTGTGGGGGCTGTCGCCAGCGGATCGGGAGGCGGGCGCCGAGGTGCGGCGACCCCTCAAGGGCGCGGGCGACGACCAGCTCGAGCTCGCCGATGGCTCCAGCTTCCCCGAGCGCTGGGCGCTGGCCTTCCGCGGCACCTACCTCGTCTTCATCTCGGGGAGCGAGCAGTCCAACGGCGCGCTGGACTGGCTGCGTGCGCGCTTGGCCGAGGCGCAGATCTACGAGAGCCGCCTCGTCTTCTCGTACCTGCCGCTGCACCCTTTCACCGCCCGCGCGTTGCCGGTGCTCGCGCCGAAGTTCAAGGTGTACGAATTACTCTTGCGTGCGCGTGCAAGCGCGCTCGTCTCCGCCGGACACCGCGCGTATTTCAAAGGTCGCTACGGCGCGTTGCCGGTCGTGAGTGTCGGGGCCGCGCTGGGGGCGGGCGAGACGCTGGCCGGCGCGAGCGCGCCGCAGGGTCCCTCGGTCGTCGTCATGGACGTCGAGGAGGGTGTTCCGACGCGGATCTTCGCGCTCACGGGCGCTACCCTCGGCGAGCCCTTCGACGAGCACGAGCTGCCGGAGACCGTCGAGGTCTACACGCGATGAGCGGCGGACTCTACGTCCACTATCCCTACTGCGAGCACCGCTGCACGTACTGCGACTTTGCGCTGACGACGCCGCGGCAGGCGCCCGCGGAGCGCTTCACCTCGGCGCTCGTCCGCGAGTTGGCGTTGCGAGCACCGGCGGCACCCGGACCGTATCGGACGTTCTACGTCGGCGGCGGGACCCCGAGCCTCTGGCCCGTGCCCGCGTTCGCGCGCTTTCTGGCGAGTGTGCGTGCCGGCGCGGGGCTCGTGGCGGACGCCGAGATCACGCTCGAAGCGAACCCGGAGCAAGTGACCGACGCCTGGCTCGAGGGTGTCCTCGCGCTCGGGGTGAATCGGATCTCGCTCGGCGTCCAAGCCCTCGACGAGGCGCACCTCGCGCAGCTCGAGCGACGCCACGGACGGGCAGGCGCCGAAGCGGCTCTCGACCGCTTGGCGAGCGCTCACGCGCGTGGTGCGCTCGCGAGCTTCAGCGTCGATCTGATCTACGGGCTCGCCGGTCAGACCGTGCCCACATGGCAGGCCGCGCTGGACTCGCTCGTTCAACGCTCGTCGCCGCCGCACCTGTCGCTCTACATGCTGACGATCGAGCCGCGCACCGTCCTCGCGCGTCGCATCCGCGATGGACGCGCGCCCCAGCCCGACGACGGCCTGCAGATCGACATGCTCTTCGCGGCGCGCGATCGCCTCGCGACCTACGGCTACGCGCACTACGAGGTCTCCAGCTGGGCCCGGCCTGGGCACGTCGCACGCCACAACGCCGCCTACTGGGAGATGCGGCCGTACCTCGGCCTCGGCGCCGGGGCGCACGGCTTTTGGGGCGGAACGCGTTGGCGCAACGAGCCACGCCCGAGCGTGTATCTCTCTCGCGTCGAGGCTGGCGAGGAACCGAGCGCCGAGCGCGAGCACCCCGACGCCGCGACCCTGGCCTTCGAGCGCGTCATGACGGGCCTACGCCGCCTCGACCTCGGCCTCGCGCTAGGCCCCGACGAGGCGCGTTTTGCCGCCGCGGTCGCGTCCGAGCTCGCGCGGGGCCGCCTCGAGCGCGTCGCGGATCGCATTCGCCTCACCGCGCTAGGGCTGCAGATGATGGACGACGTCTTGCTCAGCTTCGCCTGAGCGCCGCCCTCATTGCCGTTACCACGAGACGGTCGTGTGTTTGCCGGGTCGACCGAGCGGCAACCCGAAGATGCGTCCCTGATCCCGATCGGACACATACAGCGTCATCGGATCCCACTGACCCGCCACGCCCCAGTGCATGTTGGGGATCCACTGACTCGGCAGCGACGCCGCGATGATCGCCTCGGCCGCGCCCGGGTCGTAGCGCCAGACGAGCCCCTGCACGAATTCGGTCACGTACACCGTCCCGCAGGCGTCGACGTTGATCCCGTCGAGGCCGCCGCGCTGCGACCACAGGGCCGCGTTGATGCACGCCATCCCCGTCGGCGGCAGCCCCCACTCGGGAGGCGCGCGCGCCGCATCGAGGCAGCTGCCGACCGTCGGCGCGCCCCAGACGAATCCGAAGCACGCGTCCCCGAGCGCCTTGTCGCGGCAGCCCGTTTCGATGGGCTCCTCGATGTAGCACATGGTGCCGAACTCCAGCGTCGAGCAGGTGCCGGTGTGCATCGTGTCCTGAACGAGCAGGCGGCACGGGTCTCCGTCGTTGCGTCCCTGGCACACCGCGATCGTGGGCTCCTCGCCCGGCACGCACGCGAGCGCGCCGTCGACCGTCTCGCACGAGCCGCCGAGCGAGCTCGACGTGTAGCACCAGGCGCCGCTGGAGGCGCGCAGACAGAGGTCGAGATCGGGCGGCGTCGAGACCGCCGGGATCGTGAAGTAGATGCGCGGCGGGCTCCAGTTGCCACTCTCATCGCGGTCGATCGCCGTGACCGTGCCGCGCCCAAAGCTGCCGACGTAGAGCCGATTGTAGCCCGGGCCGAAGGTCACGCCGTTGGGGTTGTCGAGGCCCGTCGCGATGATGGTCGAAGCGCCGCTGCGCGCGTCGACGCGCCGGACGCGCCCGGCGTTCTGCTCGGCGACGTAGACGAACTCGTCGGGGTCGACGTCGAGCCCGTTCGGGTACGAGAGCCCGCCGAGAATCAGCTCTTGCGTGACCGGCTCGTCGCGGACCGTCACGCGAATGAGCGTGTTGTGCTCGGCATCGGCGACGACGAGGTCCCCGTCCGGCAGAACCGCCATACCCGCGCCAAAGGCCGAGATGGCCGGCAGGACGAGCTCCGCGCTGCCGTCGTAGTGCTCGCGCACGAGGTTGCCCTCCTCGTCGATCGAGTAGCGGTCGCCGAGGTCGTCGAAGGCAAAGTCCTCCGACCCGGTGAAGCCCGTCAGGGTCGCGAAGGCGGGCTGCAGGCCGACGTTCTCCCTGCAGTCGAACGCGAGCGGCGCGGTGTCCGGCCCGCTGTCGGTCTCCTCGAGAAGGCCTTCGCCGTCCGCCGCGTCTCCGTCGCCGTCCGCTGCGACGCTGTCGGCCGCGGTCTCGCCAGCGACCGCCGTGTCGGCCACGCTGTCGGCCGCCGTCACGTCCTCGCTGGAGGTCTCGAGCACGCCCTCGGTGATGCCGCTATCGCCCGCCGTGGTCGTCTCCGAGGGGCCGGCTTCCGTTGCGTCGGGCTGCACCTCGGCGCCGCTCGTCGCCGTGTCGTGCGCCTCGGCAACCGCGGCGTCGCCGCTCGCGCCGTCGTCACTCTTGCACGCCGCTGCAAGTAATCCACACGCCCACCACACGACGGCCTCGGGTATCCGCATGTCCCTCACTCCCATGTCCTCGCCAAGACGAGCTTACCTGCGACGCGATCCGCTGGCTCCGGGTTTCTTGGGGCGCCGCGCGTCATCGGCCCGCGACCCGCGTTCCTCGCGCCGGTTCGAATCCGGAAACGTCCCGGTCGCGCTCCGTTTCTCGAGCCGGACCAGAAAGAAGGCATCCCACGCCGGCCCGGGCAGGATCCGAAGCATGTGGACGCCCGACGGGGTCACGCCCGACGTGTGCGCCGGCAGCGCGGCGGGATCCAGCCCGTGCGGCACCGTCACGACCTCGGCGCCCTCGGGGAGCCCCGCCAACACAGCCGCGACGATGTCCTCGTTCTCCTCGGTCGCCAGGCTGCAAGTCGAATAGACGATGGTACCGCCGACGCGCGTGGCGTCGATGGCCGAGCGGAGGAGCGCCCGCTGCTTCTCCGCCATGGCGTGGATTTTGGCGTCGCTCCAGTGCGCGAACGTCGTCGCGTCGCGCGCGTCGAAGCGCGCCTCGCTCGAGCACGGCGCGTCGACCAGCGCCCGGTCGAACTTCTCGGGCACGGCGTACCCGACGCTGCGTCCATCCTTGAGAAACGTGCGAACGTCCGACGCCCCGAACGTCTCGAGCTGCGCGCGCAGCCGGAAGAAGCGATCGCGGACGGCCTCGACCGCCGCGAGCGCGCCGCCTGGTTCCCCCGAGCGCGCCCGGAGCGCCCGCCGGTGCAGCGTCGTGCCGCCGGGCGCGGCGCACAGATCGAGCACCTTCTCGCCGCCGCGTGGGGCGAGCGCGAGCGCCGGCAGGAGGCTCGACGGGTTCTGCAGATACGCACCACCGGTGCGGACGACGGCCGCATCCGTCACCTCGCGCCGCCGCTCGGGCGGCACGTCGATCATGAAACAGTCCGGCGCGAGCGCCAGCGGCACGAGCGAAAATCCAAGCGAGACGAGCGCCGCATACGCCTCGTCGCCCGGCGCACGCAGCGGGTTGAGGCGCGCGCAAAGCGGCTTGTCGAGCGCGAAGCTGGCGCGCGCCGCGGCGAGATGCTCCGCCGGAACGACCCGCGCGAGGCGCTCCAGAAACGCGGCGGGCAGGCGGTCCGTGATCTCGCTCATGGGGTCGGATCCTGGCCTGTCATGCGGCTTTGCGCAAGCGGGGGAATGGGGCCCGACAGGGGGAGGTTCGGCCGCTTCGAGGTGGCGCATGCGTCGGGGTGACGGACCCATCCTCTTTGCCCTCTTCGGCGTCGCCATCGTCACGGTTGCCGTGCGGCCCCCGGAGACGGACGAGAGCACCGACGACGGGAGCCGCGAGGCCGCCGCCGTGACGGCGGGATCCGCGAGGCCGACGCATGCGTCGCCGGAAGCCGCCGCAGCCTGTGCGCATGCGGCCGAGGTGCCCCGCGCGGCCGCGCGGATGGCCGACCACGTCGCCTCGACACCGGCCGTCCCTCCCGTCGAAGCGCTGGCGCCGCTCGTCGAAATGCTTGGCACGCCAATAGTTGGTACACCAAGTAAATCGCTCGCGAAGAGCGCGGAGCGCTCGCCCGCGACGAAATCGTCGGCCCTGCTGCCGCTGGATCGCGGTTCGGGGCGCGATCTGGGGAGTACGTTTCGCGCCGACGGTCGCGTCACGCTCGTGGCGCTCTCGGCCTCGTGGTGCCGTCCCTGCGCGCGCGAGCTGCCCGAGCTCATCGCGCTAGGGACCGCGCTACACGCCGGCCTGAATGCGCGCGTCGTGCTCGTCATGAACGACGACGTCGGCGGGCCGCTCGGGCTCGAGGCGGCCGTCGAGCAGCTCTGGGAGAACGCCGAGCCGACCTCGCGCGCGCGCCCCGCGTGGCTCGAGTTGCGCGCGGATCCGGACGCGCACTGGGCGCACTGGGCCGGCGATCGCGCAGCGTCCCTGCCGCGCACGCTGCTGCTCGATGGCCAGGGGATCCTGCGCGCCCGGGTCGACGGGCCGCTTCAGGCCGCTCACGCCGAGCGCCTCCTCGCCCTCGCCGAGGCGCTTGCAGTGCGGGGAGCGCCATGACCGGGCCCGCCGACCGCCGATGGGTTCTCGCCAAGAGCGCGCTCTGCGGTCTCTATGCGGCATTCGTCGCGCGGGCCCTCGGCGCCTCGCCCATGCTCGCGGTGACGGCCGGCGCCGGGACGGCAGTCTTGGTGTTGGCGCTTGCGAGCATCCCGCGCCTCCGCGACTCGGATGCTCTGCGCGCTGCCTGCGCCGCGATGACCCTCGTCCTCGCCGCCCTCCACGCGCGTACGCTTGCCCCGGCGACCGCATTTCATGCGCTCCATCTTGGCCTCGGCGCCGCGGTCGCAAGCTCGAGCGTCGTCACCCTCACGCTACACCGGTCCTCGGGTCACGCCCTCGCGACGCTCGGCCTGTGCCTTCCGATCGCCTTCGTCGTCGTCCTCTCGGGCGGCGCCAGCTCGGACCACGTTGCCGTCGCTCTGGCGGCCGCACTCATCGCCTGGGTCCGGCCGCTGGGGGCACTCGGAGCCGCTCTGCGTGCGGCCACGCTGCATCACGGGCCCGTCGATCCGGGTCTCTTCTGGGACGCCGTTCCGGCACCGAAGGAGGTCATCCGGCCATGTCCGTAGTCCACCTCGTGGGCGTCTGCGGCTTCTGCCTCGACGAGCCCGGCGTCTGCCACCACCCCGAATGCCCGCGCGGCCCGGCGCTCGATCCGCTCGGCGCCGCGTCCGCCCCATCAGCGCCCCGACCTGCCACGCGCCCGAGCGTGCTAGGCGGTCCGGCCGCCGCGGTCGTCGCCGTTGCGCCCGTCGCCGCCGCCCCCAATCTCCCCGCGCGCCCTGTGCCGCATCTCGCGACCGCACCGTCGGTCACGACGAGGTCACCATGAGCCGCGCTTTCATCGCCGCTGCGCTCGGCGTCCTCGTCGTTTGGATCGCCGCGCTCGGCCTCGGGCTCGGGCCGGCCATCCTGGGTGCGGGCCCCTCGGCCAGCAGCGAAGCGCTCCTCGTCTTGCCCGGCGTGCTCGTCGCGACCGCCCTCTTCGCGATCGCCGCGTGGCCCCGCCTCGTGCGCTCCGCCCCCGCCTGGCGTCCAGGCACGCCCGTCACAGGCCTCGAGCGCACGAGCGAGCGCGCGCCGTCGCCAGCGCCCGCCCCATCCACGCCACCCGATCCGACCACCCTCACCGACCTCGCGTCCGCGCCCCAGTCGGCGCCCAACCCGATTCCCCCCGCCGCGCCCGAGCTCACCCCCGCTCTCGCCTTGGTCCACCTCGGGCCCGAGGCCGATCCCGCCTGGGCCGCCTGGCAACTGCGCTGGAACGCCGCCGGCCACGGCCACGGCGCGATCCCGCTGCCTTTCGGTGCCCGCGTGCTGCTCGGTCGCGATGCCCGCGCGGACGTCGTCGTGCGTCTCGATCAGATCAGCTGGCAGCACCTCGAGCTCGACGTGCGCGAGAGCGAGGTGCTCGTGACCGAGCTCGGCTCGACCAACGGCAGCCGGTTCGAGCCCCTCGCGCCCGCCTCCGATGCGCCTCCGACGCCGCTGACCCCGCGGCAACCGGTGCGCTGGACGCCGCGCGCAACGCTCGCACTCGCGAGCCCGACAGCCATCACGCTCACGTTGGAGCCGCTACGATGAGACCCGCCCGCTGGGCCCGCGGGGCCGGCTTCTCGCACCCCGGCGACAAGCTCGTCCAGGAGGACGCGTGGGCCCTCGCCGAGGTGCGCGGCGGGGTCGTCGCGGCGGTCGCCGACGGCATGAGCGACCCGACCGGCGAGGGCCGCCCAGGCGCCTCCGGCGCGCTCGCCGAGGTCGCCGTCGCCGCCTTCGTCGAGACCGCGAGCCGCCGCGCCGAGAGCGGCCAAGGCACCACCGAGACCTTGCTGCGCGAGGCCTTCGAGGCCGCCGAGCGCGCCGCGCGCGCCACC